>NZ_JBYNSB010000044.1:0-135491 GCF_057785455.1 Mesobacillus sp.
GCCTCCGCGTTTCTTATTGTCTAGTTTCGCCTCCTAGAAACTCCGAAACTTCAACTCCGCCGGCAGAAGCAAAAAGCGCTTCTTTGTCGGAGTCTCCAGTTTCTGCGTTTCTGGGCAGTCGGCTATACTTTTCGTTTTCGGTCCTGCCAATGAAGTCAAAGAACGACTTCATTGGCAGGACCTCCGACGGACACGATGTTCTAGTGCCGACGTTGCCACAGGACGTGGCGGTCTTAGTCGGCAAGCGCTTGTCGGACTTGCACAGGATGTGCTGACGGCGACGTTGCCACAGGATGTGGCGAAGTTAGTCGCCGTTCCTTAATACAAGGCGCTTGAACTTTTCTTATTAATCCCATTCATAAGGAGTTTCCTGATAGACATAGTAATTTAGCCAGTTTGAAAAGAATAGATGTGCATGTGAACGCCATGTGTTAACAGGCTGCTGTTTTGGGTCATTGCCAGGAAAATAGTGTTCTGGCATGCTGATTGACAGCCCTTTTTGCCGATCCCTCTCATACTCTTCTGCCAATGTTGATGCCTCATACTCCAAATGCCCTGTAATCATGATCCTTTTGCGATCTGTTGAGGATATGATTAGCGGTCCTGCTTCCTCTGAAGCTGCCAGCAGTTTTAGCTCTTTCTTTGTGTTTAAGTCAACCATGGAAATATCAGTATTCCTGGAATGCGGGGCTTTGAACCAATCATCAAATCCACGGAGCAGCTTTTCTTTATTGTCCAGAACCTGGTGACTATAGACACCAGAACATTTTTTCGGAAGCTCGTATTTTTTGATTCCATAATGGTAATACAACGCAGCCTGTGCTCCCCAGCATATATGGAGGGTGGAGGTGACATTCTCGGTTGTCCACTCCAAAATTTCAGTCAGCTCACCCCAATACTCTACTTGTTCAAAATCCATCAGTTCGATCGGTGCACCTGTAATGATCATCCCATCAAATTTTTTTCCTTTTACTTCGGTAAATGTTTGGTAAAATTCTTCGAGATGATAGGGCGATGTGTTTTTAGATTCGTATGTAGCTGTTTTTAGGAATGTAATGTTGACCTGAAGTGGTGTATTTCCAAGCAGGCGAAGCAGCTGTCTTTCTGTTTTTTCCTTTTCAGGCATAAGATTGAGAATCAGGATGTTGAGAGGCCTTATATCCTGCTGCGATGCACGGCCTTCATCCATGACGAAAATATTTTCCTCCTCCAGAACTTCCCTTGCTGGAAGATGGAATGGAATTTTAATTGGCAATGTGGAACCCCCTTTAAGGCAATAATTTTTATTATAATCTGAATTCTTTGGCGGAGCAATTGACTAAAGCGAATTTTTCGTTTCATCTGAATATTTTTCACCTGATAACTTTTCGAAAATGGTAGAATATAAGATGGAAAGCATATAGAGAATATCTGGGGGGATGGAAATGGAAACGAATATTCAAGTTAAGTCAGATATTGAAATTGCTCGTGAAAGTAAAATGAAACCAATCACTGAAATTGCAGCGGATATCGGCCTCGACGCCGATGAAATAGAGCTGTTTGGAAAATACAAAGCCAAGCTGTCCTCTGAGGCACTTGCTAAGCTAAAAACGATGGAAAGCGGAAAAGTCATCCTCGTCACTGCGATCAACCCTACTCCTGCTGGAGAAGGTAAATCAACTGTTACAGTAGGACTTGCGGATGCCTTAAACCGGATTGGACAAAAAACGATGATTGCAATGCGGGAGCCTTCTCTAGGGCCGACGATGGGAATTAAAGGCGGAGCTACTGGTGGCGGCTATGCGCAGGTACTTCCTATGGAGGACATAAATCTCCATTTTACTGGAGATTTGCACGCTATCACGACTGCAAACAACGCATTGGCTGCCTTGATCGATAATCATATCCAGCAGGGGAACCAGCTGAACATCGATCAGCGCAGAATTGTATGGAAAAGGGCCCTTGACTTAAATGACCGCGCACTAAGGAAAGTAGTCATCGGACTTGGAGGACCGCTGCAGGGAGTTCCGCGTGAGGATGGATTCGATATCACGGTTGCTTCAGAAATCATGGCAGTGCTTTGCCTTGCCAGCGATTTAAAGGATTTGAAGAGCAGACTTTCAAAAATGGTGGTTGCCTACAATTATGCCAGACAGCCTGTAACAGTAGGTGACCTTGGTGTTGAAGGCGCACTGACTCTGCTTCTAAAAGAAGCGGTAAAACCGAACCTTGTCCAGACGATTGAGCATACACCTGCCTTGATTCATGGCGGGCCATTTGCAAATATTGCACATGGGTGCAATAGTGTAATCGCTACAGAAGCGGCTTCCAAGCTTGCGGACTTTGTCGTTACAGAAGCAGGCTTCGGTGCTGACCTTGGTGCTGAAAAGTTCCTCAACATCAAGGCGAGAAGTGCAGGAATCGAGCCAGCAGCTGTGGTGATCGTAGCTACGATCCGCGCCTTGAAAATGCATGGCGGCATGAAGAAGACAGAGCTGGTGAACGAAGATGTCCAGGCTTTAAAGGATGGTTTTACAAATCTTAAGAAGCATATTGAAACAATTGCAGGGTTTGGATTGCCATATGTTGTTGCCATCAATCGTTTTATAACGGATACGGAACAGGAAACAAAGACTCTTATGGAACTTTGCGAAGCTGCAGGTATTCCAGCAGCTCTTACAGAGGTATGGGAAAAGGGAGGAGCAGGAGGAGTTGCCCTTGCTGAAACATTACTGGAAGTCATTGAAAGTAATGAAAACAACTTCGCTCACTTATATGATCTATCAGATTCGCTGGAGAGTAAAATCCAGTCGATTGCCCGCCAGGTATACGGAGCCGATGGAGTGGAATTCTCGCCAAAAGCGAAAAAGCAGCTTGCTGAGTTTGAGGGCCATGGATGGGGAGTCCTTCCGGTGTGTATGGCAAAGACACAATATTCTTTATCAGATGATCCGCAAAAATTAGGAAGGCCTTCAGGCTTCACGATTACTGTGAGGGAGTTGAAGCCTTCTGTAGGAGCCGGTTTCATTGTAGCATTGACAGGTGAAGTCATGACCATGCCAGGTTTGCCAAAGCTTCCAGCGGCATTGAACATGGATGTTGACGAGGAAGGCAACGCGGTGGGGCTTTTCTAGAGACAAAGGAGTGTATATGGCATGTTTGATCCGACAGCATTTGAAAATATCAAGGTAGTAATAGAAGGCGAAATTTACGACCGGGATTTAAGCGGTGAAATTGTCGTCATTGACCGGAATGATTGGATCAATACTGCCAAGCTTTCACGCAAATACGAAATATCCTTTGCTCTGGCTAATGGCAAATCATCAAGACTCGCCGCCACCCTGACCC
This sequence comes from Mesobacillus sp., assembly GCF_057785455.1. NCBI lineage: Bacteria > Bacillati > Bacillota > Bacilli > Caryophanales > Bacillaceae > Mesobacillus > Mesobacillus sp. The sequence goes on from NZ_JBYNSB010000044.1 coordinate 3,328, forward strand.
TTGAGGCAGGGCTCGAGAATCTTTCTGCAGAGCTGCTGGGCAATTCCGATCTTCTTGCCGGATGTTCTGCCTTGATCCGCTTCAATATGCCTCATCCTGATAAAGAGGGTATTTATCAATCCGTCCAGGATGTATTAGAAAATATATGGGGAAAGGGGCGGACGATTGATCAAGCCGCCTCATTCCATCCTTTTGGGACACCATCCAAGTCTGAAATCAGTGCAACAATTTCGTTTAATAGAATGATATATGAGGATCAGATAGGGGATTTATCAGAGATGGTCGGGTATATGATTGAATCTCTGTTAAAACTAGAAAATTTTATTCTATAGATCATTATTCCTGCCCTCAGGCAGGAATTTGCTTTGTGTTTTCAGAATAATCTATAAACGGTAATGGAAGAAGTAATATATTTTAAGGGGGAGAGCGCTTGAAAAAAATCGCCTGGGTAACAGACAGTACTGCATATCTGGATGAAGCATTAAGGAACCACCCTGACGTATATCAGGTGCCTATGACAATTGTATTGGATGAGGAAGAGTATTTAGATGGTATTGACTTAACAGCGGAACAATTATATAAAAAATTGAATTCTGTCAAAACACCTCCAAAAACTTCCCAGCCTCCGGTTGGTGTTTTTATGGAGCTATATGAAAAACTGGCCAGCGAATATGATGCTATATTTGCGATTCTTATATCCTCGAAGCTTAGCGGGACTGTTGCTTCAAGTGTACAGGCAGCACAGGCAATCGAAAAGGTTCCCGTTATAACATTCGATTCGAAGATCCTCACTTACCCGCTGACATCCCAATTAAAAAAGGGAATCAAGCTGTCGGAACAGGGTGCTTCAATTGAAGAAATCAAAGAAAAGCTGGAGATCATACGGGATTCCAATGAAACATATGTGATGATCGGCAGCCTGGAACAGCTTCACCGCAGCGGCCGCATGGGGGGAGTCCAATTTTATCTTGGAAGCATGCTGAATGTAAAACCAATCATCAGTATTGAAGATGGTGTACTGAATACGAAGGACAAAGTGCGAAGTGATAAAAAAGCCCGAGAGAAAATTTTCGGTTATTTAAGATCATCTCATGATAGGTTTGATCTCAGGGAAGTTTATATTTTATATGGACTGCACAAAGAAGTAGCTGATGAGTGGCAATCCCAGCTTGAAAGCGAGTTTCCTGATATCACTTTCCTTAGCTGCCCAATCGGGGCTGTCATCGGAGTTCATGCCGGAGAACATACGATTGGAATCAGCTGGAATAATGCGAGTGTTTAAGGTGCCTCTGGGCACTTTTTTTTATATAGGATTTTACATGTAACCTTTCTCCTTTAGGTATAGGAAGGGCCCTTTGAAACTTTATGAAAGTGCCTGTTTATTTCTGTGAAAATACATAACTACAGCCGTTTGCATTCAATATGGTAAAATAGTCTCCGAGAGAAGGCAGGTGCAGATTTTGAAAGATATTTTAAAAGAGGCAGAAGATTTTGTGAAAATAGAGCTTGAAAAGGATTCCTCCGGACATGACTGGCACCATATAGACAGGGTCAGGAAGAATGCACATATGATTTGGAGCGGGGAACGGAAAGGGGAATGGTTTATTATTGAAATGGCAGCCCTTCTTCATGATATCCCCGATGGAAAACTGAATGATTCGGAGGAAGCTGGCTGGGCGAAGCTTGATTCATTTTTGGCTGGCTTGGACCTTGATCAAGAAATTACTAACCATATTAAGGATTGTATCGAAACGGTTTCCTTTAAAGGCGGCCGTGCAATAAATCTGAATAGCATCGAAGCTGAAATCGTCCAGGATGCAGACCGTCTGGATGCATTGGGAGCCATTGGGATTGCCAGGACATTTGCTTTCGGCGGCAAAAAGGGTCATCCGATTTATGACCCAAGCCTTACAACAAGGGAAGAGATGACATTGGAGGAATACCGGTCTGGCAACAGTTCATCAATCAATCATTTTTATGAGAAACTATTGAAACTGAAAGATAAGATGAACACAAAGCAGGCAAAGAAGCTTGCCGAAGAGAGGCACACTTACATGGAAGGTTTCCTCGAACAATTTTACAATGAATGGAATGGTAAGGCATGAAGATGCTCACGATTGAGAATGTGACGAAAACATATGGTGAAAAAGAATTATTCAATGGAATTACCTTTACAATTGGCGAACGGGAAAGAATAGGACTTATCGGTGTGAATGGGACTGGAAAATCTTCCCTCCTGAAAATCGTCGCCGGAATTGACCAGCCAGATGCTGGTGAAATTATTTTAGGGAAAGATTATAAGATTTCTTTCCTCTCCCAGCAGCCTGAAATGGAGCCTGATCGAACTGTCCTTGACCAGGTCTTCAGTGGGGAGGCCCCTATCCTCAAATTGATGAGAGAGTATGAACTGGTCTTGTCAGAGCTAGCCACCAAGCCGGATGATTCTGTCCTTCAGGAGAAATTCTATGACCTTCAAAGAAAAATGGACAGCTCGGATGGCTGGGATGCCAATACTGCAGCTAAATCGATATTAATGCAGCTTGGGATCACTGATTTTACACGGGAAATGAAAGAGCTGTCTGGCGGCCAGAAAAAGCGGGTAGCTTTGGCGCAAGTGCTGATTGAAGCTCCTGATTTGCTGATACTTGATGAACCAACTAACCATCTGGATTATGAAACAGTCAAATGGCTTGAAAATTATCTTTCAAGATATTCGGGATCCCTATTGCTTGTTACCCATGACCGATATTTTCTCGACAGGGTGACAAACAGGATATTTGAACTGGACGGAGGATCCCTGTACAGCTATAAAGGCAACTATGCAAGCTTTCTAGAAGCAAAGGCAATAAGGGAAGAGAATGAAGCGGCGACCTTAGAGAAAAAGAAGAATTTATTCAGGCAGGAACTTGAGTGGATCAGGCGAGGCGCTAAAGCAAGGACAACCAAACAAAAGGCCAGGATCCAGCGATTTGAAAAGCTCGATGAAGAGGTATCAAATGTTAAGTCCTCTGAAAAGCTTGATATCGCTTTAAGTGGGAGCCGGCTGGGCAAGCAGGTGCTAGAGCTGAAGGATGCTTCTAAGAGATATGGAGGAAGAGTCATTCTTGATGGTTTTGACCTGCTTGTAAAACCTGGCGATAGATTGGGCATCATCGGCAGGAATGGAACTGGAAAATCGACGCTGCTGAATATCCTTGCCGGCAGGATTCAACTTGATTCAGGAGAAATGATTACAGGACAAACAGTGAAAATCGCTTATTATACCCAGGAAAATGAGGATCTGGATGAAAATAAACGTGTGATCGAATACCTGAAAGAAACAGCAGAAGTTATCCATACTACAGACGGGAAAACCATATCTGCTTCTCAAATGCTAGAAAGGTTTCTATTCCCCCCTTATTCGCATGGTACTCCAATCAGGAAGCTTTCAGGCGGAGAGACGCGGAGATTATATTTATTAAAACTTTTAATGGAAGAGCCGAATGTCCTGTTGCTCGACGAGCCGACAAATGACCTTGATACCCAGACTTTGACAGTACTGGAGGACTATCTGGAGGATTTCCCCGGTGTAGTCATTACCGTATCACATGACCGTTATTTCCTTGATAAAGTTGTCGACCTGCTTCTTGAATTAGAGGGAGAGGGGAAAACAACATTATATTTTGGTAACTATACGGAGTATCTCGAGAAACGCCAAAAGATTGAGAGTGAAACTGTCCTCCCGAAAAAGGAGAAAACGGAGCAGCCGGAAAAGCAAAAGAAAAAGAAGATGACTTTTAAGGAGCAAAAAGAATGGTCTGAAATCGATGATAATATTGCCGATACAGAAGCTCGCCTGGAGGCAGTACAGGGGGAAATGGCAAACATCGGCAGTGATTTCGAAAAGGGCCAGGCACTGATGAGAGAGGAAGCAGAACTGAACGAAAAGCTTGAGTATTTGATTGAAAGATGGAGTTATCTATCTGAAATTGCTGAAAGTGAATAAGGCCTGAAATACGGCCTTATTTTTGTTTGGACTCTGTCATTGCGGCGAGCAGCCGAGCATGATAACTCCATATGAATATGATAAAATGGCATCATTCTCAATAAATATAAAGGGGTGGGACTGTGAAAATAGTATCGATTGAACCAACACCGAGCCCGAATACAATGAAGATCAACCTGGATGAAGAACTGCCTATGGGCAAAAGCAATAACTATAAAAAAGACTCTGCGGCAGGCGCACCGGATATTGTAGTAAAAATACTTGATATAGAAGGAGTAAAAGGGGTATACCACGTCGCTGATTTCCTTGCGGTGGAAAGGAACGCAAAGTTTGACTGGAAGGTGATTTTGCCAGAGGTAAGGAAAGCGTTTGGAGAGGATGCTGAATCAGCTGGGGATGGTTCGGCAGCAATCAATGAGCATTATGGTGAAATCAAAGTCCTGCTACAGATATACAAAGGAATTCCGATGCAGGTTAAGTTGACAGATGGTAACGAAGAGAAGCGTTTTGGCCTTCCGGATATCTTTGTCAAAAGTGTGGGAGAAGTCCAAACACCAGAGGATAACGTGGTCATGGTTCGCCGATGGAAGGAGCTTGGCGTCAGATATGGTGATATTGAACAAGTTGGTGCTGAGGTGGTAGAAGAGCTTTTAGCAGCCTATCCTCCCGAAAGGCTGAAAGAGCTTGTGAATAGTGCCAAAAACCCATCACAGGATGCCCAATTAAAATCGGCTAAGAAAAAAGTAAGGGTACAAGGTTCTGATCTTGATCATCCCGATTGGCGTATGCGTTATCAGCTGCTTGAGCAAATGGAAGATCCGACAGTTGATGACCTGCCGATGCTGGAGAAAGCCCTAAATGATGAGAAGGCTTCAATCCGAAGGCTGGCAACTGTGTATTTAGGAATGATTGAAGATAAACAAGCGCTGCCTCTGCTTTACAAAGCTTTAAAAGATAAAACAGTTACGGTCAGAAGAACTGCAGGTGACTGTTTATCAGATCTTGGGCACCCTGAGGCAATGAATGAAATGATGCAGGCCTTGAGTGATTCCAGCAAGCTTGTCCGCTGGCGAGCTGCTATGTTTCTTTACGAGGTTGGTGACGAGCGAGCCTTGCATGCCTTGAAAGAGGCTGAGGAAGATCCAGAATTCGAGGTGGCAATGCAGGTCAAGCTGGCGATCGCCAGAATTGAACATGGAGAGGAAGCAAAGGGCTCTGTATGGAAGCAGATGACCGAAGCTCGAAAACAATAAACTTGATTAAACAATAATATTTTTATGTAAACTAGCCGTGAATACATGGCTAGTTTTTTTACTGGTAAAATGGATACGTTTACATTTTTTAAATTTTTAGAAAATTATTGCAATCATAATGAAAAACGTTTAATGTAGTGAATAAAAAATCAGGAGGGACAGCTATGGAAAAGGATTTACGTATCAAAAGCCATGTTTTCAGTGATGATGCCAGAAAGGCGCCGAACCGTGCAATGCTTCGGGCAGTAGGATTTAGCGATCAGGATTTCAAGAAACCGATGATTGGAATCGCCAGTACGTGGAGCGAGGTCACACCATGTAATATACATATCGATAAACTAGCTGTAAAAGCAAAAGAAGGAGCAAGAGCTGCAGGTGGGGCTCCGCTGATTTTTAATACGATTACTGTTTCAGATGGCATATCGATGGGAACAGACGGCATGAGATACTCGCTGCCGAGCAGGGATTTAATTGCTGATTCTATTGAAACGGTTGTTCAGGGTGAAAGCCTTGACGGATTTGTTGCGATTGGCGGCTGTGATAAGAATATGCCGGGCTGCATGATGGCGATTGCCAGAATGGATCTGCCGTCCGTTTTTGTATATGGCGGTACCATCAAGCCGGGCAAGCTTGATGGAAAAGATTTAGATATTGTGTCGGCGTTTGAAGGAGTTGGACAATACAACAAAGGAACCATTGGCGAGGATGAGCTCCATAAGATTGAATGCCATGCATGTCCAGGCTCAGGATCTTGCGGAGGGATGTACACTGCCAATACGATGGCCAGTGCAATCGAAGCGCTGGGAATGAGCTTGCCTGGAAGCTCTTCTAATCCAGCAGAAACGGATGCTAAACGAGATGATTGCTACCAGGCAGGTCAGGCAGTATATAAAATGCTTGAACAAGATATTCGCCCAAGGCAAATTCTTACAAAAGAGGCATTTGAAAATGCGATAACGGTTGTGATGGCTTTAGGAGGATCGACAAATGCAATCCTTCACTTGATGGCGATCGCCCATTCAGCTGAGGTCGACCTCAAGCTTGAAGACTTCAACAGGATTCAGGAAAGAGTGCCTCATATTGCTGACCTGAAGCCAAGCGGAAAATATGTCATGCAGGATTTATTTGAGGCTGGCGGTGTCTCAGCAGTAATGAAGCTTCTGTTAGAGGAAGGGCTTCTGCATGGTGACTGCCTGACTGTTACCGGTAAGACGCTCAGAGAGAATCTCGAGGAACTGCCGGCATTGAAGGCAGGCCAGCAGGTTATCCACCCAGTCGGACAGCCCTTGAGGAAAGATGGTCCATTGGTAGTCCTGAAAGGAAATCTGGCTCCTGATGGTGCAGTAGCAAAGGTCTCAGGATTAAAGGTCAAAAGCATGACCGGGCCAGCGAAAGTTTTCGATGATGAGGAATCAGCTTCAAAGGCGGTCATGGCAAATGAGATTGTTGCCGGTGATGTCCTTGTCATCCGCTATGAAGGGCCAATGGGCGGACCGGGGATGCCTGAAATGCTGTCGCTGTCAGGGATCCTTGTTGGAAAGGGTCTTGGCGAAAGTGTAGCTCTCCTGACTGATGGAAGATTTTCAGGAGGAAGCCATGGTCTTGTAATCGGACATATTGCGCCAGAAGCCCAGGCAGGAGGCCCAATTGCTCTAATTAAAAATGGAGATATCATCACGATTGACAGTGAACAAAAGCTGCTTGCTGTGGATCTCAGTGATGAGGAGCTTGCTGCCCGCAGGAAGTCATGGAGTCCGCCTGCTTTACCAGCAAGAGGGACACTTGGCAAATACGCAAGGTTAGTTTCATGTTCATCCAAAGGTGCGGTTACCGACGCATTTGAAGAGAAAGCGGTACAGCTCCCGGTTCATTCTTAAGCCAGCTTGTTATATTATTGCGTTAAGCAATCATAATATAGTATGCTAACACTGAACTATTGTTGGGAGGGATACCTTTATGTCAATGGCATATGAAGAATATATGAGACAGATGGTCAAACCGATGCGTGAAGAGCTCACACGTGCTGGATTTAAAGAATTGCTTACAGCTGAAGAAGTAGAAAATTTCGTGGAAAATGCTGATGGCACAACCCTTGTTGTCGTAAACTCAGTTTGCGGCTGTGCTGCCGGACTAGCCCGTCCATCAGCAACGCAGGCTCTGCTAAGAAGCGAAAAGAAACCAGATCATCTGGTAACAGTTTTTGCAGGACAGGATAAAGAGGCTACAGCAAAAATGCGTGAATATTTCGATGGGCTTGAGCCGTCATCACCATCAATGGCACTGTTAAAAGGAAAAGAAGTTGTTCATTTCATTCCGCGCCATGATATTGAAGGCCAGCCAATGGAAGCAATCATGGAAAATTTGACTGCTGCATTCGAAGAGAATTGCTAATATTGAATGAAAAAGGATGTCTTCTGGCATCCTTTTTCTTATGAACGTTCGGCATCCAATACTATGGTAAATAGCCGTTACAAGATATGTTGAGGTGGGTAATGTGTTCGTAACTACTGCTGGCAGGACGAATGAAGAGATGAGTACCCTTGCCCGGAGTATTTCAGAGGAATTAGGGGCAATATTCGTGCCGCGAAAGAAAAGGTCTGTTATGGCACTTCAGGAGCTCTATCACGATGATTGCCTTATTGTTGGGAAAGAAAGGCTGGAACTGTTCCCGCTTGGAGAAAATGACCCCTTTTTCTTTCATCCAAATTCCGCGATGTTCAGGATCAAGCGGCTGATGAAGTCAGAAAATGATCCGCTGGTTGAAGCCGCTAAACTAAAACCAGGCATGAGCTTTTTGGATTGTTCCCTTGGCTTGGGGTCTGACAGCATTGTTGCCAGCTTCGTCGCTGGCGAGAGCGGCAGTGTAACCGGGATAGAAGCTCGTCCTGAGCTATCTTTCATCGTCAAAAATGGATTGAAATCCTGGGATTCAGGATTTGAGGGAATTAATCAGGCAATGAGGAGAATCAAAGTGATAGAAGGGTACTCTCTCGATTTTTTAAAAGGGCTTGAGGATAACACCTATGACTGTGTATATTTTGATCCAATGTTTGATGAATCAATTCTTGAATCTGATGGGATTAGAGGATTAAGCCACTTCGCAGTGTATGAAGGACTTTCTGAAGAAACCGTTGAACAGGCAATCAGGGTCGCGAAAAAACGTGTTATTCTAAAAGACCATTTTCGAAGCAAGAGGTTTGAAGAATTGGATTTTAAAGTTTATCGAAGGAAATCAGCAAAATTTCATTTTGGAATCATAGAAAAAGAATGAGGAGGCTGCCTCATTCTTTTTTCATACTTCGAATTAATCCGCAATTGCCAGGAAAACAAAATAAGCCAACATGATAAAAGCTACTGCAGCAATACCCCACTCCATAGGAAAACCTCCTTAAATAAAAATTCATACAGGCCATTATAATTTCTTTTAACCAATTCCGGAAAATTTGAAACCCTTTGCCCAATTTTACGTATAAACAAGTTATAATAATGCTATATATATTTTTTTTAGATCGTTTTCGCAAAGATTGTTGCCTTCCAATGTTGAATTAAAATCCTGTTGATTGTAGTGGAAGGCGCGCAGACTCCTTCGGGATTTAGCGGGACAGGTGAGACCCCGCAGGAGCGCAGCTACGAGGAGGCTCACCGCACGCCCCGAGGAAAGCGAAGCGCCTGGAACGGAAATCAACAGCATTTTATTACAAACCCTTCTTTAAAAAACTTTTAGAAAATGGGAATTTCTTTCGTAAGTATATAAAATAGCAACAGAGTATTAGAAAAGAGCCTTTCTTTATGAAAATATCCTTGCCAAAGTAATGAATTATTAACCGTTAGAGGTTGAAAATAATAATCATTTGATTTTGAATATACCTTTACCCTTAATAGATTAATAATTTTCAAGAAAAAATTCATACATAAGGAAGTGATCGACATGCCAGCGTGGCTTCGCAAATCGCTAGTCGTCATGATTTCCATCTTTACATTTGGGATGGTTACTCCTGCCCAGGCGAATGTACTGCTGACTACCACAAATGACCGGGCAGTAAAATCCGAATCAGCTGAAACCTCTATCATCGATACACTGGAATCACCTCTGGATGAAGAAGCCGAGCGGGAAAAGTTTTTAGATTGGGCGATGAGGGAAGCAGAACAGCAGTCCTTGCAAAAATTTGGTGCTAAAATCGGCCCAGTGATTGAGGATGAATTCCGGCAGACAATCCTGCCAAATATTGAGAAAGCAATTGAGATGGTAGCCACTCAGTATCCAGGAGAGGAATTGCATTCGCTCAGCATTACGGAGATGCCAAGTGGAGGTGAGTCGGAAAAAATCTTCCATATTATCGGCGGTGAAGGAAAGGATATAATCCGTTTCCATGTAAGAAGGGATCAGCCTCCGAAGGCTGGATATTGGTTCAATTTCCACTATCATACCTATCATGACAACTTTCAGACTCATTATGGGCTGGGTTCGATTTTCTGGGCAAAGAACACGCCCCCAAAATGGAAAAGTTAACATATTTGAATTTAACGCGAAATTATGAAAAAATATTAAAAGATATTGAAACTTATATGGGCACCAATCGTATTACAATTGAAACTAATTTTGGAGGTTGAAATAATGGCAATCAGTTTAGCGAAAGGCCAAAAAGTAGATTTAACTAAAACGAACCCTGGTTTGACAAAAGTGATCGTCGGATTGGGCTGGGATGTAAATAAATATGATGGCGGCAACGATTTTGACCTTGATACTTCTGTGTTTTTACTCGGAGACAACGGTAAGGTCGGATCCGAAAGCGACTTTGTATTCTACAATAATACGACTGGCGGAAATGGCTCAGTTGTACATACTGGGGATAATCGTACGGGTGCTGGAGACGGCGATGATGAGCAAATCACAGTTGAGCTTGGTGCAGTTCCTGCAAGTGTTCAGCGTATCGCCTTCACGATCACAATCCACGATGGCGAAGCACGCCGCCAGAACTTCGGACAGGTATCTAATTCTTACGTGAGGATCCTGAACGCTGATTCCAACGAAGAAATGATTCGTTATGACCTGGGAGAAGATTTCTCAATCGAAACTGCAATCGTAGTTGGCGAGCTTTACCGCCACAATAACGAATGGAAATTCAGTGCCATTGGCAGCGGCTATCAGGGTGGATTGGCAGCACTTGCTACAGACTTTGGCCTTCAAGTAGGGTAAAATTATATATGCTGGAGAAAAGGCCCGGCCGTTGCCGGGTCTTTCTATAGAGAATAAAGAGAGAACAGAGTGGGAGGAACTTCAAGAATGCCTGAAATTTTACAAGGTTTTATAGATACTTACGCCCAGTTTTTTGATTGGGATATGTGGGTCAGGGTTTTAACTGATCCTGTCAGCTGGGGACTGATTGGTACATTGGTCATCATGGAAGGCCTTCTGTCAGCGGACAATGCCCTCGTTTTGGCGGTAATGGTTAAACATTTACCGGAAAAGCAGAGGAAGAAAGCATTATTTTATGGCTTGCTGGGTGCTTATGCATTCCGATTCATCGCAATCGGAGTTGGTGTATATTTAATTGAATTCTGGTGGGTCAAAGTCCTTGGCGCAGCCTACCTGGCGTGGCTGGCAATTAAATACTTTATGGATAAGAGAAAAGGCGAGGAGCCGGATATCGAGGAGGTTGAAGGCGTTAACCAGGGTGGATTGCTTATCCGCTTGTTCGGTACATTCTGGGGAACAGTTGCTGCTGTTGAAATTATGGATATCGCTTTCTCGGTCGATAGCGTCCTTGCAGCATTTGGTATCTCCCAGGAAGTCTGGGTGTTATTGCTTGGCGGTATGCTTGGCGTGCTTATGATGCGTGGTGTCGCTGGTGTATTCCTTAAGTTAATCGACCGTGTGCCGGAGCTTGAAACAACTGCATACATTTTGATTCTGATTATTGCAGTCAAAATGTTTGCTGGCGTGTTCGGCGTCCATGTCGAACACCTTCACTTCTTTATCCTGCTGCTGGTGACCTTTACAGCAACCTTTGTTGTCCATTATATCAACAAGAAAAAAGCAGAAGAAAATGAGCAGCAAAAGAATGTTCAATAAAAACATATTACCTTAAGGGAACTGACTGATGTCCGCTCCCTTTCTTTTTATCCAAAACACCCAAAAAAGGGGAAATTTCCCATGAAACTATTTTCAAATTTATATGAAAAAGAATTAGAAAGCCTTTTCTACCAGAAACCCGGAAAATTCAGCAAATATTCTAAACAGGAAGAGCTGGCCTTTGCTCTGGGCGCAACTTTGTACATGCCAGCCACCAGGGAAGGCATCCATCAGGAGCTCATGGTAAAAAAACATGATGGATTGGCATCAATGGTAATTTGCCTTGAAGATTCAATAGCTGACCATGAGGTTGAATACGCAGAAACCAAGCTGGTAACAGAGCTAAACCACCTTAATGAGGCGATTGACAAAGGATATATTACAGTTGAAGAGCTGCCTTTGGTGTTTATCAGAATCAGGAGTCTTGACCAGTTGAAGAGTATAGCTGCTAAAGCAGCGGAATCCATGAAAGTATTAGCGGGAATTGTCATCCCAAAATTTGAACCCGTAGCAGGCAGAGAGATATTGCAATTTATCAAAAACCTTAATATTACTGTATCCCCTATTTATGCAATGCCAATACTTGAAACAAAGAGAATCATAGAAAAAGAGACAAGATTAGAAGAATTGCTGGCGATAAAGAGAGTGGTCGATGAATTCAATGAGTTGATCCTGAATGTAAGAATAGGGGCTACCGACTTCAGCGGTCTATATGGCATCAGGAGAAATGCGGATACGACGGTATATGATATCGGAGTAATCAGGGATTGCATTTCAGATATCGTCAATGTATTCCTTCGTTATGACAGTCCATATGTCATTTCAGGCCCTGTATGGGAGTATTTCTCTTCGACACAAAGGATCCTGAAGCCTCAGCTGAGACAGACTCCTTTTAAAACGTCCTTCGGGCAGGAAGGATTGAAATGGCGAAGCGAGCTCATTGACCGCCATATGGATGGTTTGATCCAGGAAATCCTGATGGACATTGCGAATGGGCTAACCGGCAAAACGATCATCCATCCAAGCCACATTAAAGCCGTCCATGCCTTAAATGCAGTTAGCTATGAGGAATATATTGACGCGAAAAATATTGTCGAAGAAGCTGAGAGCCATAACGGTGTACGAAAAAGTGCCTTCGCAAATAAAATGAATGAAGTCAAACCGCATTATTACTGGGCACAAAAAATATTGCGGAAATCAAAGGTATATGGGGTGCTTCAAGATGGAATTACAAACATCGACTTGCTTAAACAGGAAATATTCATATCAAATTCTTGATAGCCTTTCAATTGAATTAGAAATTACCGAAAATCCTTATATGCTCCCGCTTGAGGAGCTTTTTGTCATGGCAGCCCGCAGAAATAAGAAACGATCCTTCTTATTCGTCAGCAAAATCCTCGGTAAACATTTGCCTATCAATCCAGTAAAAGGACTGCTGACAGGCAAATTACTGGCTGAGCGCTATGCATCTCAAACTTCGGACAGAGCATTTGCAGAGGATTTGAACCTTGGCGAACAATTTTTAAAGGACAATCCGGCGGTTCCTGACGCATTCATCCCTGAGATGATCAATCCGGTTATCATTGGTTTTGCGGAGACAGCTACAGCTCTTGGACAGGCTTTTTTTGCTGCCTTTAAAAAGGCGGATTATTTCCACACAACAAGAGAGGTAATTGACGGGCAGCAGCCTGTCATTACATTCGAGGAGGAACACTCGCACGCAACCTCCCACCGCTGTTATGTTTCAAGGAATCTATTGGATAATAAACGGGAAATCGTTTTGGTAGATGATGAGATGTCAACAGGGAAGACTGCGATTAATATTATCCGTTCGATCCAGGCTGAATATCCCCGCGAATCTTACACGGTCGTCTCTATTCTAGACTGGCGTTCGGATGAAGATGTCCAGAAGTTCGAGAATCTTGAAGCAGAACTAGGCATTAATCTTCGCTGTGTAAGTTTGCTGCGAGGGAACTTCAAAGTCAGTGGCCAGTCTCCGGAGAAAGAAGAATCACAAGAAGAACAGGCTTTGACAATGACCTACCCAAGCATTGAAAAAACATATCTTCACGAGCTTAATTCAGGCCAGGCATCAAGCTATCTTGGGGGAAAGCTGTCAGGGATACCTTTTACTTCATTCAGCGGCAGATTCGGGCTGAATGAACAAGAAAGATCGGAATTGGATTCCAACATTTCTGATGCTGCTGCAAGGCTCTCACAAGGTTTAGCTGGGAAATCGGTGATATGTATTGGTACTGGTGAATTTATGTATATTCCAATGGCAATTGCTGCAAGTATGGAGGGTAACATCAGCTACCAGTCTACTACAAGGAGTCCTATTCATATCATAAACAGGGAAGATTACGGTGCTCGATACGGCATGGCCTTCCCGAACCCTGAAGATCCTGACATCCAGCATTACTTATATAACATCGCACCCTTTCAGTATGATCATGCTTTATTGTTTTTTGAAAGGGAAGTTCCAGATGAATGGCTTAAACCCATGATGAAAGAATTCCAGAAGGCAGGGATTGGTTCTGTCAATCTGATCTTCTTACAAGGAAGAAGGGCGGGGTGCTAATGTCCAATATAGGGTTTGGTTCTTATGATGAAGAGGATGTCATTTTTCTTTTGAAGGACCTGTCTGGCATCCTTTTGGAGGGCTCCTCTGAAAAAAGAGAAAAAGAGATTCAAAGCGGCCGCCACTACAGTGAAACGCTGCCGATTGAAGAAGCGCCTGGGAAGGAATATATGGAGCTGTTCTGGAGCATGCTGGATTCCTACAAGTATCAGGCTGCTTTATATACAGGAATTGCTGCAGAACAGATTTATCGTTCAAAAGGAAAGGAAGCGGTACTTGTATCCCTGGCAAGGGCAGGTACACCTGTAGGAATATTAATAAAAAGATATATTCTCTCAAAATATGGAGTGAACCTTCCTCATTACAGCATCTCCATCATCAGGGGCAAGGGGATTGATGAGAATGCTATCCGATATATATTGGATCGTCATGATAGTCAAAGCATCCAGTTTGTAGACGGCTGGACTGGAAAAGGGGCAATTTCTCTTGAATTGCAGAAATCCTGTAAAATCATTTATGAAAAGCTTGGTGTCGTGCTGGATGATAATATAGCTGTTTTGGCAGATCCCGGGCACTGCTCCACCTTGTTTGGAACTAGGGATGATTTTCTTTTGCCAAGCGCATGCTTGAACTCTACCGTATCTGGGCTTATCAGCAGGACGGTCTTAAACAAAGTATATATAAATCCGGGAGATTTCCATGGAGCGAAATATTATCAGGAATTTGAGGACCTTGATGTTTCCAGGGATTTTATAGAAGTTATAACCAGCGAGTTTGAGAATATTTACGATGCAGCCGAAGAACAGGCATTGCAGGTTCTCAATGAAAAGGCAATTGCTGATTATACAGGAATGGAGACAGTCCAAAGAATCGGTCGGGAATACGGCATTGATAATATGAATTTGATCAAACCAGGAGTCGGAGAAACTACGAGAGTCTTGCTGCGCAGAGTGCCATGGAAAATCCTTGTCAAGGATTTTGACAGTCCGTATATTAAGCATATTCTTTTGCTTGCAAGAGAGAAAAAGGTCGAAGTGGTGCATTATCCGGTAATGGACTATGCTTGCTGCGGCTTAATTAAGAAGGTAAAGGGGTAAGGCACCATGATGTTTGCAACAGATCTAGACCGGACGATCATCTATTCAAAGAAGGCTCTGGAGGATCTTGGCCCTGCCGTGAATGATCAGCTGTATGCCGTTGAAAAAAAGGCAGACAGCGAAATCGCCTTTATGACCAAAAAAGCTTTTGATAGTCTTAAGGAAATCTCGCAGGAAATGCTGCTTGTGCCAGTGACCACGAGGACGACGAGCCAGTTCAGACGGATTTTCATCTTTGGTGATCATGTTCCTGTTAAATACGCCATTACATTTAATGGAGCAGAGATTTTGTATGAAGGAGAGCCTCTGCCTGATTGGAGGGAAAGTATATCAGACAGGCTTAAACAGGAATGCTCTTCTCTTGAAGAGTTAAAGGACATTTTGCGACAAAATCTCTGCCAGGTTAAGGGAGAACTAAAGTCTGCTGAGGGACTGTTCCTTTATTATCTGTTGGAGGAAAGGCTAAGCACGGATCAGGTCCAGGAATTCAAAAGAGCAGCTTCTTCCTATGGATGGAGAATATCATATCAAGGAAGGAAGCTTTATTTTATGCCTAACCCGATCAGTAAAGGCGAGGCAGTATCCTTTGTCAAGGAAAGGGAAGGCATCCATACTTTGATTGGCGCAGGTGATTCCCTGCTGGATGAAGACTTCCTGGTAAGATGTGATCATAGTTTTATTCCAGCACATGGAGAGCTTGCAGGGGATCATGGGCTTATGTCGTATATTTTCACGAAAAATAGAGGGGCATATGCCGGAGAAGAACTACTGGAAAGCATAAATATGCTTCTCAAAAAAAGCATCTGATCGATTAGCTTTTTATATCGTTACAGTCCTGTTTCTTGTCCATGACCTTGCGAACAATCAAAAAAATACTGGCGAATAGGACATATACAAATAGAAATAGCCCGCCAAAATGCAGTAAACTTGCCTTGATCGGCATTAGTAACAGTGCGAAAAAGAAGGAATAGAAAAAAAGGTCAAACATTACGAGACTGCCAGAGCACATTGCCTGCTGCACGTCGTCTATTTCAAGCTCCAGCTCGTCGGCGGGCTGTCTTTTATAAAAGAAACGCATGTTAAGTCCACCTTCCTGTTCTTGGTATTCAACTATATGCATGGACAAGAATAAAGGTGAAAAATCAGGAATCCTGCAATTATATGAAACCTTCAAGGGGGTTCTTACGTACTAGCTAATACAATATTGATAAAATAGAGCTCTATGTATGTTATGATGGTAAATAAAGGCTCCTTTTAATCATCAGGTTAACGTTAATTGGTGAAAAAGATGCCAAATTAAACTGATTCAATACTTTCGCGCTAAGTGGGAAGTGATTAAATGTATCCATCGATGAACCAATTAAAAATACATACCCTGCCTGTTACATATGACAACTGGCTAACTCTGATTGAGAAGCCGGCAGGTGAGCGGCCGCTTTTTAACAAGGAAGGAACCGCTTTGCATATTGGCCAGGTCATTGCCCGTTTTCTGGGCATTCAGCTTGATGGAGACGAATACTATAATCAGTTATTCGATTATGTCCATCAGAACGGCCTGATTCTTTTGAGCGATGCTACACTCGATAAAACGATAGATAATGCCCATTTTCAATCCATCCAGAAGTTGATCAATATCCATAAGGAGCAAAGTCTATCCATCAATCGGTTTGTTGCATTTCTTGATGGCGAGAAGCTGATCATATCGTCCGGCAATTCACTTATACATCGGAAAATCAGAGAAGCAGCCATCGATTTGCTGGAACTTTTCACCCGTGAGGAAGAAGGCGGGCTAAATAGCCCTGAGCTCAGAAGAGTGCTTGTCGATGTAATCAAATGGTCCTTCAATCACCTTCAAGCTCCTCTAAAGGATGCAAACCCGGAGAACAAAATGCCAGCATTCCTTTGGTATGGGGATTTTAAGAAAAGCCATCAATACCTCCTATATTTCATTTCAAGAATTGGCTGTGATATTGTGGCTTTCGTACCGGAAGGCAATGATGCCTTCTCGCTCGCGGACCCTAATAAAGAGCAATCCTTTGTCCATGTTTTTCCTGAAACCAGGCCTTCAGAGCCATTCCCAGCAGAAAGACGCAAACGAACTGCAACTGTCGCCTACAGAGCTTCGCGGGAAATCGAGACGATTCTAAACCATGAAGGTTCAGGTCTTTATAAGCCCTGGCAGCTAAGAGATTATGAGCCAGCATCAATCACACTGAAAACAACTTATGATGAATTGTTTCTTCTCGCAAAGGAAAAAGCGATGATCCGGCCTAATTTTGAAGTGAAGAATGGTACTGTCCGGATTCCGGCATTGTTTTCAAAAATCAATGGGGTGAGCAGGAACCGCCGCGAATATTGGGATCGCCTCCACACATTGATGAACCTGGAGAATGTGACTTTAATAAGAAGCTTCCCGTTTTCATCTGGTGCCAACAGTGATTTTCGCTTTCATTATCGTAATGCCCTCGATAAGGATGGGCTGCTCGATCCTGAGAAAATCGCCGGGACTCATTATTGGAAATATAAACATTTGCCGACCGGGCTTCAGAAAGGGCTTGCAGCCGCTATCCGGAACCTGTGCATAAGCCCGAAACTTAAGCCTCAGCTGCGGGAAAATGAAGAAGAGCTAAGGATTTATCTTTTTACTCAGGCGATGCAGGTTCCTGAAAATATCTTGAAGATGCTCCAAAGGTTCGACTATTCTCAGGATGTCCCGAAGCTCGTCTTATACAATAATGAGTTAAACGGTACGATGACAAGATCTGACGCTGCATTGCTTCTATTGCTTAATCAGCTGGGGATTGACCTGATCATTTACAATCCTCCAGGCCACAATGATATTGAAAATTTCATTGATGAAAGCGCCTTTGATGCTCACTGGCTCGAGGATGTTGTCTTTGAACAGGAATTCAGGGAACCATCAATAATCAAGAAGGTTATTTTTCAAGGTATATTAAAAAATTTAAGGGGAGATTGACTTGATGAATCCAACTCAAAATCAAGATGTCAGCCTAGTAACAGCTAATCCTGAAGATAAATTGTCTGAAGCTACGGTATCTGACCTGAAGCTTGCTCTTCGGAATGAGCCAGAGGTCCAGAATCTGGCTCGGAGCATTGATGAGCGTGACCAGATTCAAATCCTTGAATTTGGTAAAGAACCAGCTGTGGAAATTTCCCGATTTTCAGACCAGATTCTTGGCAACATGAGGACAACCAAGGTGGAAGACTCTGGAGAGCTTTTGAAGCAGCTTGGTAAAATTATGGATCGATTCGATAAAAAGGATTTCGAGAAAACGTCCGGGGGCTTGCTTGGCAAGCTGTTCAAGAAGAGCGAGAAGCTTGTTGAAAAGCTTTTCGGCAAATATCAGACCATGGGCAGGGAGATTGACAATGTCTACGTAGAAATCTCAAAGTATCAGAGTGAGATGGTCGAATCTACTAACATGCTTGAACGCATGTATGAACAAAACTATCAATTTTACCTGACTCTTGAGAAGTATGTTGTCGCTGGTGAACTGAAGCTGAACGAACTGAAATCCAGCCAATTGCCCCAGCTGGAGGCAAAGGCGGCTTCTGGTGACCAGATGGCATCCATGCAGCTGGACACTTTGCGCAATGCAATCGAGCTTCTTGAGCAAAGGATCTATGATCTTGAAATGGCCAAGATGGTTGCTCTGCAGACTGCGCCGCAAATCAGGCTGCTCCAGCGGGGGAATACAAAACTGATTGGCAAGATCAACTCAGCTTTTGTTACAACTATTCCTATTTTCAAGAATGGGTTGATCCAGGCAGTTGCCGCAAAAAGACAAAAGCTTGTGGCGGATTCAATGAATGAGCTTGACCGCCGTACAAATGAGATGCTGGTCAGGAATGCGCAGAACATCTCAAGCCAGAGTGTGGATATTGCCCGTCTTTCTGGTGCACCAAGCATCAAAATTGAAACGATTGAAGAAAGCTGGAATATCATCATGAAGGGCATGCAGGAAACAAAGTCCATTGAGGAAGAAAATAAGCGCCTTAGAGAAGAAGGTACAAAACGTTTATTGCAGCTTCAGGAAAACTTTAAAAAAGCGAAACAGCAATAAAATGGCTTGCCAGCTCATTTTATTTATAAATCTACTAAAATTCTTTTAAGAGGTGAAGGTAATGGCAATTAACTTACAAAAAGGCCAGCGTGTTGATTTAACAAAAGGAAATCCGGGACTTTCAAGAATAATGGTTGGCTTAGGCTGGGATGAAGTCCAGAAAGGCGGAGGAGGCGGCCTGTTTGGCGGATTGTTCGGAGGTGGAGGAGGAGCAAATGTCGACTGTGATGCCTCTGTTATCATGCTTGGTGCAAACGATAAATTGCAAAATAACAATGATGTCATTTACTTTGGCAACCTGAAAAGCAAGGATGGAAGTGTAACTCATTCTGGCGACAACCTGACTGGGGCGGGAGCTGGAGATGACGAGCAAGTGTTCGTAGAATTAGGCAAGGTTCCTGGCCATATTGAAAAGCTTGTATTCGTGGTTAATATCTATGATGCTGTTAAACGCAAGCAGCACTTTGGCATGATTCGCAATGCGTTTATCCGTGTTGTGAACCCATCGAATAACCAGGAATTAATTCACTATAACCTTAGTGACGATTACAGCGGAAAGACAAGCCTTATTGTCGGGGAAATTTACCGCCACGGAAATGAGTGGAAGTTCGGTGCAGTCGGCACAGGAACGAATGCTTCTGGATTAAGTGAAGTTGTCCGTTCTTATACTTAATAACTATACTTTTTACAAAATTGCTAAAGAATTGAGGGGGAAAGGAAATGGGAATCAACCTGTCGAAAGGGCAACGGATTGATCTGACTAAAACAAACCCAGGTTTAACGAGAGTAATCGTAGGTCTTGGATGGGATACAAATCGCTATACCGGCGGCAGCAGCTTTGATCTTGATGCCTCCGCATTTCTGGCAGATGAAAATGGAAAGTGCAGGCAGGATTCTGACTTCATTTTTTACAACCAGCTCCAGCATCCTAGCGGCGGTGTGGAACATACAGGTGACAACCGGACTGGAGAAGGAGATGGGGACGATGAGCAGGTCCTGATCGACTTCTCAAAAGTGCCTTCTCATGTACAGCGGATTGCCATCGCGGTCACCATCCATGATGCAGAGGAACGCAGGCAGAACTTTGGACAGGTTTCAAATGCTTTTGCACGCGTCGTGAATGAAGACAATGGGCAGGAAATACTACGCTTTGACCTTGGCGAGGATTTTTCAGTTGAAACAGCTGTAGTCATTTGTGAATTATATCGCCACAACGCTGAGTGGAAGTTCAATGCTGTTGGCAGCGGATTTTCAGGAGGCCTTGCAGCTCTTTGCCGCAATTTTGGACTTGACGTTTAATCAGATTTACCTAACCCCATCCTTCTCTGGATGGGTTTTTTTTCAATAATCCGGACTCACGGGAAATTAAACAATGAGCAGCGGAAACATTTTGTGTTGCAATTTTATTGAAGTCTAAAGGATAAACGATTGAAGACTTTCTATCAGCGCCTCCAGCGAATGCCTTCCTGAAATTCTCAGTCTGTAAAAAGCCGCCATATGTTATAATTTTAATAGCTTGATATATTATAAAGTACCCCAGCTTTTTACCCACATAATCCCAACTGCTTCTATGCGTTAACATCTAGAAAGGGAGTCAATCAATGCGGAAAATTGCACAGGTTTTCATTGTAATTATGCTCTCCTTTACCCTGCTTGGCAGTTCCAATGCCAACATGGATGGCATCTTGCTGGATGAATTTCCTAAACAATCAATTCTATATAATTCGCTAAGTCCCGAATCTATCAAATTGGCGGGACAGCTGGTTGTTCTGCCAGAAGATGAATTTGACCAGCAGGAGGCTGCCGCAATTATCTCTAGGCTTGCCCTGCTGCCTGATACTATGCTGAAGAAAGCTGTTGGAAACAATATCACTGTTAAATTATTTGAAGGGAATCTGACAGATAACCCTTCTGCTCGCCACCTGAAAGGTGTCGTTCCACGGGGGTATACAACTGACCGTACATGGGACCAGGTTCCGGGAATCGGAGGGGCGAGGACCGTCCTTGTGAAGATTGGGAGCAGCGAGAAAGGGAAGGGACATGGCTCAGTCAATCTGGAATTGCATGAGCTGGCTCATTCGCTAGACCGTCATGTATATGGAGGGATAAGGGAAGAAGCAAGTTTTCTGGAAATCTGGCGGAAGGAAAGCAGGGTGTTATTTCCAGGGAGAGCCTATTTTCTGGATTATCCTGAAGAATATTTTGCGGAAACCTTTGCGATGTTCTATATCGGTGGAATTCCTGCCCAGCTGCTGAAGGAAGCTGCGCCTCAAACCTATCATTATATCGAAAAACTGAGATAATAATAAAAAGCTGTATGAGAGTTGTCTCATGCAGCTTTTTCAATTTGCTGCAATCACTATTGGCGATAAAATTATTTCCTATTGTTCTCTCCCACTCGAACAAAAAAGATATATCTGCTAAAATAAAAGGAATTAAGTTGTACGAAAGGCAGGGTAATTCATGAAACAGTATCTAGAGCTTTGTGAACATGTATTGGAAACCGGGGTAAAAAAAGAGGATCGGACAGGCACCGGTACAATCAGTACATTTGGTTATCAAATGCGTTTTAATCTCCAGGATGGATTTCCTTTGCTTACCACCAAGAAACTTCATGTTAAATCGATCATCCATGAGCTTCTCTGGTTTTTGAATGGAGATACAAATGTAAAATACCTACAGGACAATGGTGTGCGCATCTGGAATGAATGGGCGGATGAGAATGGGAACCTGGGACCTGTTTATGGACATCAGTGGCGTTCGTGGACAGGTGCTGATGGACAGACAGTTGACCAGATATCTGAATTGATTGATACCATTAAAAATAACCCGGATTCACGGCGAATGATTGTCAATGCCTGGAATGTCGGAGAAATAAGCAAAATGGCCCTTCCGCCTTGCCATTGCATGTTCCAATTCTATGTTGCAGATGGCAAACTTTCCTGTCAGCTTTATCAGCGTTCTGCTGATGTCTTTCTTGGAGTTCCGTTCAATATAGCGTCATATGCTCTTCTTGCCATGATGATTGCACAGGTTTGTGATCTTGAGCCAGGTGATTTCGTTCACACCTTCGGAGATACCCATATTTACACAAACCATATTGAACAGGTCAAACTCCAGCTGACACGTGAGCCAAAGCCGCTTCCGCAGATGAAAATCAATCCTGAAGTAAAATCAATCTTTGATTTTAAATATGAGGATTTCGAATTAGTCAATTATGAAGCGCATCCACATATTAAAGGGGTTGTGAGTGTATGATATCACTTATTTGGGCAATGGATGAAAACCGTGTGATTGGGCATCACAACCAGCTTCCATGGCGATTGCCTGAGGATTTGAAATTTTTCAAGCGTGTCACAATGGGACACCCAATTGTAATGGGCAGGAAAACATTTGAATCAATTGGAAAGCCCTTGCCAGGCAGAGAGAATATCGTCATTACCCGTGACCAGAACTTTAATCCTGATGGCTGTAAAGTAATGAATTCAATGGACGAATTCTTTGAATTTGCAGCTCTTCCTGATCATGAGGTATTTGTGATCGGGGGGGCGGAAATATTCAAAGAGGTCCTGCCAAAAGCAGACAAGCTATATTTAACAATGATTCATGAACAATTTGAAGGAGACACCTTCTTCCCTGTTTTCGATATAGATAAATGGCAGCTGGAATCCAGGGAGCAGGGCTTGAAAGATGAGAAAAACCCTTATGATTATGAGTTTTTGGTCTTTAAGCGTAAGTAATCCTTTCTGAAACAGCTCTTTATTCAAGGGCTGTTTTTTAATGTTTATTTTACGAAATTATGTAGTTTTGGCTGACCATTTCCTATATAATGGCTACAGAAATGCATGAGGAGGATACAATGCTTCGACTGATATCATGTTTTTTGTACATGGGTGGCTACCTTGTATGGAGTTTGCCTAAGCTTTCAAGATTGAAAAAACTGCCGGCAGACATGCCGCTTGATCAAAAGAACCTGATCAGGCATGAAACGCCTAAGCACTGGTCACGGACGTTTATGGCTTTAACCGGATCCGAAGTCGAGGTCACGGGGGTTCACCATATCCCGGAAGGGCCAGTTCTTTTTGCCAGCAATCACGAAGGGAATTTTGATATACCTGTCCTGATAGGTGCAATTGATAAACCCTTCGGTTTCATCGCCAAAATTGAAACGAAAAAGGTACCGATCCTGAGATCCTGGATGGAAATGATCAACTGCGTTTTCCTGGACAGGAGTAATCGCGAAAAGGCTGCAATGTCAATCCTGAACGGGGCTGAGTTATTAAAAAAGGGACATTCACTTGTGATTTTCCCTGAGGGTACCCGCAGTAAGGGCGGGCCAATAGGCCTTTTCAAAGCTGGAGGCTTCCGTCTTGCAGTGGAATCCGGAGTGCCCATTGTCCCTGTTTCGATCGAAGGAACCGCAGATGTGTTTGAGAAAAATGGCAGGCTGGTCAAACCAGCTAGGATCAAACTCACAATCTGCCCACCAGTCTACAACAAAGACTATAAAGATAAGGATTTAATCAACATTGCCGGAAATGTACGGGATATAATTATCGATGCCCGAAAGGAAAAGCGGATTGCATCCTAAACACAACGAAGAGAACCCCTGCCATGTGCAAGGGTTCTCTTCGTAATGGGATGTAAGCCCATTGATAGTACGGAATGAGTCCTTTGATAAAAGAATGATTATTCGAATCTAGCAAGACTCTCCATCATCTGGGTAAATTCAGCCGGGGTGCAAAAATCATCGGCCCTCAGGTTGGCTCTTATCCATTCGACCATTTCTCCAGCGCTGTTAAAATACTCTCCACTAGTATCGCTTTTGCGGATCATATAACGACCATTATCTTCATCGACCGTAACTTCTACTGGCAAGGCCCCATCAAAACTGTTCAATGAGAATTCCATTCACGATTCCCTCCAACAAATTTTCCTTATTATATGTTCATTTACAGCCATTCTATTCAAAAAGCAATGATAAGATTTTAAATATTAAAAAAATTACCTCGAAAATTTTAGAGATTGTGATATAATGGACAAATTAATATTTTTGGTGGAGGGTGATAATATGGAACATGAGACATTAAAGAAAAAATGGGTGAATGTAGAGGATATTTTAATCGCTTATCGGCATCTTAAAGAAATTGTTGCCCATACACCATTGCAATTGAATAATCGCTTATCCGAAAAATATGGGGCAGAAGTTTATTTGAAAAGGGAAGACCTTCAGTATGTCAGGTCATTTAAACTGAGAGGTGCGTATTATGCCTTGAAGCTGTTATGGGAGGACGGCCTGCAGAGTGGCGTAGTCTGTGCCAGTGCAGGCAATCATGCTCAAGGTGTTGCATACGCATGCAGGCAGCTTGGCGTAAGCGGTAAAATCTATATGCCGGCGACTACTCCTGGACAAAAGGTAAAACAAGTAGAAATGTTTGGCCGTGATTTTGTAGAAATCATCCTGACAGGTGATACATTTGATGATTCCTACCGGGAAGCCCGTGCTTGCGCTGAGAGAGAAGGCAGGGAATTCATTCATCCGTTTGATGATGAGAGAGTGATTGCAGGCCAGGGCACCGTTGCGGTTGAAATATTAAACGACTGCCAGGAGTCTGTAGATTATGTAGTTGCCAGCATCGGCGGAGGCGGTTTGATGGCTGGTTTGAGCACATACATAAAAAGTGTTTCACCTGCAACAAAGCTGGTTGGGGCAGAACCGGGCGGAGCGGCGTCGATGATGGCTGCCTTTGATCATGGTGAATCGATATCTTTAGAGGAAATTGAGACATTTGTTGATGGCGCAGCCGTTAAATGTGTCGGCAATAAGACGTTTGAAATTTGCAGGGAGCATGTTGATCAGCTTGTCCAGGTCCCTGAAGGAAAGGTTTGCACATCCATCCTGGAGCTGTATAATGAACATGCCATAGTCACAGAACCAGCAGGAGCACTGCCGATCGCGGCGCTTGACCTTATCAGGGAACAGATCAGGGGAAAGGTTGTTGTCTGTGTCGTAAGCGGCGGAAATAATGATATCAGCAGGATGCAGGAGATAAAGGAGCGCTCCCTCCTCCATGAAGGCCTTCTTCATTATTTTATCGTCAATTTCCCACAGCGTGCTGGAGCGCTCAGAGAGTTCCTGGATGATGTATTGGGACCAGGGGATGATATCACTAGATTCGAGTATACCAAGAAAAACAATAAAGAAAGCGGGCCAGCGCTAGTGGGAATTGAACTGAAGGATAAAAAGGACTATTCCCGTCTGATTGAGAGCATGGACAGGAAAGGGTTTACCTTCATGGAATTAAATAAAGATAATCAGCTGTTTAATTTATTGGTATAATATTAATAATAGATAATTAAGGAAAGATAATATAAAATAAGAAATGTCACAAACGAATAAGTTTTGTCAGCCTTTGTGAATTTCTTATGAACTTTCACGGCTTTCCGCCAATTCGGGGAGTTAAAGTACTATAATCATAGTAGATTTACAAAAATAAAAAGGAGATGTTGATATGTTATCAAACATCGGTGTTCCAGGATTAATTTTGATCCTGGTTTTGGCGCTTATTATATTCGGCCCAAAGAAGCTGCCTGAAATTGGCCGCGCATTTGGCCAGACACTTCGTGAATTCAAAAAATCAACACGTGAATTGACCAGTGATGTTATGGAAGAGTTCGAAGACGAAAAAAAGGAAATTACAAAAGTCACTAAATAAGGGTGTAAGATGCTTTTGTCTTACACCTTTTTTATTCAGGCAGTATCGCACTGGATTTCTAATGCTACAAATGGAATTGGCAGGGGATTGGTATGGAAGATAAAGAATTAAACCTCGTGGAGCACCTTGATGAACTCAGAAAAAGGCTGATCATATCTGTAATAGCCTTTATTGTATTTTTCGGGATAGGTTTTGCCTACGTTGAAGAAATTTATAGTTATTTTGTAAAGGACCTTGATGTAAAGCTGATCGTTTTAGGTCCGAGTGATATTATCTGGATTTATTTCATGCTGGCGACCATCATTGCGATCGCGGGAACCATTCCCGTCCTTGCATTGCAAATATGGCTCTTTGTAAAACCGGCGCTGCGGCCGATCGAACGAAAAATTTCGCTCTCCTATATACCAGCATTATTTATCCTGTTCATTGTCGGACTGGCATTTGGCTATTTTGTCATCTTCCCGACAGTCCTGAACTTCCTGGTAGAATTGAGCGGTGATATGCTGGTAACGAACTTTACTGCAGACAGGTATTTCAAGTTCATCATGCATATGACGATTCCGTTTGGCATATTGTTTGAGCTTCCTGTTGTTGTCATGTTCCTGACTTCTCTAGGTGTCATAAACCCATATGTACTGGTGAAAATCCGTAAGTATGCCTACTTTGTCCTTGTTGTCATTTCAGTTGTCATATCACCGCCTGATTTCATGTCGGATATCATTGTCACAATTCCGCTCTTGCTTTTATACGAAATCAGCATCAATTTATCCAAGGTGGTCTATAAACGCAAGCTTAAGAAAGAAAGCGAATGGCAGGAACAATATGGTGATCTGGAAGAAGAGAATAGTGAAGGTTCTAAATTATAAAGACTGTCAGATTCATTCTGACAGTTTTTTTTTGGTACAAAATCCTGGTTTGCTATTGTTTATTTCTTGATATTGCTACATTTATTGTACGGAACAGGCATAGGGTGAAACAAAGATTTAGGCTATTGGGATATGGAACTAAAAAAGCAGATGTTTAAATAACTCGGCAGGAATGATCCGGGTGTATGAAATCGCTTTAAGGGAAGAGATTTTGCAGCTTGTTCAGGAGGACGCTGCAACCGAGGGATATCCAAAATCGAGAGCATTGAGCTGCTGGTTGGGCAGCTTAGCAATGCCATGCCTGAACCCTTAATGATGGCTTTTGATATCTATAAGCACCAAAACCAGGGTGCCATTGCTGAATATGCAACGCTTTCGATTTAGATTGAATTGGGGGAAGCAGAGTGTGTTGTTTGCGGAAACATATGCACCTGAAGAAAGGATACCCTTTTGCCCTGACTGCAATCTTTCATCAGGAAAAATTATATCGGGTGAAACCCTTCAGGTTTTATCCTATCAAGAGTGAGTCCGATGAAAATTCTGCTGAGAACCGACGTATTGGCCAATAACAATATTGCAGCTGAGTATAACCGGAACCTTCTTGATGCTTCGCATACCCTGGTGCTCAATTTGATGAGCTCTCCTGGTGCTGGCAAAACCTCTATATTGGAAGAAACAAACAGGCACTTGTCCAAGCAATACTAGATAGCTGTTATTCAGGGAGACTTGGCAACTCAGAAGGATGCTGACAGGATCTGATGTCTTGGTGCCCAGGCTATTCAAATCAATACGCATGGAGGATGCCATCTGAATGCCAGGATGATTGCGGCTGTCTTGCCTGAGTCGAGCTAAGTGTAATCGATGTATTGTTCATTGAAAATGCAGACAACCATGTGTGCCCGGCTGGATATCACCTTGGCCAGCAGCATAAGGTTGCCGTGTTGAGCGTTCATGAAGGGAATGACAAGATACCTAAATATCCTTCGATGTTTCTCAGGATTGAATTGGTGCTCTTGAATAAGGTCGATTTGCTTCTGTACCTCGAATTTGACCTGGATGAAGCCGTAAATGAATCCTCTCTATCTAGCAAATGAAGGGAAGGCTGTCTTGATTGTTTCAGAAAGGGGCGAAGAAAGGATCATGAGCCAATTAAGAGCATTTCCTGAAGGTCATGAAGCAGCTGTTATCGGCAAGGTGACCAGTACTCAAAGGGGGCGTCTTCTGCTCGAAACGCCTCTTGGGGCAAAAGCCGATTTTAACGTGAAAAAGCCATGTTGTTACTAAGTTAGCAAGGTCTTTTCTCATAATAAGTGGTAAGTTTGGGAAGAAACTTGAGTAATTCAATCTTATTTTGTAGTCAATAGCAACTAAGTTTGAGAAAATAGCCTAAATTAAAGATAATTGCTGCTAAAAGAAGAAAACCGAGGGAATGGAAAAAATATTTTTTTATCCGCGGAAACAGACACATTTCGACCAGCAATTGGGGTATAATATAATCAAACGGGTATAAAAGAGGATTGATATTTTGCTATTCAAAAGCCTAGAGTTCAAAAATGTTGTTGGACAGAAGGTTAAAGTCGTGGATATTCCTGTACTGGAGGAAGATAGCCCATATTATTTTATGATCCAGGTCCGTTTGCAAACTTTTATTACAGCGATTTATCGGGAACGAAGCGCAAAAAAATTCTACTCGTATAAGGATTATTTAAAGCGAGTCATGAAATGGCCTGACTATGAACAATTATTCAAGTCTGCCGAACTGAAAAATAATGCATAAAGTTTTCTTTTTGAAGCGCCTGAGAGGCGCTTTTATTTTTTTATTGTCCTTGCCAATGTCGTATGATAATTTTTTGATTCTGTGGTAAAGATGGTATATCCTGCTGTTTTGAAAAAATACTGACCAATACCAATTCACTGACGGAAAAACTGAATTTAATTACTTTATATTAGACTCTCATTACAGTTCGGAAGCGAAAAACAGGTTTGAAGTGTAATTAAGGATGACCTCAATACAGTTGGGAAGTAATAAGACGGTTCGAAGTGTATTGAGCGATGATCTCAATACAGTTCGCAAGTAATTAAACGATTTGAAGTGTAATGAGGGATGATCTCATTACAGTTCGGAAGTAATAAAACGATTGAAGTGTCATGGCATCGCTCTCTATGTGATAGATAAAAGGGAAAACGCGAGTAACAGTATTAATATTTTTAAAATGATATTAGGAAGATGTATAATGATGGTAGGTTTTTGATAGGGAAGTGAATTTTATGACTAAAATTAAGATTGTTACTGATTCCACTTGTGACCTGGATGATGACATCATTAAGCAGTTGGGGATTATTGTGGTCCCATTATCTATTTCCATTGACGGTGAAAACTTTTTAGACAGGGTGGACATTACACCGAAGGAATTTATCGAAAAAATGAAAGCATCTGCTGAATTGCCAAAAAGCTCGCAGCCTCCTGCAGGGGAGTTCCTGAAAATTTATGATGAGCTTGGCAGTCAGGGATATGAAGTGATTTCCATCCATATGACTGGAGGGATGAGTGGAACGGTCCGTTCTGCGGAAAGTGCCGCTCAAATGACCAGTGCAAAAGTATCCATTGTCGATTCGCGGTTCATTTCCAAAGGACTGGCTTTCCAAGTACTGGAGGCTGCAAAGATGGCAGCTGAAGGAAAAGGATCAGAAGAAATTCTTTCAAGACTGGACAAGGTACGGGAACAAACACGTTTGTTCGTAGTCGTCGATACTTTAGAGAATTTAGTAAAAGGCGGGCGCATTGGAAAAGGACGGGCGATGATTGGATCGCTTCTAAATATCAAGCCGATTGCATCGCTTGAAGGCGGAGAGTATACACCTGTTTCGAAGGCAAGAAGCCATTCACAGGTTGTGAAATACTTGAAAAACCAATTTGCGGAAGATGTTAAAGGAAAGACGATAAAAGGGGTCGGCCTTGTGCATGCCGAAGGCCTTGATCTGGCAAACAAGCTTAAGACGGCCATTCAGGAGCAGACTGGCTACAGCGATATACAAATTAGAGATACGACTCCAATCATCAGTACACATACTGGCGTCGGTGCCATCGGGTTTATGTATTATTTCGAATAACTTTTTTAATCCAAAGTCTTTTGACTTTGGATATTTTTTATCTCCGAGCATGGGGAATTCCAACTGCATCTTCACAGCAAGGCAGTTATAAGTTACTTTGCTAGTTTAATACAGGTGAACGAGGAGGAAACAAGACTAATAATCACTTTAGCTGTAGCAACCAATGGCCACAACTGCGAAGAATGCAAAGACTAGTGAGAGTAGTAAAAAGATTCAATTAGGAGAAAGGCTACATTAAAACCTATGAAAATGGGTAACCGCGTCATGGGAACAAAATTTGTCGTGGAATTCTTTAAGTTAGCTCTCCTTCTTTCTAATCCCTTCCATGTAAACGGTGAAAAATTCACACAAAAATTAAGCTGATTACGCAATTAAGAATTTACCTTAATAAAACACGAAACATGCCCTCATCCTATTATTTGGTTGAGGCTTTTTTATTGTCGCTTAATATATAGATGTTGCTATATCATCCCAAATTGTCTCTTTATAAAGTTGATTTAAGGTATTTCGTTCTTAAATGAATGCTATTTTCGCAAAGATTGTTGCCTTCATTATCCTGCTTTAACAATTTACTTAAAAACTCTAACACTTTTGGGAAAAGCAAGAAATCGGTAAATTTAAGTCGATAAAAAGTCGATTTCAGCAAGCAGTAAACAGGATTCTGGGAGGTTTCGTCGAATAACTTCAAAAACACCATTTTGTGCGGATCGGAATGTGACCATGGAGCCATGAAGCTAAATAGCGAATACAATCCATTGTTTAAAAAAATTATGCTGTTCTCCTTCCTGATCACTGTTACTGTAGTAGTGACTATTTTTGGAAGCAGCTATTACCTTCAGCTAAGGCAGCTGAAAACGCAAATAACGGACAGGGTAGAAGGAGTGGCCGGTCTCTGGTCCTCAACCCTATCTGCGGACGATGTGGCCAAAGCTGAAGAATTCAGGGATGCTTCCCATCCAGCGAGTGCACGCCTGGAGAGGCTGCTCGGTATGGTTAGTGACAATAATGCCTCTTTCCTGGGAGCATATATTGTCCTGCCAGATTTATATTTTGAAAATAAAGTATACATATTATCTGCCTCTGATTTTTACGAAGGCTATTCCTTTCATTCCCAAATGTATTATGATGCGGGACCAGAGTTTTTAAAAGCTTTTAAAAATGCAAGGGACAATAAGGTAATATCCA
The DNA here is from genome assembly GCF_057785455.1 of Mesobacillus sp. Taxonomy (NCBI): domain Bacteria; kingdom Bacillati; phylum Bacillota; class Bacilli; order Caryophanales; family Bacillaceae; genus Mesobacillus; species Mesobacillus sp. The sequence goes on from NZ_JBYNSB010000044.1 coordinate 34,280, forward strand.
GCACAGGAATTTATCGAGATCAATTTGGTTCTTGGATAACTGCATTTGCACCTATTAAAGATGATAATGGGAAACTGGTAGCAATACTGGGCATTGACTCACAGGCATCTGTCATCAAAACTAATCAAGCTGAAATATTAAAAATTCTCCTTTTGGAAATGGCCGTTACGATCATAGCTGTCTACCTTATTTTAAGCAGAGGTCTTAAAAGGGTTTTAAAGCCTGTGGATGATTTGTTTTTTGGCATAAAGGAAATCAGTGCCGGCAATTTCAATGTCCGGCTCCCTGTCTATGACCGGTCAGAACTCAGTTTATTATCTTACCGCTTTAATGAAATGGCGGACCAGCTGTCACAGCTGTTTGAACGTGTATCGGCAGCTTCTAAGCAGCTGGGGAATAGGTCAGAAAAGGGGAGCGATTCCCTTCTCCTCGAAGAAGTAATTAATACCATGGAGGATATTTTCGAACGAACAAAACTGCAGCAAGAACTTCAGCGTGCCGAAAAGATGAATGCGATAGGTCAGCTTGCTGCTTCTGTAGCCCACGAAATAAGAAATCCAATGACGGTCGTTAAAGGATTCCTTCAGATATTTCTTACTAAGAATCTTACTGAGGAAGAGCATATGTATATCAAGCTCATGATTGATGAATTGAATCGCGCAGAAACGATTATAAATGACTACTTAAGCCTTGCAAAACCTGATATCGGCAAGCTGGAGGTCATTGACGGCAGGGACATGGCAGAGAAGGTAATGGATTTAATGGCTTCCTATGCGATGATGTCAAAAAACATATCTCTGCATATAGAAGTCAAAGAAGATGTACAGATTAAGGGGAATAAAAATGAGCTGAAGCAGGTCCTGATCAATATCCTGAAAAATGGCATTGAAGCAATGAAGGACGGAGGCTGGCTGAGCCTGACTCTTGAAAGGCGAGGTTCTTATGGTGTCTTTATCATTGCGGATACCGGGATTGGGATGACTGACGAAGAACTAGCCAGGCTGGGCACTGCCTTTTATTCATTGAAGGAACGGGGAACTGGCATGGGATTGATGGTATGTTATCAAATTGTGGAGAGAATGAAAGGACAGATTAATGTTAGAAGCAAGAAAGGTGAAGGCACCACTTTTGAAATAATGATTCCCACATGCGAAGACAGGCCTGAATAAATTCAGGTCTGTTATTTTATTGCCATTTTTTACGGCAGGCTAAATATAAATAGTATGGGGGGTGCCGGAATGGTAAAGAAGGTTTTGTTTTTCAGTGACTTCGGGATCGATGATAATATTGCGATTGTATATGCCTTTTTCAATAAAGAACTGCAAATCGTTGGAGTAGTAGCCGATTATGGCAATGTCTCCAAGCAGGATGCCATGCGGAATGCTGCTTATATTCAACAGCTTACAGGAATTAAGGATGTACCTGTTTTTGCAGGAGCAGAGCTGCCCCTGACCGGGATGATCCCAGAGTACGTGCCGGATGTCCATGGAGAAGAAGGGTTGGGACCGATTATCCCGGACATTGATGTAGATGTTTTTATAGAGAATTTTCATGGCATTAAAGACATTATTGAGAAGAATCCGGATGATATTATCATCGTTAACGTTGGAAGGCTTTCTTCACTGGCGGCGGCATTCATTCTCTATCCGGGAACAATGAAGAAAGTGAAAGAATTCTTCATCATGGGCGGGTCGTTCAACGAACCGGGGAATGTTACTCCGGTGGCAGAAGCCAATTTTCATGGTGACCCCTATGCAGCCAATATTGTCTTGAACCAGGCTGCCGGCAAGGTGAAAATCATCCCTCTTAATGTGACGAGCGGCGCGCTTGTCACCCCGGCCATCATCAATGAGCTGGATGCTTATTATAAGTCGGTCGGGAGTGAAATAGGAAAGCTCGTTAAGCCCATGTTCGATTATTATTATAAATTTTATAAATCGAGGAACCCTCAGCTGACCGGTGCCCCGCTTCATGATGTGCTTACTCTATGGGCTGTGCTGAATGAAGACCATATGGTTTACAGGGATATTCCAGTTAAAATCGTCATCAATATCGGGGAGGCTTTTGGCCAGAGCATTGGGGATTTCAGGAACATGATTGACAAGGCAGAATATCCAATTAATAAAGTAGCAATTAACTTTAATTATACAGATTTTATCAGTGATTTTTACCGGACCATGAAAAATTCACATAGTTCTCCTGAGGCGGAGCGTTAATTTATAGAATTCGTAAACCTTTCTCTTTCTTCTATTAAACTGGTCTGCTAGAATGATTGTGGACAGAAATAGAGGATGCAGGTGATTAGATGAAAAAAGGCATGGGATTCTTATTTTTAGCAGCAGTTGTCCTATTTGCTGCCGGTTGTGGAGGCGGCGGTTTGAAGGATGCGCTGGATTATCCAATTGAGGATTTTACCTATACTGACGAGGATGGTCAAGCCTTCAGTAAAGCAGATTTAAAGGGAAAAGTATGGGTTGCAGACTTTGTATTTACGAACTGTGCCGATGTTTGCCCGCCTATGACTGCGAACATGGCTAAACTTCAGGATATGATGAAAAAGGAAGGGATAAAAGATGTTGAAATTGTCTCATTCAGTGTAGACCCTGCGGTTGATCAACCTGAAGTACTGAAAGACTATGGAAAGAAATTCAATGTCGATTTCAATAATTGGTCTTTCCTGACTGGATATTCACAGGAAGAAATCGAGACATTTGCAAGAGAGAGTTTCAAAGCTCTGGTGAAAAAACCTGAAAGTGGTGATCAGGTCATCCATGGGACAGATTTTTATTTAGTGGACCAGGACGGCGTGATGAGAAAAACATATTCAGGGTTTAAAGAAGTACCGTTTGAACAAATTATTAAAGATATAAAAACATTGCAGTAGTGGCCACTTTTGTGGCCATTTTTTCATGTATTCCTGTGTGCCTTACAATAGGATGGAATGATGGTAAATGGTATAATGATGTTAATTTTAAAGGCAGGTGAAGAACAATGAAAAGAAAACTCACCTTACTTTACATCTGTCTGGTATTGATTCTTTCCGCGTGCAGCCAGTTTGACAAGATCCTGGAAGGGAATATGAATAAGGGGAAGGATTCGGGAATTGGGCTTAAGGATGCTATTCCGTCCTCTTTTTTTCCTAAAGAAATACACATTGTGGCTGCAGGAGACTCTCTGACCCAGGGGGTTGGTGACAGTACAGAGTCTGGAGGCTATATCCCTTATTTATCTAAACGGCTCGAAGATGAAAAAACCATAAGGAATGCAAATGTCGAAAACTTTGGTGTAAGGGGAAATCGTGCTGACCAGCTGCTTGCCAGGCTCCGCAGCAAGCAACTGCAAACTTCACTCGGGGAAGCCGATTTAATCCTTCTAACCATTGGCGGAAATGACTTGATGAAGGTGGTTAAAGAAAACTTCTCCAGCCTTGGGGTGGAACAATTCAGGTTTGAGCAGCAAGTTTTCAAAAAAAGGCTGGAAGAAATATTCAAAACGATCCGGGATCAAAATCCTTCAGCACCAATTGTATTGATAGGCCTGTACAATCCATTTTACAACTGGTTTGCCGATGTTGAGGAAATGAACCAGATAGTAGATGAGTGGAATGGGCAGAGTCAAACCATTGTGTTAAATGATGGCAACGCATACTTCGTCGATATCCACGACATTTTCCTGAATAATGAAGAAAACCTGCTGTTCACGGATTATTTCCATCCAAATGACAGGGGTTATGAGTTGATTGCCAACAGGGTTTTCGAAATTCTTGAGGATGATGTAATCAAGACACTGGGTCAATGATTGCCACTAGTAAAGGATAGGAGCTTCATATTTTATGAAAAACAAGTGGAAACTGGCATTTATTGTTTTGTTAGGCCTTTTAATTTTAATCATGCTGTATTTATTCTTCATGGTGACGGCTCCAGGGGAGAAATCGAAAATGGAGCCCGTGAATAATGCTTCAGAACAAGAAGATGTTGCATTCAAGGTAGCGACAAACAAGAGGGACCTCAACAGGGTCATCAATCATTATATTGAGGAAGAAGGAAAGAACAGCCAATTTGATTATCAGGTCTTGCTGACAGATGAGGTAGAGCTGTATGGTACTCTCCCGCTGTTCAGCCAGGAGCTGGAGTTAAGGCTGACATTTGAACCAAAGGCCTTGGAGAATGGAGATTTAATCCTAAATCAAAAGTCTATTTCTGTTGGAAAGCTTAAGCTCCCTGTATCGACAGTGCTGAAATTTGTCCGTGACAGCTATAGCCTTCCGGCAGCAGTCAACATTCAGCCAGAAGAGGAAAGAGTATATGTTTCCATGCAAAGGCTAAAACTGAAAAGTGATATTAAAGTAAGGGTAAATGAATTTGATTTAAAAAAGGACCATATCAGATTCACATTATTTGTACCAGCGGATTAGACACTTCCTCAAGGGAGTGTCTTTTTGTAAGTTGAGCTCGAAATATGAAGATTTTAACTTAATACATAGTGAATGAGTTATTTTAACGACGTGAAAAAAGAAAAAGGCCGGATTACCGGCCAGCAATACTCAGCCCTGTATTAATAAAACTTCAATCGGCGGTTCACCTTTCGCTGTTCCTACTGCAACAATTGAATAAGCGTTATTCGGTTCAAGCTTTACTTCGGGGATCGTCAACACTGTATTCTTGGTACCGGCAACTCTTGCTTCAAGCGTAACAGTCATCGGCATCAGTCCCAAATACGTTGTTGCCTGTTTGTATGAGACGTTAGGAAAAATGGTATCTCCATTTTGCGCGACAATATCTACAGCAGGGGCATCGGGAGAAAGGTGGATGAAACGTGCTTTCGTTTCACCTACTGGTGTGTAGGGATGGTCTTCAAACATAAGCAATTGCAGCTTAGACGCCGGTCCTGCAGCCACCGCAGTATAGATTCTCCCTGGCTCGAGGGTGATCTTTTTGCTTATGACTGTTGTCGATGAAGTTCCGGCAGGATAAATGTCTACCTGGTATTTCCCAGGCTGAAGCTGCATATGGCTGCTATTGTTCTTATAGTCAAAATCCCGAAGTACACGGCTGCCATTGATATAAATATCAATGGTTTTTACATCTGGAGAAGCGTGCAAAAATCGCAGCTTTGCAGGAGCGGATTCTCTTTGGATTCCTGGCAATGGTGTAGTGCTCATCATTTGTACCGCTTTTTTCATATTTCTTAGGTGCTTATAGTAATACATGACATGCATGTTTGGATCCAGGTATTTATAGTAATCGGCTAATAATGAATATACCGCTGCTTTGTGAAAATATTCATCTGCTGATCTGGAACGGCTCATACCCCTCACTCCTATTTTAGTAAATTTCTTCAATAAATTATGCTGGTTGGGCATGTCATGTGATGGTATTGAAAAATAGAGGAAGTCAGGGAAGGCGCGAAAAAAGTTTCAGGAAAAACACTTTACAACAGGTATGTTTTTCCATATACTAAAACTAACTAATTGAGAGGCAGGTGGAGTGCAATGAGAAAATTAATTGCTGGATTAAAGCTGACTGTTACTGATTGCACGGCCCACTAACCTAAGCGGAACAATCGACGTATGTCTTTTTCCTAATGCTTATGAACCACGGGCCGTGTGTGCCTGTGGTTTTTTATATTTCAGTATGATGGAGGAAAAGACATTGATTAAAAATTTGAATGAAATTGGTTTAACCGATGATATAAGGAATAGCTTTGAAGAATATCAAGAAAAAGGATTTAAATTAGGCAGAATTGCGCTTGAGCATAAGCATATGTACAGGGTATGGATGGAAGATGGTGAATATCTGTGCACTCTTGCCGGCAGATTGGCATTTGCTGCAATGACTCGTGAAGACCTGCCGGCTGTAGGGGATTGGGTGGCGGTGAAGGCGTCTCCAGGTGAAATGAAAGGAGCAATCCATCATATCCTGCCGAGGAAGAGCAAGTTTTCCCGTAAATCAGCCGGAACTGTGACAGAAGAACAGATTGTTGCAGCCAATGTTGATACAATCTTTATTGTGAACTCACTTAATGATGACCTGAATCTTCGCAGAATAGAACGATACCTGCTGTTATCCTGGGAGAGCGGTGCCAATCCCGTCATTATTTTAAGCAAGGCAGACCTTACGACCGAACTTGATGAAAAGATGAAACAGGTATCCGCTATAGCACTGGGTGTACTGGTATTTGCAATCAGTGTCCTGAATGAAATTGGTACAGCGGAGCTCCAAAGTTATCTTGCCCCTGGTAAAACGGTAGCGCTAATCGGCTCATCAGGTGTCGGAAAATCCAGCCTTGTAAACCATCTTACAGGATACCAAAAACAGTCGGTCCAGGAGATAAGAGTTACCGATGATAAAGGGAAGCATACTACCACTCACAGGGAAATGGTCCTTCTCCCAGGCGGGGCGATCCTGATTGACACTCCGGGTATGCGGGAGGTTCAACTCTGGCAAAGCGATGAAGGCATGAGTGAAAGCTTTGCAGATGTGGAGGCGGCAGCTGCAGCTTGCAGATTCCGGGATTGTCAGCATAATAATGAGCCTGGATGTGCGGTCAGAGCAGCTATTGACGAAGGGCGGCTTGACGAAGATAGGTTCAACAGTTACAGAAAACTCCTTAAAGAGCTGGCTTATATTGACAGAAAAGTTGATAAAAAAGCCCAGGCTGAGGAAAAGCGCCATTGGAAGAGCATCAATAAAGAAAACCGGCAAAAAACTAAATTCAGATCATCGTGAATCCCGGCCTCTTCATTTGAAGAGGCTTTATTTTTTATTAGGATGCTCTGTTAAATAAGGCTGTTGAATTACGTTACAGGCGCTGCCGTTTCCTCTTAAGAATTATGAAAAAAGGATGAACTTAGTCAAAATAAAAATTGTCAGCAGGCAAAGTAAGTCGACATACCTTTAACCATCGCACTTCCCTTGCTAAAGTTCTAAGTGGTACAGCTGAGGTTTATCGATGTGTTTTTTGCTTTAAAAGTAATACAATAGGGAATAAGTATGAAAGAAGCTTTATGAGTTCATATGAAGGAGCCAAAAAGGAGAGTGTACGACATGGGTGAAGAAAATTTCGAGCTTGCTACTTTCGCCGGAGGCTGCTTCTGGTGCATGGTCAAGCCGTTTGATGAACAGCCGGGTATTGTCAGTGTTGTATCAGGTTATACAGGAGGCACTACTGAGAACCCTACATATGAAGAAGTTTGCACAGACACAACGGGACATTATGAAGCAGTGCAAATTGCCTTTGACCCTGCAATATATCCTTATAACAAGCTATTGGAGCTGTTCTGGCAGCAGATAGATCCTACTGATGCGGGAGGGCAATTTTATGACCGTGGCCAGTCTTATCAGACGGCTATTTTCTATCACAATGAAGAACAGCGCAAACTAGCCGAAGCTTCCAGGAAGGTGCTTGATGAAAGCGGCCGATTCCCGAAGCCGATTGTCACAGAAATTTTGCCTGCCAAGAAATTTTATCCCGCTGAAACCTATCATCAGGGCTTTTACAAAAAAAATCCAGAACGATATAATGCCTACCATAAAGGTTCCGGCAGGGAAGCATTCATTAAAAGGCACTGGGAGGATAAACGATGAAGAAGGATTTAGAGGAATTAAAGCAGAGACTTACTCCAATGCAATTTGAAGTAACTCAAAATAATGGGACTGAACCGCCATTCCGGAATGAGTACTGGAATGATCTGCGTGAGGGCATTTATGTAGATATTGTATCAGGCAAGCCTTTATTCAGTTCACGGGATAAATATGATGCTGGCTGCGGCTGGCCAAGCTTCACGAAACCAATCGAAGATAAAGAAATCATTGAAAAACAGGATTTCAGCCATTTTATGGTAAGAACTGAAGTCAGAAGCAAATCGGGAGACTCCCATCTTGGCCATGTGTTTGATGATGGTCCAGGTGAAAATGGATTAAGATATTGCATTAACTCTGCAGCACTTAGATTTGTCCCAAAGGAAAAATTAGAAGAAGAAGGATACGGAGAATATCTCAAGCTTTTCAACGACCAAGAATAGTCATTTAAGGAAGGATGATCATCATGTTTAAAAAATTATTCGGCAAAAAAGAGGAGCCTGTCAAGACAATCCAGTTAATGTCCCCGCTGAGTGGTACAGCTGTGGATCTTTCATCGGTCCCAGACCCTGTCTTTTCAGAAAAAATGATGGGCGATGGAATCGCAATCCAGCCAGATGAGGGTATAGTTGTATCACCGGTTGATGGGGAAATCATGCAGGTATTCCCAACAAAGCATGCTGTAGGAATCAGGGCAAACAACGGTGCTGAAATCCTGATACACATTGGTTTGGAAACAGTCTCCTTAAAAGGGGAAGGATTTGAAACCCATGTAAAGCAAGGTGATATGGTGAAGGCTGGAGACAAGCTGGTTACTTTTGACTTGGCTGTCATCAGTGAAAAAGCCAAGAGTACAGTAACACCGCTGATCATTACAAATACAGACCAGGCTTCGGAGTTGAAAAAGTTAACACAAGGCAAGGTGGCACGCGGCACGACACCTGTCCTGGAAGTAACATTCAACTAAATATCAGGCCAATCTTTTCATAACAAAACAGCCACTGAAAAATCAGTGGCTGTTTTGTTTATGCGGACTTTCTGCATTTTTTGACGTCATGCCCCCTGACAGGATGAACTTCATTGCATCCTCCGGCTTAACATCAATGATTTCTATATCTTCTTTTGGAATCAGGAAGGTAAAACCTGCTACCTGAAACGTCTGCGGCACATAAACTGCAATATGTTCAGCCAAAGGTTCATAAAATGAATCCAGATTCTCTGTAGTAATAAAACCAAGGCTCTTCATATTCGTACCAGGAATCGTAACAAGGGCGACCTTGGAAAATGATTTCTTTTCGCCAAGGAAAGAGTGGACCGTATCCTTTATGACAGAATAGATTGTTTTGACAAACGGGATTTTTTCCAAAAGCCTGTCGATTAATTTGATAATGCTTCCAGTGATGAAGCGGGTTGATAGCCAGCCTAAAACCGTAATCAGGACAAGGGTAGTGAGCAGTCCCACGCCAGGTATATAACGTTCCTGTAAATATGGTCTTAGCACATTTCCCAGCAGGCTATCCAAAAACATGAATGTTTTATAAATTACATAGACAACTAAAATGATCGGGACGATCGTAAGAATCCCATTCATGAAATTTTTTAATAAACTTTTCATTCCTGCTCCCCCAAATTTTTATATGAAAGTAACATACCTTTTCCATATCAGTATTTCAATAAAAAAATCCCCGAGTTAGTTATCTTTCTCTTTTGCCACGATGATTGACGAGATTTGGAGAAGGGATTTCCGTGATGTGTTCCTTGCAGAAACGTCTTTTATCATTTCAAAACGTACAACATGCGGTCTGTCTTCAAGGCCGCTGGTTATATATAAATGCCGTTCGCGGACAAACGGCCACCATGTTGACATGGTTGTCATATATTCCCCGTCTATATAGACTTTCATCATTCCGCCCATTTCGCTTCTGGTAACATTAATACCAAGTATCGGACCTTGAAATTCGTATTCGAGATAATTGCCAGGGCTTCTTCCAACATAAGATCCATTTTCGAGCCTGAATCCATTATTGACAGAGATGGATTTTTGTTCAGCAAGAAAGTAAGGTTCCCTGCTGGTCAATGGTTTTGGAAAATTGGCAACTTCAGCCCCGTTCTCAACCTGATCAGCAATCAGGTTAAAGGCTGCATTCGCGTAAAGACGATATCCTTTCCCATTTGGATGGATCATATCAGCTGTTAACTGTTCTGTAAGCATGCCAGATTCTTTGAAGGGGATTCTCATATCCAGATATTTGGCTGCATAATGAACAGAAATCCGTTTAATTTCTTCAGCGAATTCCTCCTGTTTTAAAGGGCTTTCTATTATGGTGATAATTTCAGCATCCCGATAGGTGTCCTTTGCATCTCTAATCAATTTTTCATAAAAATTTGCAAATTGATCAGCTTCCATATACTTTCGATCATTTTCACCAAAGACAATGAAAATCAGATCTATGTCCCTCGGTTTCGGCGCGTGTTGCAGCTTGTAGATCCCCTCAAATGCAGTTGAACCGCTCTGGACGACCATATTCCTCCGGCCTTTTGACCCTGAATAGTCCTTAATAAGGCTTTCTAGCTGATTGAACCACCGGGACTGCTTTTTTTCGGCCCCTGCACCTCTGCCGATGCTGTCTCCGATAATTAAGTAGTTATATGGTTTGCCTTCCGCGATTTTCTCATAGATAGTCAGATCTTTAGACAAATAATGCTCTGCTTGCATGAACATTATGTAAAAGAAAGCTGTCAAACAAATCATACCCAGGATTTTTTTCGTTATTTTCATGCTGAATAATTCCTCCAAAAACTGGTGCATAACACATATGTACCTTATTTCGGCTGCAAATAAAAGTACTTTAATATTTATTTTGATACTCTGTAAATTTAAAAAAATGGGCATATGCACAAACGGGTCAAGTACCCATATCATAACGTAAAGGGAAAGCAAATCAAAAACAAACGAGGAGTGGTTTTTAATGTACGGATACGATAATGCCCCAATGCCAGTTACTAGCCCAGTTCAAGGCACTTTCTGCGGCGGAGGTTACCCATATGCAGGAGTAGCAGGAGCAGGCTGTGGATATGGTGGTTATGGTTATGGCGGATTCGCTTTAATCGTAGTATTATTCATTCTATTGATCATCATCGGTGCTTGCTGCAGCCATATCTGGTAAGCGGCCATCTGATAATAAAAATAATGTTTCGACTGGATAGACTGCCCGCAACGATGCGGACAGTCTATTTTTTCTATTTCAAGAGATTAGTAGATTGAACAATCTGAAATTAAGTAAAACACGAACATTAAAACGGTTGTTTGTTTTATAGTTCGTTTTATTATTGACTCTCCCCTGTGTTTTTGTTATATTTACCAAGGGTTAAGGAAAAAACAGATTGGCGGGGGATGCGAAATGAATACAAACTATGATGTGATCGTCGTCGGAGCAGGACCAGCTGGGATTTTTACATGCTATGAATTATCTTTAAAGATGCCTGAAGCAAAGGTTTTGCTTATTGATAAGGGTCACGATATCTATAAAAGGAATTGTCCGATTCTTCAGAAGAAGATTGAAAAATGCCCGCCGCCGGCTGGGAAAAAGGATTTCGCTGGCTGTCTGCCCGCTTGTTCAATCACGAATGGATTTGGCGGTGCAGGAGCTTATTCTGACGGGAAGTTCAATATTACGAGTGAATTTGGCGGCTGGATGACTGATTATCTGCCTGATTCCAAAGTTGTGGAATTAATTAAATATGTTGATGAAATCAACCTTAAACACGGCGCGACAGAAAGCATAACAGACCCAATGACCGAAAAGGTCCGTGAGATTGAAAGAAGGGGCTATGCCGCCGGGCTTAAGCTTTTAAGGGCACAGGTGCGCCATTTAGGCACTGAGCAGAACCTTGAAATCTTAAAGAATATATTTGAATACTTAAAAGATAAAGTTGATATGGCATTCAAGACCGAAATTCAGGATTTGATCACAGAAAAAACATCAGCAGGTCATAAGGTGACGGGCGTTGAACTCAAGAATGGGGAAAAGCTATTTGCAGGCAAGGTGGTCGTTGCGCCTGGACGTGATGGCTCAAAATGGCTGACCGACATCCTGAAAAAACGAAGGTTTAAGATGATCAACAACCAGGTTGATATTGGAGTAAGGGTTGAGACATCGAATGTAGTCATGGAGGAAATAAACGAGCATTTGTATGAAGGCAAATTTGTCTTCAATACATCTGTAGGTACCAGGGTAAGAACATTCTGCAGCAACCCATCAGGACATGTTGTAGTAGAAAACCACTCGGGCATTATGCTGGCAAACGGACATGCTTATAAAGATCCAAAGCTTGGCAGCCAGAACACAAATTTTGCTTTGCTGGTTTCACACACATTCTCGGAGCCTTTTGATAAGCCAAATGAATTTGCCCATGAAATTTCAAGATTGGCGAACAGCCTTTCTAATGGCGGATTGATTGTCCAGAAGTATGGCGATATTTTAAAAGGCCGCAGATCGACGGAAAAAAGAATCAAAGAAGGCTTCCTTGAGCCTACCTTAAAGGAAGCAGTTCCAGGGGACTTAGGGCTTGTGCTCCCATACAATACGCTGAAAAGCCTGGTTGAGATGACCGAAGCATTGAATCAAGTCACTCCTGGCCTTGCATCAGAGCATACGCTTTTTTATGGAGTTGAAGCAAAATTTTATTCAGCAAGGCCAAAATTAAATGACAGATTTGAAACAGAAATTGACGGCCTGTACGTCGGCGGTGATGGAGCCGGTATTACAAGGGGATTGGCCCAGGCAAGCGCCTGCGGAGTCTGGATTGCAACAGATATCATCGAAAAGGCTAAAACGGGCAAGACCATGGAACCGGCGTTAGTTTAAACCTGCATACAGCCCTCTGCTTCTCTGTTAAAATAATGATATAAACAGAGCAGAGGCGGGGAAAATATGTTTGCACCTAAATTATCTCCTGGGGACGAAATTAGAGTGATTGCTCCAGCAACCAGCATGATCATCCTGAAGGAGGCACAAATTGAAATCGCGGTTGAAAGGCTGACCAAGCTGGGCTTTAAGGTGACATTTGGCAAGAATGCCGATGCGCATGATGAGTTCTTCAGTTCATCGATATCTGAAAGGGTCGAAGACTTGCATGATGCATTTGCCGATCCAAAGGTAAAAGGTATAATAACTGCGATAGGCGGCTACAATTCTAACCAGCTTCTAAAATATATTGATTACAGCCTGATTGCTGCTAACCCAAAAGTATTTTGCGGGTTTAGTGACATAACAGCTTTACAGCTTGCCATTTATAGAAAAACAGGGCTTGTTACCTATTCGGGACCTCATCTTTCCAGCTTTGGTGTCAAGCACGGTTTTGAATATACACTTGAATCGTTCCTGGATGCTGTCACAAATGATGCACCTTTTGAAATAAATCCTTCTTCTTTCTGGACAGATGACTTATGGTATCTTGACCAGGAAAACAGGACCTTTCATGAACAAAGCGCATATACGATCATCCAGGAAGGCGAAGCAGAAGGCCGGCTGATTGGCGGAAATCTTTCTACAATTAATCTTCTTCAGGGTACTGAATTCATGCCGCACCTTAAGGATAGCATTCTCTTCCTCGAGGATGATGAAGAGAGCCATTCAAGGAGCTTTGACAGAGACCTGCAATCATTGCTTCATCTTCCGGATGCTGATTCCATTAGAGCACTCCTGATTGGACGGTTCCAGAAAAACTCAGGAATTACCGAAGAAGCATTAAGGAAAATCATTTTTTCCAAGGAAGAGCTAAGGAACATTCCCATTATAGCGAACGTTAATTTTGGTCATGTCCAGCCAATCGCAACAATTCCAATCGGTTCAACCGCAACTGTGAAGGCCGCGGGCGGAGAAACAGAGATCTTTATAGAACAAAAAGCATAGTTCACTAACGTAAGGCACCTAATCAATAGGTGTCTTTTTCTTTTATCGGGTACCTAAAGATTAGGCCCGGTATAATAACAGACATGTCCAGGGGGAATCTGTCAAAAACGCCCAGGGTTTCCACGCCAACTCTTTAGGCTCCTTCAATAAAACTGAAATTTTCCTCTTAAACGCAATATTCCCGCTTTCAACTCATACAATTTACAGAATGTCCAAACATTTTAATGAATGCGGTGAATGGAGTGAAATTATGAAGCCGTCCTATTTAATCAAACCTGCCCTTGATGACATCTACCCTGAAATTGATTATGGCAAAGGTGTCTATCTTTATGACAAAGAAGGCAAGCAATATTTGGATGCATCATCAGGTGCTGTTACAGCAAATATCGGACATGGAGTGGAAGAAATAATCCAGGCAATGCATGAACAGTCGAAGAAGGTTTCTTTTGTGTACCGCTCACAATTCACGAGTGAAGCAGCTGAAAAGCTTGCCCAAAAGCTTGCCGATTCCATGCCTGGTGACCTTAATTGGTCATTCTTCGTCAACAGCGGTTCTGAGGCAACGGAGACTGCACTGAAAATCGCGATCCAATACTGGCAAGAACAAGGAATGAAATCCAAAACCAAAATTCTATCAAGATGGGTCAGCTATCACGGCATTACTCTTGGTGCCCTGTCCATGTCAGGCCATCCTGGAAGACGGGCAAGGTTTGTTCCGCTCCTTGAGGAATTCCCTGCTATCTCTCCGCCATATTGTTACAGATGTCCTTATCAAAGTTCAGCCCCTCAATGCGGTTTCTTATGCGCAAATGAGCTTGAGGCTGCGATAAAAAGGATTGGTGCTGATCATATTGCCGCATTCATTGCAGAGCCAGTAATTGGCGCAGCCGGAGGAGCGATCTCTCCACCTGCTGGCTACTATAAAACAATTAAAAAGATTTGTGAGGATCATAATATATTGTTCATTGCAGATGAAGTAATGACAGGCTTCGGAAGGACTGGGACGATGCTTGCATGTGAGCAATGGGGTATCATTCCTGATATTGTCGCACTAGGAAAAGGAATGGGGGCAGGCTATGCGCCGATTGCTGCCACACTGGTCAGTGACCGAGTTATTGCGCCAATCAGGCATGGTTCAAAAATCATTATGAGCGGTCACACCCTCAGCGCCAATCCCCAGTCCTGTGCGGCGGCGCTGGCTGTTATTGAATATCTTGAGAAAAAAGAGATTTTGAAGGAAGTAGAGTCAAAAGCTACTTATTTGAGAAATAAGCTTGATAGACTTAAAGCGCAATTCCCTTTTATTGGAGAAATCAGAGGGAAGGGACTTCTTCTGGGGGTTGAATTTGTCCAGTGCCAAGAAAAGAAAACACCTTTTGACCGAAAAGTGAAGCTGACTGAAACGCTTGTGAAAATAGGAAGGGAGAAGGGGATCCTTCTGTATCCAGCAGGGGCGGGTCTCGATGGAATGTCCGGGGATGCCGTAATCATTTCCCCTCCCTTAACGATAACGAAACGTGAATTAGATGAGCTCGCAGCCCGGTTACAAACAACATTAGCTGAAGCTTTTAAGTTATTGGGATTGCCAGAAGGAAAGGAAGCTGAAAAATAAATGGAAAACCCATTCGGCAAAATCGGGACTCTAGAACAGGCAATGGAACATTTCCACGATGGTATGACGCTTATGTTTGGCGGCTTTGGCGGGGTTGGGTCACCGCCTGAACTAATTGATGGGATCCTTGATAAGAACATAAAGGATCTGGTTTTGATTGGAAATGATACAGGTTTTCCTGAAATCGGCATCGGAAAGATTGTCAGCAGGGGAAGGGCAAGAAAAATTATTGCATCCCACATTGGATCCAATCCTGTTGCTGGTGAACTAATGACCCAGGGGAAGCTGGAGGTCGAGTTTTCACCGCAAGGGACTTTGACAGAAAGGATAAGGGCTGGCGGCATGGGACTCGGAGCTATCCTGACAGATGTGGGTGCAGATCATGAATTTGTTTCAAGGGGTAAAAAGAAAATGAACCTTAATGGCAAGGAATACCTTGTTGAAACGGCACTGACAGCTGCAGTTTCCATCGTTTTTGCCAGGAAGGCAGACCCTTATGGAAACCTCGTTTTTGATAAAAGT
Organism: Mesobacillus sp.; assembly: GCF_057785455.1. NCBI lineage: Bacteria > Bacillati > Bacillota > Bacilli > Caryophanales > Bacillaceae > Mesobacillus > Mesobacillus sp. Next base: position 49,909 of record NZ_JBYNSB010000044.1, read on the forward strand.
GCCCGAAATACAAATCCGCTTGTTGCGATGGCGGGTGATTTTACCATTGCTGAGGCTGAAGAAATAGTACCTCTTGGAAGTCTCGATCCAGAAGAAATTGTTACTCCTGGAGTGTTTGTGGATATGGTGATTCCTTCGAGTGGGGTGAATTGGAAATGGGCATGGGAATAGATATCAGAAACAGAATGGCCAAACGGGCAGCGGAAGAAATAGGTCCTGGAATGGTCGTCAACTTAGGAATAGGCATTCCCTCCCTTGTCCCAAATCACCTTCCTTCTGATATGAAAGTGATGTTCCATGCCGAAAACGGAATAGTAGGCATGGCCGAGTCGCCTGAAAAGGGGCTGGAGGATGAAAACTTATGCAATGCAGGCGGTTTCCCCGTAAGCCTTGTTGCCGGTGCATCTTATTGTGACAGCGCAACAGCTTTTGGAATGATTAGAAGAGGGAGAGTTGAGCTGACGGTACTTGGGTCTCTGCAGGTTAGCAAAAAAGGGGATCTTGCAAACTGGATAGTGCCAGGAAAAAAGATACCGGGAATGGGCGGCGCAATGGAATTGGCCCAAAAAGTTGGCAGGGTAGTAGTGTTGATGAATCATACTGATAAGAACGGAATGTCGAAAATTGTAGATTCATGCACACTCCCTTTGACTGCCGCGGAATGTGTAGACCTTGTGATCACAGACCTTGGTGTCTTCAAAGTTGAAAATGGATCTTTAGTTTTGACCGAAAGGTTTGCACCGCACACTGTTGCTGACATCGCTGCCAAAACCTCCTGTGATTTTTCAATCGCTGAGGAAATCCGTGTCATTGAATACTGAAAGGAGCTGTTACCATGCATACTGCTGAGGAGAAAGTGCGGAAATACATCAAGGAAAACAGGATTAGAGGGACCCGGCTATTACAGAAGCTTGTGCAGGAGGCAAGTACAAGAGGGAATGAAAGCGGAGCTCAGGCCGTCATTATCGAGAAATGCCGGGAGCTTGGACTGGAAATGGATATCTGGGAAATCGGCGGGGATGGATTAACAAAACATCCGGCATTTTGTTCTGATCGCCAGAGCTTCAAAGGCAACCCAAATGCAATTGGAATCATGAAGGGAAGCGGCGGGGGGAAATCGATGATCCTGAATGGGCATATCGATGTGGTACCAGCTGGCAATCTAAATGATTGGGAAGGTGATCCCTTCAGCGGGCATATCGAATGCGGCAAACTATATGGCAGAGGCTCTACGGACATGAAGGGAGGAACCACTGCCCTGTTGATGGCGATAGAGGCTATTAAAAATGCAGATATTACCCTGAAGGGTGATGTAATCTTTCAAAGTGTCATTGAAGAAGAGAGCGGAGGTGCAGGGACACTTGCAGCCGTTTTAAGAGGATACAAGGCCGACGGCGCGATCATCCCGGAGCCGACTAATCTAAAAATCTTTCCAAAGCAGCAGGGCTCTATGTGGTTCAGGATTTCAGTGAGAGGAAAAGGAGCGCATGGCGGAACAAGATATGAAGGTGTAAATGCCATCGAAAAAGCGATGTTGGTGATTGAAAGATTAAGAGAGCTTGAAAATGAAAGAAATAAGAAAATTACCGATCCATTTTTCAGCAATATTCCCATCCCTATTCCAATCAATATAGGGAAGCTCCATTCAGGAGACTGGCCTTCATCTGTTCCGGATTTAGCCGTGATTGAAGGCAGGATTGGGGTCGCTCCAAATGAAAGCCAGGCTCAGGCAAAACAGGAACTGATGGATGCATTAGCCAGACTCTGTGAGAAGGATTCCTGGCTTATGGAGCATCCGCCTGAACTGGAATGGTTTGGTGCAAGCTGGCTGCCTGGTGATCTCGATCCTGATCATGAATTGATTACTGTTTTATCCAACAGCTTTAAAAATGTAAGGAAAAGCTCTCCTCTCATTGAAGCTTCTCCATGGGCCACGGACGGAGGGATTCTTTCAAGGGTCGGAGGAGTACCTGTCGTTGTCTTCGGTCCTGGTGTAACAGAAACAGCACATCAGGCAAATGAATATATCAGACTGGAAGATGTTTTCGATACAGCAGAAATCGTGGCACTGACACTGTTGGAATGGTGCGGAGTCAGCTGAGAGGATAAAGTTTACATGCATTTGGTTGATTGAGAGCCTCCCGGTTGTGCAGCTGCTTGATAAATCGTTAAAATAGATAAGGAAGAAGATCACCTGATGAGATACTACTCAGGATCAGTAATTCAAGACTCCAGTCAAATACAATCAGGCTGTGAGCAAGAGGAGGTAAAAAGTGAAACAGTCCCTTTGGATTAACGGAGAATTTGCAGAATCAGAAACGTATCGTCCTCTGTACAGTCCCTTCAGCGGAGAAATCATTGCAAAAATTTCCGAAGCAAGCAGTGAGGATGTCCTTAGTGCAATTGAAGCTGCTGATAAAGCTGCAAGGACAATGGCAAAAATGGAAGCCCATAAACGTGCGGATATTTTGCAAAGAGTTGCAGATTTAATCAGTGAAGAACGCGAGGAATGCGCAAGAATGATTGCGAAAGAAGCCTCCAAGCCCCTTAAAGCAGCACGAGCGGAAGTGGACCGGACGATCATGACTTATAGCTTTGCAGCACAGGAAGCAAGGAGAATCCATGGAGAGACAATTCCGCTTGATGCAGCTCCGGGTGGAGAAGGACGTGTAGCTTATACCGTTAAGGAACCCCTGGGTGTTATAGCGGCAATCACTCCATTTAATTTCCCTATGAATCTTGTAGCGCATAAGATCGGCCCTGCCATTGCCGCAGGAAACACAGTCGTCCTCAAGCCTGCAAGCCAGACACCGCTTTCTGCTTACAAGGTAGCTGAGTATTTCCATAAAGCAGGGCTGCCATCAGGAGCGTTGAATGTTGTGACAGGGAGCGGAAAAAGTATCGGGGACATTTTAGTAACGGATGACCGGGTGAAGAAAATAACCTTTACTGGCAGTCCGGCTGTAGGTAAATATATTCGTGAGAAAGCGGGACTGAAAAAAGTGACGCTCGAGCTTGGTTCAAATTCAGCCCTGATTGTCGATGAAGGAACAAATCTGGAAAAGGTAATGCCGCGGATCGTGACAGGTTCATTCTCAAACCAGGGTCAGGTTTGCATCTCAGTACAAAGGATTTTTGTCCATGATTCAATGGCTCAGGAGTTCACCTCATTATTTATAGAGGAGTCAAGAAAGCTGAGGGTAGGTGACCCTCTTAATGAAGAAACTGACATTTCAGCAATGATCAGCGCAAATGATGTTACAAGGGCAAAATCATGGATTCAATCTGCTGTCCAGAACGGTGCTGAGCTCGCTCTTGGCGGAGACAGTGACCAGCAGGTCCTAAATCCTACTGTATTGCTCAACGCAAAACCGACTGACAAGATTTCATGTGAAGAGGTTTTTGCCCCTGTCGTCAATATCAATACCTTTACTGACTTTGATGATGCTATTGCGAGTGTAAATGATTCACAATTTGGGCTGCAGGCAGGCGTTTACACAAATGACTTGGGGAAAGCATTCAAGGCGTCGAAGGAACTTCATGTTGGCGGTGTGATGATAAATGATATTCCTACTTTCCGTGTTGATCATATGCCGTATGGAGGCGTCAAAATGAGCGGAACAGGCAGGGAAGGTATAAAATACGCAATTGAGGAAATGACCGAGCTAAAGCTGGTATCGTTCAAGCTTGATTAAATAGCCTGGCCTTGTGCCAGGCTTTCCTTTTACAATTTTAATTAACAGTTACAGAAAGATTCAATAATAAGAAGTGTAAGATCGTTTTTTTCTGAATAACCATTATCATAGTTAAGTGAGAAGGGGGAGTCGTTCATGCATCCCGGCAAAACACTAGAGATAACAAAAGGGAATTATCAGCTTAAGGTTTATGTTGATCCACAAAACCGAAGGCTTAGAGTGGATGATTATTTAGGTGATTTAGCTGCTGTGCTGGAATATTCAGAGGAAATGGCTGGGAGGGAAAAAGCAGATAAGCTGATTATTAAAGGAAGACAAGAGCATTTTGCCCAGCTTCTTGAAAAAGGCTATAGATTTGAAGCTGCGATTGATGGATATTTTCTGGGTTCTCATTGTTTATTTTTCTCAAAGTTTCTTAGTGAAGAACGGCAAAAATCCCTCCATTGGACTGAAGAAGATGGAATCGTAAAAAGTGTATACCATCTTGCTGAACCCAAACAAACCATCCTCCCGCCTAACACATATGTTTTGAAAAAAATGGAACAATCGGATGCTGCCCGGCTTTCCGAGCTATATAAGAACGTCTTCCAGGTTTATCCGACACCGCTTAATAATCCAGACTATATCATGCAGACCATGAAGGAAGGGACTGTATATTACGGATTCACCCAGGGTGACAATGTGGTCAGTGCTGCGTCTGCTGAATTAAATACCTTTTATCGGAATGCGGAATTAACCGATTGTGCCACACTCAAGGAGCACAGGAAACATGGCCTGATGAAAATCCTGCTGAACCGATTGGAGCAGGAGTTGATCGAGAATGGGATTTTCTGTTCATATTCGATTGCAAGGGCACTTTCGTTTGGAATGAATGCTGTATTGTACCAGCTGGGCTATGCTTATAGAGGAAGGCTTGTTAACAATGTTTATATATATGATAAAATCGAGAATATGAATGTTTGGGTGAAGGATTTGGCAAAGCCGCCAAATTTTAGGCAGTAAAAGGACAGATTTTCAGCACACTGTCATATACTTATCATGGGAGTGTGATAGGGATGAATTCAATTTCAAATGTGACTGAGGAAATATTAAGTGCAGTCTTGAAGTGCATTGATGAGGCCATTCATGTTGTCAATACAGATGGAATCACGATTTTTTATAATGAAGTAGCCGCAAAACATGATGGCCTTGAGATCAAAGAGGTGATAGGAAAGCCGCTTTTAACCGTTTTCCCTTCACTAAACGAGGAGTCAAGCACCTTATTGAAGGTCATTCTTACAAAAAAACCGATCTACAATGAAACTCAAACCTTTGTCAATCTGCACGGCAGGAAAATTGAGACCGTCAATACTACACTGCCTATTTTTGTACAGGGCGAGTTGATTGGAGCTGTAGAGATTGCCAAGGATTATTCCCGCATCAAGCAGCTATCTGAAAGGCTCCTCGACGTACAGAAATCCATCAAGCATCGAAGCGGCAAGGCCATCAAACAACAAGCAGGATATACCTTCAGCGATTTGCATACAAATAATCCCCAATTTCTCCAGATCAAACAGAAGGCCGAAAAGCTTGCAAAATCTGACTCTCCCATCCTTGTTTACGGTGAAAGCGGAACAGGGAAAGAATTATTCGTCCAAGCTATCCATAATGCATCATACCGATCCAGTGGCCCGTTTATCGCGCAAAATTGTGCTGCCATTCCCGAAAATCTGCTGGAAAGCATCCTATTTGGCACCTCCAAGGGAAGCTATACGGGTGCAATGGACAGGCCAGGATTGTTTGAGCTTGCCAATGGCGGGACCCTTTTCCTCGATGAGCTGAACTCCATGCCTTATGACCTGCAGGCAAAGCTTTTAAGAGTGCTGGAGGATGGTGCAGTAAGAAGGGTAGGGAGCACCACGATCCAATCAGTTAACGTCAGGGTAATATCTGCCATGAATGTCTTTCCTGGTGCAGCAATGGAACAGAACCAGCTTCGGACTGATTTATTTTACAGGCTGAATGTCCTGACCTTTCAATTGACACCATTGCGTGATCGGAAGGAAGATATCCTGTATCTGTCCAATATGTTCATCAATCAATACAACAATCTGCTGCATAAGCAAATTAAGGGCATGGACACGGAGGTAAGTGTTACTTTTCTAGATCATCCATGGCCTGGAAATGTCAGGGAGCTGAAGCATACGATTGAATATATGATGAATGTGTGTGAGGGCCAATACCTGACATTGAACGATTTGCCGGTCATGCTTCAGCAGAAACCGAGCGCCAGGGAATTCACAGGTCCAAAAAGAAGCTCTTTCATACTTCGGGAGCAGCTGATGATGGTTGAACAGGAACTGATTTCCGAGGCATTGGCAGCCTGTGAGGGCAATATTCAAAAGGCAGCCAAGCTTCTCGAAATCCCCAGGCAGACCCTGCAATATAAAATAAAGAAACTGAATATATAAAAAACAATTTATAACCTGCCGGGAATTCAGCAGGTTATTTTTTATTTTTTATGGAACTGGCAACCTATAATCAATTTAAAATCCCAGCTGAATAGGCGATTGATTAATTTTTGAAAATAACGTCTTTTTTGGCACGGAACTTGCATTTAATTTATGTACAAATTCCACAAGGGGGAAATAAGATGAAACAATCTTTATATAAACCTGCAAGGCATTGGAAGGATATCGAGCTATGGAAAGATGTGACAGAGGAACAGTGGAATGATTGGCTTTGGCAGCTCACGAATACAATCCGGACACTTGAAGATTTGAAGAAAGTCATCAATCTTACACCAGATGAAGAAGAAGGGGTAAGGATTTCCACTAAAACTATCCCGCTAAATATAACGCCGTATTATGCATCCTTAATGAATCCAGACGACCCTCGATGCCCGATTCGGATGCAGTCAGTTCCTATTTCAAAGGAAATTCACAAAACTAAATACGACCTCGAAGACCCGTTGCATGAAGATGAGGATTCGCCCGTTCCAGGCTTGACCCATCGATACCCTGACAGGGTTTTATTCCTGGTGACAAATCAATGCTCCATGTATTGCCGCTATTGTACCCGCAGGAGATTTTCCGGCCAAATCGGCATGGGAGTTGCTAAAAAGCAGCTTGATGCAGCGATTGAATATATCAGCAGGACGCCTGAAGTGAGAGATGTTTTGATTTCTGGCGGAGACGGTTTGCTCATTAATGATAATATTCTCGAATATATCCTGAAAAACCTGCGTGAGATTGATCATGTAGAAATCATCAGGATTGGAACGAGGGCACCGGTTGTATTCCCGCAGAGAATAACCGAAAAACTGTGCTCCATCCTTAAAAAATACCATCCAATTTGGTTAAACACTCATTTTAATACATCAATTGAAATCACTGAGGATTCCAAGCGTGCATGTGAGATGCTGGCAAATGCAGGAGTTCCGGTAGGGAATCAATCAGTCATCCTTGCAGGAATCAATGACAGTGTTCCAATCATGAAAAAACTGATGCATGATCTCGTCAAAATCCGTGTAAGGCCATATTATATCTATCAGTGTGACCTTTCTGAGGGGATTGGCCATTTCCGTGCCCCGGTTTCAAAAGGATTGGAAATCATTGAAGGGTTAAGAGGACATACATCCGGATATGCTGTGCCTGCGTGATTTTTTAATATAAGTATGAAAAACGTAATAACTGCCTATACTTCGGACTAAAGAGAAGTATAAGGGGATTTTTCTATGAAGTTAAACCACCAGTATCACCATATAGCCATCTATTTAAGAATAAGCCAAGAAAAGAAAAATGAAAATGAAGAAACCCTAAAGAATCATAGAGAAATACTGATTAACTATGCACAGTCAATAAACTGCACCTATGACATCTATGGAGAGATAATCAGCGGAGGAAAATCTGAACTCGAAGATAGAAAGGAATTACAGCGGCTCCTAAGCAATATAGAAAAGTATGATGCAATCCTTTGTTTTGAATTATCAAGGTTATCTAGGAATGGGCTCATTTCACAAACGGTAAAACAATATTCTATCGACTATGGAAAGTCAATTCTAACACCTTACCATGAATATGATCTAGCTAATAATGAAAATGATCGATTGATGTTTGATTTAGGAAGTTTAATTGCCAGTCATGAACACGGTGTTATTGGAAAACGAAGTAAACTTAATAAGATACAAATGTCAAAAGCAGGATTACATGTTAGCGGAAATGTTCCTTTTGGTTATATCCGAAATAATATAACTAAAAGGCTAGAAATTAAGGAAGAGGAAGCTAAAGTAGTAAGATATATATTTGAATTACATTCCAGTGGATTGGGTAGCTTTAAGATCCGCGACATTTTAAATAACGAAGGGTACAAAACATCAAGAAATAATCCTTTTCAATTACCGACAATAAAAAGAATTATACAAAACCCAGCTTATAAAGGAACGATTGTATTTAATGATAGAAAAAGAATTAAGAAAAAAGGAAAATTTACATATGAAATTGTAGATACAATTGTAGTAGATAAAGCACATCCCTGGATAATATCCCCTGAATTGTGGGAAAGTGTGAACCAAGATCGATTAGCAAGGGCAACTAATGCAGCCGTGATTAGAGAAAAACCAGCTATTAAAACAGGGATAACTATGCTGAAGGATCTGATTTACTGTGGGGTTTGTGGAAGAAAAATGACCATTAGAAAAGATAACAAGAACAGTAAATTTTATACCATAAAGAGATGTGAGTACTTATTAAAAGAAGGTGTTAAATGCAAAAATAGCGGTATAAAATTAGAGTTTGTAGAAAAAGAAATTATTGAAGAAATCCAAGAATTCAAAGAAACATTATTAGATAGTGTTAAACTGCTTCAGAGAAATGATTCTTCCAATATAGAACAACAGTTAAAAAATAAGCTTAGTCAAATAAATAAAAAGTTAGAGGAAGTTTTAAGCCAAGAGAAACGGTTAATCGATTTAGCAGTTGAGGGAGTTTTTTCTATAGAGGAAATCAGGGTGAAAAAGCAAAAGTTATTATTATTAAAACAAAATTTAGAGGTTGACAAAAATAAAATAATTGCGGATTTAAACAATCCATCAAATGAAAGTATAGCTGAACAAATGAACAGAATGATAGTGAGCATTGAAAATTTACAGTTAATGAATACGGAAGAAGTAAACCAAACACTGAAGACTTTTATTAACAAGATATATTACACACGAGTTTTGCCGGAAGAATTGCTGAAGAAATCAACACGTAATGATGAGAGGAGATATTATCCATTTAAATTAGAAATTGAGTATAAGAAATAAAGTTTCATCTAAGATAGGCTTTAATAAATCTTTATGTAAGATCCTTCAGGAAAACAATATACATGATAAAGAAGGTTTTTGGATGTATGTAAAAAATAAAGTTATAGAATCCGTGCAAATGTAATAAAGATCTTTAATCTATATAAATTATTTGTAAATGAATTAATGTTGAAGTTATTGTTTCACTGTATGAATTAAAGCCTCTCTAGGAGACATACTTCTAGAGGGGCTTTGTTAGTGCGACTTTACAAATCTTTTTTAAATCTCTTCTTTCAATAACGCTCCGATCTTCGTACTTAAAGCCCTGTAAACAGCTTCTTGCTCATTAATAACAATATTCTTATTCCTTGTGTAATTAGGATCTATATAAATTTTGGTAGATGAAATGTATTCATGTCCTAGTAATTGTTGTATCATAAATACGTTACTACCTGCATCCAGCATATGAGTTGCAAAAGAGTGGCGAATGCTATGGACTTTAACAAATGGTAAATTTGCAGACTCAAGATATTTTGTCAACATGCTTCTTACTTTACCAGGGGTAAGTTTATCTCCACCTTCTGTAAAAAGATAGTCCGGTTCAGATAGATTGTTAACAGAAATATAATGCTTTATAACTTTGCCAAATCCATTTCTAAGAGAAACTATCCTAGCGGTCTTTGTTTTTGTTTTCGTTAGTGAAATCATCTCTGATTCAAAATCTATATCGTTAATTTTTATATTCAGAAGTTCAGAAATCCTCATTCCTGTTGAAAATAAAAGGCTAAAAAGTAATACGTCCCTAACTAGATTTTCGCTATGTGAAACTATATTATGAAAGAGTCTTAAAATTTCATGTCTGCTTAAGATTCGTGTGGGTTTTTTCTCTTTCTTATATTTTTTCATATCAAACTTCATATTGCTGACTATATCAGGGAAATTTTCATTTTTATAAAGATATTTAAAGAAACTTTTTAATGCACTATATAATAATGCTAAGTTGCCCTTTTCTACATTTTCGTGTAGAAATTCATCTAATAGAGAAGAATTTAATGGAGTAAAGATATCACCACTTTTCAGCCTTATTACATGTATTTTTCTTAGGTCAACTTCTTCAATACTACAACTTAATTTTTTTGCTAAAAATTCACTAAAAGAATATAAAGCTTTGGTGTACGTTTTTTTCGTCGAGTTAGCTAAGTTTATTACTTTGTTATACTCGTCAATTTTCAGTAAAAAGTTACTCATCGAATCCCTCAAATCCAATCATATGACTTAATAATTTCTCAAAAGGAAAAGGATATTTCCCTACAACTTCTTCTTGCAAGTCATGAGGAAACAACTTAGTGTAAATTCTAGTAGTCTCAATACTTTTGTGTCCTAAAACTTGCTGAAGAATCTCTATTCTCATTCCTTGTTTGATTGATTGGACTGCAAACGAATGTCTAAAAGAATGAACACAATAATCTTCTTCGATTCCTAAAGCTAATAACATAGTTTCTACATATTTTTGGATCGTCCTTATCAGCACTGGTCTTCTTTTATCATAAATTCTTTTGGAGAACAAATGCCTATTATCATTCCTTTTTATCTCCCTTACTCCAGTTCTTGATAAGAATTTCATAACAACATCTTTAACTTCTGGGTACATAGGAATATATCTTTGCTTATTTCCCTTAGCTTTTCTTATAAAGATTACATTTTCCTCAATTTTAAAGTCCTCTATTCTTAAGTTAACTAACTCGCTTATTCTACAACCTGTTCCTATTAAGAAGTAAATTACGGTGTAATTAAAGAAAGGAGAAGATGTTTTCAAGGAATAACTTAACATTTCCCTGACGATACCTGTAGGTATATAGCGAGGGAGCGTTTCATATTTATAGATGTCGAATCGATAACGGATATCCTCAGAAATATATTGGTTAGTATAGGCATATTCAATTAAAGATTTAATGATTGCCTGGTAAGTGTTTTTGGTTCCAGGTGAAATTTCTTGTTTTGATGAAGTATTAAAAAATTCATCCATTAACTCTGCATTTACATCCAGTAGACAGAAATTCGGATTTTTATTGGTTAGGAAAGTTTTAAACCTATTTAGAAAATAGGTATAATAGGTATAAGTAGTTTCTGATTTTTTTTTGTTTTCAAGGTCTTTGGAAATTTTCCCTTTGAATTCCTCTATGATTTCACTAGCATTCTTTGTGGAATCTAACCTCCTGTATCCTTGTAAAAGGTTTAGAAAGTCTTTCAATTCGATTCCATACTGTTTACAAATCGTTTCTGGATCCATATTAGGATTTAATTGAATATGATCCATCATTTTCATCTCCTTAAGAAAGTTGATCTAACGGATTAAATGGCAGAGAATTCTTTAGTAACCTCTTCACACTCTTATGAACATAGTACTCCGTTGATACCCAGTGTAAATGCCCCATTGTTTTGGAAACTTCATCGAAATCATTTAAATTATCAAGAGCATTAGTAGCATATGTGTGTCGCAAACACTTAGCGTTAATTTTAGCAACTCCAAAAGCCTTTTTATTGAAATTATAAATCATAGTAGAAATTCCATTCCGTGAGAAAGGTTCACCGAATATATTAATAAACAAGCTCTCATGTTGGGGGTTAAATTTATTTCTTACATCAATGTATTTTTGAATGAGCTTGGTCAAATCTTTGCTTATCTTTAAGGTTCTTTGCCCAGATTTTACAGAGTAGAGGGTTATTAGACACTCACTAAGCCTTAGGTCATTTATTGAAAGCCCAGTTATCTCAATTGGTCTGCAACCTAACTCCATAATTAACAGTAAAATACTTATATCTCTTAGTTTAAAGCTACTATTTTTTTCTGCTGTTTCTATTAAATTTATTATGTCTGGGGTAGTAGCATAGGCATTGGTTCTATTCCCGTGACCTTTTAGAGATGGGGGAACATTATAGTGGAAATTTAGTTTCAAAAAATCGACAAAAAGTTCCACAACGTATAAATACTTATAGACAGTACACTGCTGTATGTCCCCGTTGTTTAGCCTTTTGATAAGGTAATTCTCATAGTTGAGAACGTCTTTTAAACTGAAAATTGAAATGTCCTCTCCAATCGTTCCCTCTTTATCAGCAGCTTCAGCTAAAAACTCCTTGAACCTTTTTAAATTTCTAATAGTGTTTCTTCTGGTACTTGGTGCATATCCTTTTTCAGAATCCAAAAAATTATTAAAAGAATGGACGATATCGCCTAAAGATTCTAGCCATGGTGTTAGTGGCTCAATTCTATTTTTTTTCAGAAAGGAACGACCCTTTATTAAATGTTCATTTAAAAAGGTAAACAATTGATCCACATAGTCGTTAGGATCAAAATCTTTTGTTTTATGAAAGTTCTTCATACCTTTAAACTCATTCAATAAAAGATGGATTTCAGATAATGAAATTTTCCCCTTAGAATTTTCTGGAAAGATTAAGTTGTTCTTAGCAGGAATACTCATAGCTTAACACTCCATTTGTATAAAATTTTCTGATTACTTTATTGCGGTAAAATGTTATAATTGAAGAGAAGATAACCATGTAAGGTGGCTGCTTTATTGAGTTTTACGGATTTTGATGAATGATCTGCCAATTTAAATAAGGCTCAATAAAGTACTGTTAATATATTTTCCACTTTTAGGAAATTTATTCGTATTATTTTTTTAATACGAACTTCTCTTTATCGTGCTAAAGTGTTTTATGATTGAATTTTTAGAAAGGGAGGTGTTGGAAATAATCAACCTTATTCAAGTAATTCAACAAGGATTTCCTAATAAATCTTTTTGTTATCGCCCTGTTCTTAAGTCCATGTCTTTTTTCCGACACACTAACAATCATATAACCGGATATTTAGTCGATAAAAGAATGCACTTTTAAAAGTGGAACGGTGATGTATCAATTTTGTTAAGTTATATTTGTTCTGGTGATATAAGTGCAAAAACATATTCCTGAATATATATTTAACAAATTTAAATACATCAGCATTAACCTTAAAGATTTTCTCGGGGGGATGGTAGACGAAGAAGACTATATAAAAACACGAAAGGACTCACTAGGAAGGGTCATCCTTCAGTGGCCAGAACTAATTTTTCTGAAAATGGATATGGGATATTACGCAGATTACCTGCTAAAGTTTTCTTTGTATTCCAGACGTATGATTCTCATGGAAGATGAAATAATAGGTTTTTCTCAGCAGCAACTGTATTCCTTTTATGGTATTTCTCACGACACAATTAGAAGATACCAGGGAAAAACTAAAAAGAAAGTAAGGAAAAAACATAAACCTAAAATACGAGATATAACCAGGTATTCAAATGTTGCTAAAGAGGTTGTTGCTTTCCTTGCAATATTATCTAGGGTTCCTTTTTCTTGGGTAGAAGAAGAAAGTCCCGAGCAATTATGGACGATCCAGCATTTTATTTACTTAGATGATTCTAAAAAGAGCCTTGCTTGGTTGAAAAATGAATTAGAGTATCTTCCTCTCGCAAAATCAATTCATGATGTAAGAGGAATAGTAATTAATCAAGATGTAGCTAATCCCTTATACCTCCGGATAGAATGGGTTAAGGGTGGGTTAATTATTGAAGTATTTAATCCGAATTGTACAATTGGTGAGATTGTTCCCTTAATAAAACTATTACAGAAATATAATTATGCCTTTGGGTATATGGATACTGTAATTACAACTCAAAAAAATTTCACTTTTATAATTAACCTTAAAAATAATTCTCCGATTTGTTTACCAATGGAATTCAAGAGTTTGGACTGCACTTTTTAAAGTGCAACCCTATTTGAATAGCTGAAAATGCTGAACCTCCTATTAAAAGGAGGTTTTTATTTGCTTAAAAGTAATGAGGGAATTGAATTAATGAAGAAAAGAGGAATTCAGAAATTAGAAGAATGGTTAGAAGAAGAATTAAAAAAGGAGGAGGAGCAAAACGAGAAAAATGAAAATCAAAAGTAACATTTCAAGATAATATTGAAGTCCAAAGTATGAAAAGTAAAAGGGGGACATGCAAAACTTATGTGAACATTGGATATATTTTCTCAAGAACTTGAAAGCGGTGATAAAGGTGAAGGAAATATTAATTGATGAAAATTCCAGGAAGCCGCCTTGCACCCGTATAAGAAAAAATGATCCTAATATAGAACTTATGGCAAAAGCATTTCTTTTATTGTATACAAATGCACAAAGGGGGTCATGTAATGGGTACTGACTTCCTTTGTGAAGTGTATTTAAAAAACAGATCGGTGTTAAAAGGGAGTAAAGGTTTAAATATATAGAACTGGTTGATAATTGTTATTTTAAGTGTCGTTCATGCTTCAAATGTAACAGTTGCAAAGTCAAGAAATACTCTAGAACCCATTTTGGAGGGAAACAAGTAACTCCAAGATATTATGGAAACGATTCATGGGAGTTCGCTAAATGAAAGGTATCATCCAACTGGTAGAGGCCATAAGTGGAAACACATGGTGTTTGTAAGAAGGCAATCGTTTATTTGGCATCAATTAATTGAAAGATTACCTGTTCCTTATAGACTAAAGGCATATCTGGATTATCTGGATTCTGAAGACTTATCGGTTCCGTATCTAAGAGAAAATATGCAAATTACATCTGGTAATTACATTAATATAAAGAATTATGAATTAATGATAGAAGAGGGCTTGCAGACAACCCTCCTGAAACTTGCTGTAGTCTTAGATATACCCATTAGATATTTGAAAGGTTTTGACACCAGTGAATTGGTAGTTGCAGATTTTGATGAATACGATTATTTGATAATGGATAATAAGCAATCGTTTTCAGAAATTGTATCATGGACACTGAAAAGAGATATCTGTCGAATTATTGAGGGTTTTATCGTTGACCGAGAAGGAAATTCCTTTTGTCCATAAAAATCATGTATATGTTAGAGTAGATAAAAATGTAAATTTCTTCCGATTTGAAATCTTCCTTGAATCAAGACCATATGCATCAGTAGGTCAAATAAAGGAATTATTAAATGCTTTTCAGGGTAGTGTAAAATATGTGTATAAAGAAGAGTCGTTACTAAGAAAGGTACCAAAATTAACTTTTATAGGCATTTATAAAAATACCTCACTTGAACTACTCGAGGAATTTGTAAATGACTTAAGTGAAAGTCCTGGAAAAGAAAGAATCTATCCATTCTAATACCTAAAATATTTATTCCTCTTATTACATCCTAGGAAGTAATAAGAGGTTTTTCTAATTAAAAGTAATTTAATCAATTAGTTATAAGTTTTAAAATATAGACTTATATAGCAAGGAGATTTAAAGTATTTATAATGATTTAATGATACACGTAAACTATTTCAAGGATCTAGAGAACCTCTTATTACTAAAGTAATAGGGGGTTTTTTGATGCGTAAGTCAAAAGCACAAACATTAGAACAGAAAAAATTAAATGCTCTAAAAGTATTGGAGAAATGGGAACTAAAAGAAAAGGAACGATTTAAATATAAAGACGAGGAAGAAAAGATAATAAAACCTGAAAAAAAGTCACCATGAAAATAAAGATAAAGGCGAATCAAACCTCAAACCATGTGAGTCCTAACCAGCCACCTTGCACCAGAATATGTAGAAATAATCCGAATTTAGAACTAATGGCAAAAGGGTTTCTGGAATTATACTTAAGATCATTGAAAAATTCATAAATTATTGAAGCTCGCCAATCAATGAAAATAAGTAGAGGAAAGATCTTCTCTACTTTTTGGGGGGCTTTTTTAAAATTAAATAACGATTCGCTATGGGACAGTGAAATAACCGTTTGTAACTTCAGCTTTTTACTTTTCTAATTAAACAGTCGGTTTTAGAAGTAGCACTAATAAAATAATTAAGTTGAAAACTAATTATTTGATCTTGTTTGTTCTTTTTCCTTTACTTATTAGGAGCATAGGTTACATTTATAGCCATTGGTAGTTAGCTCCATAAATAAAAGGAACGAACAAGAATTTTTGGCATATGAACTTTAAGTAAAAGATTGGATACTTAATGTTTTTTTGCTTAATAAGTAACGTTTTTATAATTATTATTTTATAAATATATGGTTAAACTTTTAGTAACTTGGAAAATGACGGAGGTTATCTAATCAGTGCTTCGTACTCACATATCCAATCGTTATCTAAAAGAAGATAAAGTTATAACAGCTAAGACCCATTGGGAATTAGAAGAAAAAGTTAAAAATCAAAAGCAGCGGTGGAAAGATAAAGAAAAGAAAGTTAAGAACCAAAAAAGGATTGAAAAGTTAAAGTGCTCTGCGATTACAGATACCGAAAGATCTCTAGAGCTAATTGAAGAATATCGGAATCTTCTTCAGTTCTCATTAAATAGAAAGCATTCTATTAATTGGGACAAGCTTTTTAGTAAGGAAACTTACGAAGTTGAGGAACCTAACTTAGAAAAATTCATTGCGCTGGTAAATGTTCCAAAAGAGGATAAATTTTTTGAGCTTTTTCTCCCATCTTTAAAGAAGAAGAGGCTTGAAAAAATGAATGAGGCAGAAAAGGAATATCATCATGCCTACACTGAATATCAAAGAGAAAAAAATGAATTTATTAACGAACAAAGGGAGATTAACGAATCAGTAAAACAATTTAAACTTGCATATGAGGATTCAATTACCCCATTTGTGGAGAAATACTTTGGTACAGTAATTGATTCTTCTGTTTATCCAGAGGGAATAAATAAAAATTTTGATATCCAATATCTATCTGAAGCAAAAGCTTTGGTTATTGATTTTGATTTACCCCTACCAGGAAATGTTCCAGACATCATTGAATATAAATTTATACAAGCTCGTAAAGAAATTGTTACTAAAAAGATGAAGAAAAAAGAATTTGAAGAATACTACGAGGATATCATTTACCAATTAACACTTCGAAATATTTACGAGTGTTATAGTGCTGATTATGGTAAAACAACTGAACTAATTGTATTTAATGGCTGGATACATGGGGTTGATTCTTCAACTGGTCAAGATTTTCACTCCTGTATTGTAAGCCTACAGGCCATGAAGGATGAGTTTATAGCCTTAAATCTTGAAAAGGTAGTACCGAAAGATTGTTTTCGAAATCTAAAGGGATTAAACGCGGGTTATTTATCCCAGTTAGCACCCATAAGACCAATAATGGAACTTAACCGTGAGGATCAGCGTTTTATAGAATCAAAAAAAATCTTAGCTGAGATCAATTCTATTCCAAACTTAGCAGCTATGCCATGGGAGGATTTTGAACATTTAGTAAGAGAACTCTTTGAAAAATATTTCTCCGCTGTTGGTGCCGAGGTAAAAGTAACAAAGGCGACCCGTGATGGAGGTATTGACGCTGTTGCTTTTGACCCTGATCCTATTCGAGGCGGCAAATTTATCATACAAGCAAAGCGTTACAACCAAGTTGTTCCTATATCAGCAGTTCGTGAGTTAAATGGGATAATGGCGGATGAAGGAGCGGTAAAAGGAATATTAGTAACTACAAGTTATTATGGAAACGATTCATGGGAGTTCGCTAAAGGAAAGCCGCTGACTCTTTTGGATGGATCCAATTTGATTCAAATGTTTATGGAATATGGCTACAATGTCAAAATTGAATTAAAGAAAAATGAAAATGTAAATTAATGAATTAACTAACACATGAATAGTCATATAATTTCGGGAGCAAAAAAAGTTTAGTATGTTGTGTTCTTGGAAGGTATCCCATTCGACTATTTATCGAATTTAACAGTAAGGAAGGTTTGAGTAATATTCTAAGCACTTTATGACAACTAGAATTATCCATAAACAGGGATAATGTCATTAATGCCAATTTTTGGGCAGGATAATGCCAAGAAATCAGCACTTTGTATTTTAATAACAACGTGAGATACTGGGATTTTACACCGTCTATGGAACTTAGCAAAGCAGCCAATATAAGGATGAGATGTGATATTTATTATAA
The DNA here is from genome assembly GCF_057785455.1 of Mesobacillus sp. NCBI lineage: Bacteria > Bacillati > Bacillota > Bacilli > Caryophanales > Bacillaceae > Mesobacillus > Mesobacillus sp. Next base: position 67,837 of record NZ_JBYNSB010000044.1, read on the forward strand.
AGCTCATTAATTATTTGGTTGCTTTTTAATTTCCCATTTAATAAGCTTAACGATAAATAATTATTACTTAGTTTAAGTGCTAAGCAAACTATGCACCAACAAATAAAAAAACATATTGAAATTTAACTGCCCGTTAATTGGCAGTTTTTTTTGCATTTTTGTAAACCTATAAGTGTCTTCAACAGTTAAACCGGTTATAACCAACATTAGGAATTAACAATTCAAGTTGGCACGGAAATTGCAAGTTGAATAGTGAGTGAAAATGTATTGAGGAGGGGCAATTATGAAACAAACATTATATAAACCCAAAAGACATTGGAAGGAAATTGAGCTTTGGAAAGGAATTAATGAAGAACAGTGGAATGATTGGCTTTGGCAATTAACCAATACAGTACGAACATTGGATGATTTGAAAAAAGTAATAAATTTGACACCTGAAGAGGAGGAGGGTGTTCGAATATCAACAAAAACAATTCCACTTAATATAACTCCCTACTATGCCTCGCTCATGAATCCTGATGATCCAAATTGTCCAATTCGCAAACAGTCTGTGCCTATATCTAAGGAGACTTATAAAACCAAATATGATTTAGAAGATCCACTCTACGAGGATGAAGATTCCCCGGCACCGGGCCTAACACATCGATATCCAGATCGCGTTTTATTTCTAGTAACAAATCAATGTTCAATGTACTGTAGATATTGTACGAGAAGAAGATTTTCAGGGCAAATAGGAATGGGAGTACCCAAAAAGCAATTGGATAAAGCAATTGATTATATAAGAAATACTGAAGAGGTAAGGGATGTTTTAATTTCTGGTGGAGATGGATTATTAATAAACGACCAAATTTTAGAGTATATTCTAAAAAAACTTCGTGAGATTGAACATGTGGAAATTATTCGAATAGGAACCCGTGCACCGGTGGTATTTCCACAGCGAATTACAGAAAATTTATGTTCAATCTTAAAAAAATACCACCCAATTTGGTTGAACACTCACTTTAACACTTCAATAGAAATCACAGAGGATTCTAAAAGAGCATGTGAGATGTTGGCTAATGCAGGTGTTCCTATTGGCAATCAGTCTGTTATTCTAGCGGGAATAAATGATAGTGTTCCAATTATGAAGAAACTAATGCATGACCTAGTAAAAATAAGGGTCCGTCCGTATTATATTTATCAGTGTGATTTATCTGAAGGAATTAGCCACTTCCGTGCCCCAGTATCAAAGGGGCTTGAAATTATTGAAGGATTGCGGGGTCATACCTCAGGATATGCTGTTCCAACCTTTGTTGTTGATAGTCCAGGTGGCGGAGGAAAGATTTCTCTACAACCTAATTACCTAATTTCACAAAGTGCCGACAAAGTAGTGTTACGTAACTTTGAAGGTGTCATCACATCTTATCCAGAGCCTCAAAATTATGTATCAGGGACTGCAGAAGATTATTTTAAGAGTATTTATCCTGAATATGAAAAATATAAATCAAATGTTGGTATTTCCGCGGTGATGAATGATAGAAAATTCAATCTCGTCCCAGAAGATCTTCAGCGCCTAGACAGAAGACAAAAATATCAGGAAGATCCACATCATTCTTCTTTAAAGGATAAGCGGGAAAAACGAGATGAATTAAAAGAAAAGAAATTTAAAGCTCAACAACAAACATCAGTAAATATAATTGGCCAAGAAAAAGAGCCAGCGGGGAATGATTAGATCATGAACATGATTTGTGAGTGGTGTGGAGGGAGAGCAACTTTAGGAATAAGTAAGGTTTATTGGGAGCTGCCAGATGGGTCAAGGGCAATTGAAATCACGGAGACACCGGCTGTGATTTGCAAAGGTTGTACGATGGTATATCAGGAAGAAAAAGTAATTAAGGAGATTGAGGATCAATTGTTTTTAATAGATACCAAGATAATTGGAGATACAATCAGTTTTAAGGAGCTTATGGATTTGCCGAGACTATTGAAGAGAAATTATTTTGATTTTTCTTCTTAAATTACTTGGAGGTGGTACCTATAAGTGGGTGCCACCTTTCAGTTTTTAGGTTAAAAAGTTTAGATGACACTCGAAGTGGCATACGAGTTACGAGTTATTTTTGCGCACCCTGAGTGTCAATGAAAAGTCCCGCACCTTACGAAATCTCTAAACTTTTGAATTGTATATTGTAGATTAAAATATTGCAGTAAATATGAATTTCAAGAAATTGTTAAAATGTTTTTTGTTATTTTTCTTTTTGTGATGAGCATCACATTTCCGATAGGAGAACCCGGTTATGCTATCGATGTAATCTCATTAAGGAGGAATTCAGATGATTCGAAGATCTTATTTTAGAGGAGTAAGTTTAGTGATCGCAGCAGGTATCTTTCTTGCCGGGTGTGGCACTGAATCTGCCAAAGATGTTACAGAGGAGACTACCAAGGAAAATCAGCAAGCCGGAGAAAAATCTGAACAAGCATCAAAAAATGCTCAGCAAGACAAGTTTTATTTTACAGCCAATGAAGGCGGAACAATCAGCAAGGTAAATGCTGTCAACAATGAGGTTGTTAAAACGATTCAAGCAGATGGGGTTGTCCATAATATTCAAGTGTCACCTGATGGAAAAACAGTTGCTGCTACAATCGTTCCGAGCATGGGGGCTCATGGAGGTGACGAGCATGATGATGGAGGACATGAAATGAAAATGAACGGTTCTGCACTTTTTTACGATACCGAAACGGATGAGTTACTGAAAGAAGTAGAAGTCGGCAGCCACCCGGCACATGTTGTTTATACAGAGGATGGAAAATACGTCCTTGTCACAAACAATGAGGATAATAATGTTTCCGTTATTGATACTGAAGACTACACTGTGGTCAATACAATAGGAACAGGGAAAGGCCCGCATGGCTTCAGGATATCAAGCGACAGCAAGCATGCTTATATAGCGAACATGGGCGAGGATTCCGTCAGTGTCATTAATCTCGAATCAATGAAAGAAGATCGCAATATACAGGTAGGTGCCGCTCCGGTCACGACAGGAATAAGCGCTGATGGGAAGACATTGGTAACAACGCTCAATGCTGAAAATGCTCTGGCAATTGTTGATCTGGAAAGTGGAAACATAGAGAAGGTAGGAGTCGGTATTGGCCCGGCTCAGGTATATCTTGATGCTAATGATCAATTGGCCTACGTGGCCAATCAGGGAACAGAGAGTAATCCTTCTAATAGCATAACGATTGTTGATTTAAAATCAAAAGCAGCTATATCTACGATTGAAACCGGTAAAGGAGCACATGGTGTGGTGCTGAGTGAGGACAATAATACTGCGTACGTAACCAATATGTTCGAAAATACGGTAAGCATAATAGACCTTGTAACGAAAGAAGTAAAACAAACGATTCAAGTTGGAGAAGTCCCAAATGGAATTACGATCATGAAGTAATGGATGGATGCCGCGCCTCTTATCTTGGAGGGCGGCTTCTTGCATAAATTAATACAATTATTCGTCACATAAACTCGATTGTTTCTACACATTTGATTTATAGAATCATAATGAAAAAAAGGTTCCCCTCAGTAAAGGAGGCTTTGTAAACCATGAACCAAGTAACACTGACTGAAGATGCAAGTATAATAATCAGGGAGATGATTGAAGCATTTGGTGAGGAATTGTCTAATATGAAATTCACAAACGCAGAAAATGATTGGGTGGCATTAATGAATTATAAACAAGAAGTCACGAGATGCAAGGAAGAAAATTACGATAGGTCAATTGGGGAGAAGACGAATGAACAAGTATAAAAAAATCGTGCTGGTGGCAGCAATAGTTGTGTTATTTGGAGGTTCAGTTTATATGATATCAGCCTTTGACAAAAATGCACAGTCTGTAACCCCTTCCATCGCTGAACAGGTGAAGGGGAAAAAAGAGGTGGCTGGATTGAATGAAAAAGATGACAGCCTTACAAGAACTGATAGCCAAGGAGCTGTTGCCGTAAAAGCCACAATTATCCCGGATAAAAGCAATACCAAACAACTGGTGTTTGAGTTAGAGTTGAATACGCACTCGATCGATCTATCAAAATACAATATCACTAAAGCCTCCAAGATCGTTTTTGATGAAAGGGAAGAAAGCCAAGAATTCATATGGAAAGCATCGTCAGAGGATTCTCATCATATGAGCGGAATATTAACTTGGGCTGGACAAGCGACTGTTGACTTCAAAGAGGTGAGCCTTAAATTGGAGCAAATAGATAATGTACCAGTGAGAACGTTTAGCTGGACAAGTGAGGGAATTTACCAGTCCGACAAGGGGGGAGAACGGTGAATAAGAATCGGTTAATGGTATCGGGGGCAGCTATATTACTGCTGCTCTCCGTTATTTACATGATAGGAATAAAGAATAGTGACACAATGGTTGCCTATATTCCTAATGTCGATGAAGGGACTATTTCTGTTATTGATACTAAAAAAGATAAGATCTTGAGAACACTTAAAGTAGACAATGTGCTGTCTGACGGGATCGAGGCTAGTAAAGATGGTAAATGGATTTATGCTGGGAATTATAGTCGGGGAGAGCTATTGGTTATTGATTCTAAAACAGGTGAAATAGTAAAGAGAATTGACACAGGCAAAAACCTTCATGGCATTGATATGACTCCGGATGGAAAGTACTTGTACCTGGCGAGCGGGGACTTTAAGGAAGGAAAAGAATTCAACTATATAACTGTTGTAGCAACGAACAGCCATAAAGTGGTCGCAGAAATCCCTACTACATCCAAAAGCCCGTCGCATATCGATTTTAGCCGCGATGGAAGCCTGGCTTATGTCGCGAATATCCTTTCAAATAACATTACATTGATTAGCACGGAAACATTTAATATCATCGCTACAATCCCAGTCGGGACCATACCTAATGAGGTCGAGCCTTCAGCTGATGATAAGTTTCTTTACGTAGCTAATGTTACAGATGGTACAGTATCTGTTATTGACTTAATAAACAGGAAAGAAATAGAAACAATAAAATCAGGAGAAGGAACACACGGTTTAGCTCTGTCGGCTGATGGTAAGTTTCTGTTTGCATCCAACCGGATATCAAATGACCTCATTAAAGTTGATTTGGATTCTAATGAACTTAAGGGGAAAGTACTGACTGGGAAAACCGCAAATCATGTCTCATTAGTGCCAGGAACAGATAAACTCTATGTGACTAACAAGGATTCTAATGATTTAACGGTGGTAGATGCTGATACAATGAAGATTCTTTCAAAAATAAATCTTGGTAAGACTCCGCATGAAATCAGCTTTGCAATTGCAAAGTAATAGAAAAAACCTAAGGAATTTAGCTAGAGTTGAATCCTTTTATTTATTATGTCAAGGGCCACTACGCAGAAATAAACCAAAATCTCTTTTGACTACAGTCTTTATATCATAACATTCCCTGCCAAGATAAAGGGGATTTAGAATCCCTTCCTCACCGGAACAACAACTGCATTCATCTCAGTTTCTGTTGTAGGGTTATGCTATTAAAGTGCTAGCCTGATAGCCAATGCAATTTGACTTCGACTGCCGGAAAGTGGCTGGAAAACTTCAGTTTTTCGTATAGAAAGTGGCCAATATCAACGACTCCGGTAAGTTTAGAAGAGTTGTGAGGACTAAATCTAGTTAGGTTCCAACTAGAGAGGAAATCGGAAAAACACGTTGGGGAAAGGCTATATATACCGCTTGAAGAAGGGACTGAAAGTAAAAAAGGAAGCCAGGTAGGCTTCCTCTTTGAAATCAGTTTTCTTATTCTACATTTTAATGCTCTAACGGAAGAGGTTATTATTCAGGTTTATTATTAGCATCAGGATCTGGAGTGAAGTTTACTTTAAACCCATCATATTTAACCATATTCACCATTCCTGCAGTGGCATGATGCAAATCGTGACAATGGAATAGCCAGTTACCAGGATTATCTGCTTTAAATGCAACTACATATTCATCACCAGGTTTTAAATTAATCGTATCTTTCATGATTGGAGCACCTTCAACAGGTTTTCCATTTTTGCTAAGAACCTGGAAGAAGTGACCATGCAAGTGCATAGGATGGTCATCCATCAGAGAATTGTTGGTCAGTGTTACTTTAACAAGATCGCCTTCCTCTACATTTATGCTATCAGTTTCTGGGAAAGTTTTGCCGTTAATCGTATATGCCATTTCGTTGTCATCCATCGCTGTGTTTAAATCCATTTTATATTCAATATCATATTTTTGATCCAGTGAAAATTCACCCTTTTCAGAGTCGCCATAATTCATAAAGGAAAATTCAGGTAAATCTTCTGACTTGTTAGATTTGTCAGCTGAATCAGTAGAGTTTTCATATTGAATTTTTGTATTCATTCCACTTGAACCTTCCATATCTCCGTGGCACTCTATGAACCATTCTCCGGGGTTATTTGCTGTAAACTCAATGTCATATCTCTCACCTGGTGCTATAGCAATCACTTGATTGTTTATTTCTTTTGGTTCATTTAGTTCTTGTCCATCAATTGCTGCGACTTTAAAGTCATGGCCATGCAGGTGAATTTTATGAGACATATACCCTACATTGACAAGACGAATTCTGACCTTTTCTCCTTCTTTGACCTTTAATGGTTCAATGCTGTTACCGCTTTTGCCATTTATCGTAAAGATATCGTAAGCACTCATATCATGGCCCATTTCTTCCATTCCATCCATGTTTTCATTCTCATTTGACCCCATATCGCCGTGATCCATGCCATCAGAATCAGTTTCTTTATCACTGTCCTCGTCTGAATCCATATTACCGTGGTCCATTCCTTCCATGCTGGACTTACCTTCTGCAGGGTTGCTCATCCACTCGTCAAGCATAAGGGTATAATCACGATCATAAGACTTATCATTTGGTTCTACAATAAATGAACCGTAAAGCCCTTTATCCATTTGTTCAACAGCATTTTGATGGGTATGGTACATATACGTTCCTGGATCTTCAGGGATAAATTCATATGTGAAGCTTTCACCTGGCTGGACTGCATTTTGTGTCACACCAGGGATGCCATCCATTTCATTTGGCACTGTAATTCCATGCCAGTGTATAGAGATTGGTTCATTCAGTTCATTTTTAAGATTGATTTTTAATTTCTCTCCTTGCTTTACCCGAATTTGGGAGCCGGGTACAGAGCCATTGAAAGTAAGTGCTTTTACGCTAACATCCACATTTAGCTGGTGCTTGGCTTCTTTGGCAATAATATTTATTTCATTGCCAGTAAGTGTTTCAGTAACGTTTGCTGTTTGTAGACCTTCTATATTTTCTTTTACTTCAGAGCTAGGTTCTTCTTCCATGTTTTTATGATCCATTTCACTCATACTGCTACTGGAACAGGCAGCAATAAAAAGGGTGGATAAAATGAGAATTGAAAGTAACTTTAATTTCATAGCTGTATACCTCCAGAAATTTTTTAAGGAAATCATAATACAAATAAATGCAGAAATTATGGATGAAAAATTCATTTCTTTTTTTTGAAAGGGTTATTAGGGCAAGACTTACCATGAAAATTTTGAAAAGGTATTTTTTTAGTAATCAATAATTAGAAATTTCTGCAAAAAGTAATGTTAAGATTGGTCCTAAATAGGAGGTGGCGAATATGAATAGTTTGAATAGGAGAACATTTATAGCTAAAACGCTCAAAGGGACTGCAGGAGTAATGGCCATTTCAATTCTTCCGCTTGGGTTAACAGCATGCAACAATAAGACAAGGGTAGATACAAGTTCAATGGCCAGCCTTGGGCCTATCAGTGAATTGGAAAAGGGTGAATTCCCTAAGAAAGTACCTTATAAAACAACCGTACAAGATGCATGGGTTGAACAGAAGATGGAAGGCTTTGTATACGTCAATAAAAACAAAAATGAGGACTCTTTAATAATTATGTCGCCTGTATGTACACACCTAGGATGTATTGCCGGGAATGCAGAGCAGGGCATGAAAGAAGAAGGAGTAGCGTTTTATTGTCCTTGTCATGGAGGAGAATATGACGAATTTGGTGTGAATATTGGAGGACCCCCTCCCAGGCCACTGGATATTTTTGAAGCGTTTGTCCAGGATGGCATTGTCTATATAGCTATTTTAAGTCCGACCAAACGGAATTAATCTATAATGGAGTGAAGTCTTATTTCATGTTGTTCTAATAGGAAAAAAAAGAGCGAAAACAAGAAGATATCCAGTGTCCTATTATTTTTGATTTGGTCCATGATTGTGGGAGTGGTAGGCTTATTGAGTATATTATTTAGATAAAGCTGATTTAGAGTTGAAAGTAGTTTTGTGTTTAAGAAAAACAAAGTTTTCGGAAAGGAATCTTTATTGGAAGTTAAAAGCCCTGCTTTATACATGGGCTTTTTAATTTTCTTTTGTTTCGTTGCTTGTACCAGAGTGTGTATATGCTTGTCTGAAATTTAAGGTTATAGAAAGAGGGCGTTTTTATCTCATATTTTCTTGCGCATCCTCATTCAATTTAATTCATTATAGAGGACTGTTAATTTAGAAAGGAATAATTTTTATGAACTTATTTATGAGGCACATGGTTGTTGGATTGACAAGCAGTATTCTAGTCTACCTATTCTTAATTAGCCGATCTGAATGGAATTCTATGCATGCTTGGAATAGAGCTTATGCTGATGTATCGCTTATCCTTCTCTTCATAACCATTTTGATCGGTCCATTAAGTAAATTAAATAACCTATTTATTCGCTTTTTATCATGGAGAAGGGAGTTAGGGATTTGGTGTTCCATCATGGCTTTACTACACGTTTATGTACTATTACAGGGATGGTTTTACTGGGAACCGATAAGACTAATCATTGGCGTTAACCAAGAAACTGGCCAGCTTTCGTTTGATCCGGGTTTCACCCTCGCCAACCTAGTTGGTGCTGTGGGATTAGCTTACTTATTTCTGCTTGCTTTAATATCAAATAATTATGCAATAAAAGTATTAGGGAGAAGGAGTTGGGACTACCTTCAAAAGAAAAGTGGGACACTTTATATTCTAGTAGTATTGCACACTGCATTTTTTCTCTTCTTTTTTAGATTAGGTAGTTATAATTGGGTACAAAAGCCTTTTTTAGTAACCGTAACAGTTATTTTCATGCTGCAATGGGCTGTTTTTATTCGAAGCGTCTACCAAAGCAAAAATAGAAGGAAAATAGAATAGAGTTCTATTGGGGATAATTGGGTATAACGTGCTTTGCGATTGATCAAACTTTATTTATAAATCAGAGCGTTATTGCGAGCATCTTGAAAAATATGCATTTTATATGCAGTTTATTTACTTAATGCATGGGTAACCTATCAAATGAAAGGAAAAAAACAGAAAGGGAGATTACATGTATAACCAAACTTATGAACAGTGTATTCAGGCTTGCCTTGAATGTATGGAGGCTTGTAATGTTTGCTATGATGCGTGTTTCCATGAAGAAGACTTAAAAATGATGGCAGAATGTATAAGAATGGATCGGGAATGCGCAGACATTTGTGCTTTCGCTGCCAAATCTATGCAATCAAACAGTCCCTTTGTAAAACAGATCTGCCAGTTATGTGCTGATATTTGCGAGGCTTGTGGAAACGAATGCAAGAAGCATTCACATGAACACTGTCAAAAATGTGCTGAGGCTTGCTTTAAATGTGCAGAAGCATGCCGGCAAATGGTATAGTAACCCAAAAAACAGACACTTGGTGTCTGTTTTTTTGTCTTCAAGATGTCTGAATTCCGACATGCCGGCAAAGCCCTTACCCTAAAAGTCTACATGGAAATCTAGTCTATTATTCTATTTCCGGTCATATAAATCGTGTAAGTTGATAGTTATAGAACGGAGTGAGCGAATGAACAAAAGACATCAAAATACTATATTTTTAATAAGAGTTCACAAGATTTATTTCGCGCTTTTTTTCTTAATTATTAGTATTATATTTTTCATTAATTTTCTTGATTTTAAAGAAAAAATAAATTCTTCCTTTATTACAGCTACTAGCGAAAAGGTACATACTAATATCATCCTAAGACTAATGGCAACTGAAATAGGCTCGCTTAGATCACTTATTAATGAACAAGAAACACCCTCTATCTCCCGAATAGTATTTCTCACTTTTACAAATATTTGGCCAGAAGTCACTAGAACATTTCTTGGTCGAGAAATTCCGGGTTTTTCCAACTTTAATACCGAAATTGCTATCGCAGGAATTGGGACAGATCTTACCACAATGCCAATGGAATCTGCTCCCCCGTTAGAAGTGCTTTTGAAAGAGAAAGAAATGGCAGAACAGGAGCTAGGCGAAAAAAATGTTTCAAAAGAAAAAAGGATTTCGCCTATCCTTAAAACCGGAAAGGATGTGGCATATATTTACATTCCCACAGCTGGGAAGCTTTTTTGCCCTCGTTGCCTGGGAAGAAGACCGCAAATGAAGCTGTAAGTTTAAATGAAAGTAAAAACATAATAGCAGTGGGGAAAAGCTAAGAGACGAATTAATGAAAAAAGGCATTGGAGCAAGCCACAGCACGTCCAATGTTACAGAGGAATTAAAAAAGAAAAATTGGAATTACAATGATTCATATACGCTTTCAAGAGAGACAGTAAAAGAGGTAATGGCACAAGAATCATCTATTGGTTATCTTATTGATATTCACAGGGATTCCCAACCTAAAAAGCTTACAACTACAATGATCAACGGAAAGCCATTTGCAAGATTATTTTATAGTGGGAAGGGAAAATAAAAACTATGAAAGTAATCTTGCCTTAGCCAAAGAATTGAATAAAATGCTAGAAAAGCAATTCCCAGGAATCAGCAGAGGTGTTTTTGTAAAGACAAAAGATGATGGGAATGGAGTATATAATCAAGACCTTTCCAGCCAATCGATGCTGCTTGAGTTTGGAGGAATAGAGAATAATAGCATTGAATTGGATCATTCTATTAAAGCATTTGCAGAAGTTTTCAGTGAATATTATTGGGAAGCTGAGGAAGTAAACGGGAATTGATTGTTTTAGTTTTGGCGATTTTTATAATAGATTCTTTATTTCTATCAACGCATGAAATTCTTATTTTTATAACAGAATACAAGTTCGAAACCCACTTCTTCTTCGAAGTATGCCTATCTCCCTCTTGTTAAATCACTAATTATTGTCAAACCATATATCAATATGGTGCTTCATAAAAAATGCACAGCTTTATGGGATAGTAGTGACAAAAGTAAAGGGATAATAGATTTCAGGAGGGAAACGATGTCTAAAAAGAAAAAACAAAACAAAGAGCAAAAGTTTGGCTTAGGCTGGCTCTTTCTAGTAGTAATAGGGTTATTCGTAATTTTAATTCTTCTTCCTAATAACGGAGGAAATAAAATGACATTTTCTGACTTGCATGGTCTTAGCTATTCAGGAGATGGAGAAAAGTTAATTGCAGCAGTCCATGATGGTTTGAAGGTATACTCTAATGGATCATGGTCAATACCTGAAGGACCAAAAAATGATTATATGGGGTATTCTCCTGTTAAAAATGGGTTTTACAGCAGTGGACACCCAGCACCAAGTTCTAACCTTAAAAATCCATTAGGAATTGTAAAAAGCAAAGATAATGGACAGACGGTGGATGTAGTTGATTTGCATGGGGAGTCAGATTTCCATGCATTGTCTGTAGGGTACGAAACAGAAGAAATCTATGTTTTTGCATCTGAACCTAATTCCAAAATGAAAGAACAAGGATTTTACTACTCAAATAACCAGGGAGAAACCTGGAATTTAATGAATATGCAGGGGATATCCGGCTCTCCTTTAGTAATGTCGGCACACCCTTCCAGAAATGGAACATTCGCTATTGGTACAGATCAGGGTCTCTATTTATCTGAGAACTATGGAGATTCGTTTGAACAGATAGTAACTGATTTAAGTGTGAGTGCTGCTGTATTTTCAGATGATGATACAATAATTGCAGGAACAAATAATGGAGACAAGCGAATCTTAAAAATTAATATTAATGATAGTAGTTTCAGTAATTTAAATATGCCCCAAAACTTTGAAGGAAATATCTCGTATATTGCCGTAAACCGTGAAAACAAAAATGAACTCTCATTTGCAACCGATCTACTAAATGTATATACAAGTAGTAATGGTGGCAAAAAATGGGAAGAAATTGTTGAAGAAGGTACCAGTAGGAAGTCAGGAAAAAAGTAATCATAAATAGAAATGTTACCTGATAGATATAGGAAATTAAATATAATTGCATGAAGTTGACTGTCAAAAGAGTGAAGCACAGCCTAAAAGCCATCCCTGTATAAATAATCGAGGGATGGCTTTTCCTAAATTTTCCGTAATAGTGCCAATCCTTCATTTTGTTTATGTCCCGGAATAGAACAATAAACCCGGTTTTGCAGGTCTGTAGAAGAAAACCTTAATGACACTCAAATGATAGACCCGTTTTTATGTACAAAATGATACATAGGTAGTAGACGGCAATACCAATTAAGCAAACTGAAATCAAGTACAATGCTTATCTTGTTTCGCGTTCACATTAATTACATATTTTTCAAAAAAAATTAATTATTCTTTACATAGGGTACAGGGGTATAGTATATTGGTTATAGAAGGGGGGAAGCTAAATGCAACCTGAAATAAAAACGAATACTTTAATTGCTGATGAAGTAAATTGTTACGAGCTCGTAAGGAAAAGTCATCACTCGGATAAAGTGAAAAACTCACTTTTGATTCGACTAAACCGGATAGAAGGTCAAATACGTGGCATAAAAGGTTTAATCGAAAGAGACACTTATTGTGATGATGTCATTACACAAATATCAGCAACCCAATCTGCTTTGAACAGCGTGGCAAAAGTTCTTTTAGAAGGACATTTAAAGGGATGCGTAGTGGACCGCCTGGAGCAAGGAGATTTCGATGTATTAGATGAAGTACTCGTTACTATTCATAAGTTAATAAAAAAGTAAAGGAGCTGTTAGAAATGGAAAAGGTAACATTAAATGTACTTGGTATGTCGTGTGGACATTGTGTTAAAGCGATTGAGGGTAGTGTAGGAGAATTACCTGGAGTTTCAAATGTTAAAGTTTATCTTGAAAGCGGAAAAGTCGATGTGGAATACAGTCCAACGGAAGTTTCCCTGGATAAGATTAAGGAAACTATTGATGATCAAGGTTATGATGTGAATTAATTATGAAGAAGGGTGTGCTTAATGCGACACCCTTTCTTTTAATAACATGTATACCCTGTATGGGTATATAACCAATCTTGATAATATAGTATTTATCCTCATTTCCAGCTAAAAAGGAGGAAGAAAAATGGGTGAGAAATCAATAGCAAAGACTCAAACTGATCTTTCAGAAGAAAACGTTACATTGAGTATCACTGGAATGACATGTGCTGCGTGTGCGACACGCATCGAGAAAAACATTGCCAAAGTTCCAGGGGTACAAAAGGCTAATGTGAACCTCGCTACTGAGAAAGCTTCTGTTATATATGATCCTGCTGTTGCTTCTGTTAATGATGTCATTGCGAAAATAAAAAAGACGGGCTATGGAGTTCAGGAGGAAAAAGTCCAACTCGATATCATTGGAATGACATGTGCATCATGTTCAACTCGTGTTGAAAAAGGCTTGAAAAAGGTTGAAGGAGTTACTAGCGCAGCTGTCAATTTAGCAACTGAAAAAGCAATTATCGAATATATTCCTGGCAACACAAATATCGAGCAAATAATGGCGGCTGTAAAAAAAGTCGGCTACGATGCCAGGGTAGTAGGCGATAGTAATGATGATTATGAGCGTAGCGCAAGGGAAAAGGAATACAAAACGCAGGTCAGAAAATTCACTGTAGGGGCAATCCTATCTGTGTTTTTCTTAATTCAAATGATATCGGATTTTGCGATGGAATATGGAAATGGGATGTTTTTTCATATGAGTCCATGGGTTCAATTCCTTCTTGCTACTCCAGTTCAATTCTATGTAGGAGGCCATTATTACCGTGATGCCTTCAATGCGGTTCGTGGGGGCAGTGCAAACATGGCAGTTTTAGTTGTACTGGGAACTTCAGCCGCATATTTTTACAGTTTAATTGTCACGATATTAGGAACAGGGCAATTTTTGTATTATGAAGCAGCTGCCATTGTTATGACCTTAATTGTTTTGGGGAAATTGCTTGAAACAAGGGCAAAAGGGCAAACATCTGAAGCAATTAAAACGCTCATGGGACTTCAAGCAAAAACAGCAAAGGTCCTACGAAATGGAGAAGAACTTGATATTCCACTAGAAGAGGTTCAAACAGGTGACTTGATTTTTGTTCGAGCAGGAGAAAAGGTTCCAGTAGATGGAGAAATAATCGAGGGAAATACTACAGTAGATGAATCCATGCTTACCGGTGAAAGTATGCCTGTTACAAAAGGAAAAGGCGACACAGTTATTGGAGCAACTGTAAATAAACACGGGGCGTTTACCTTTAAAGCGACCAAAGTTGGAAAGGATACTGCGTTAGCTCAAATTATCAAACTTGTCGAAGAAGCTCAGGGCTCAAAAGCCCCTATTCAGAAACTTGCCGATAAAATATCTGGAATCTTTGTCCCGATTGTCATACTAATTGCATTAGGTACTTTTGCTATAACTTATTTCCTGGCAGGATTTACGCCTGCCCTTGTCAGCACTATTGCTGTGCTGGTTATTGCATGTCCTTGTGCATTAGGCTTGGCTACACCAACTGCAGTAATGGTTGGTACTGGAAAAGGTGCTGAAAATGGCCTCCTTATTAAAGGAGCTGAACATCTTCAAACAGCACAGCGGGTAACTACCGTTGTACTGGATAAGACCGGTACTATAACTAAAGGAGAACCAGATGTAACAGATATCATCACATTTGGGGAATACAGTGAAAATGAATTATTGCAATTAGCTGCTTCTGCCGAAAAAGGATCAGAGCATCCACTTGGAGAAGCAATTATTAATGCAGCAAAAGAAAAGGAGCTTCCACTTCAGGATGCCCAAAACTTTAATGCCATCCCAGGGCATGGAATTCAAGTGGACATCAATGATCAAAAGGTATTTATAGGGAATAAAAAGTTAATGTACAAAAATAGTATTGGTATTGATATTGCATTAAATCGAATGGAAAAACTTGAAGGAGAAGGCAAAACTGCTATGTTAATAGCAGTTAATGACAACCTTGCCGGTATAATCGCAGTTGCTGATACAGTAAAGGAAACATCAGCGAAAGCAATTAAACACCTTAAAAATATGGGCATAGAAGTTATTATGATAACTGGCGATAATAAATTGACAGCCGAGGCTATTGCCAAGCAGGTGGGGGTTGATCGGGTACTTGCCGAAGTACTCCCGGAAGACAAATCAGCCGAGGTAGAAAAGTTAAAGCAGGAAGGAAAAATTGTAGCCATGGTCGGGGATGGTATCAATGATGCACCAGCACTAGCTGCTGCGCATGTTGGTATAGCCATTGGAACAGGTACAGATGTTGCAATGGAAGCTGCGGATATCACCTTAATGCGAGGTGATTTGATGGGAATAGTTGATACAATTAGCCTATCCAAATCTACAATGAGAAAAATCAAACAAAATCTTTTCTGGGCATTTGCGTATAATGTTATATTGATACCGGTAGCAGCAATCGGCCTTTTAAACCCAATTCTCGCTGGAGGAGCTATGGCTTTCAGTTCTGTTTCAGTAGTTGGCAATACACTGTTTTTACGAAAATGGAAACCTATTCGCTAGAAAAGGTCTAGAAAAAAGTACAAGAAATGGGAGTGACTTACTGAGTCATTCTCGTTTCTTCCCTTACCTATGAAAAAACCATACAGATTAGTAATTTTTAAATGATTGCCTTCTATGCAGTTATTAAGTAATAATTTTGACTTTCAGATAAATGTTCGCAGATGGGGAATAAAAGATTAAGGGAATTGATGTGTCGAATTACTAATTCAGGGTAAGATAATCTAAAATGCCAAAGGAGGAGTTTCTTGAATGTTAAGAATTAATACAAAAGGATTAATGCTATTTGTATTGCTGACCTCTCTTTTATTACTACTAGGGGCATGTGCAAATGCAAATGAAGAAAAAAATGAAAGTACGGGGAATAACAATACAGAAGAGAACCAAGATAATATGGATGAAGATATGGAAGATATGGATCATGGCAATATGGATATGTCCGGTTCGGGTGAAGTTCCTGAAGGTTTAAAAGAGGCGGCTTCACCAGCTTATAAAGTTGGGAGCAAAGCAATTATTGAATCCGATCATATGCCAGGTATGAAAGGTTCGGAAGCAACTATTGTAGGGGCATTTGACACAACAGTTTATACTGTTTCATATACTCCGACTACCGGGGGAGAAAGAGTGGAAGATCATAAATGGGTGATTCATGAAGAGTTAGAGGGAGTCAGAGAAGAAGCACTTAAACCTGGAGCAGAAGTTACTATAAATGCTGAACATATGGAGGGAATGGACGGGGTAACTGCTGAAATTGATTCTGCTGAACAAACAACAGTGTACATGGTTGATTTCACACTGACTACGAATGGTGAAGAAGTGAAAAATCATAAATGGGTAACAGAAGATGAACTATCACCGGTTGAATAAAACAACTTAAAAGTAACAGGGTGTCAGGTAAGTCATATTTTAGACTTTCTGAACACCCTTTTTTATGTGATTATTTTTCGAGTTACCCTTTGTAAATAAAAGGCCATTATATAAGATAATTAAGATGTTCTTTCTTCTATTTTAGTTCTTCTAAATACTGCCTCAATTCTTGCTACAATTCTGCCTCACTAGATCGTTTTAAAGGAAACAGAGAGTGGAAAAAAGAATAATTGGTTATCAGTTGCTAAATTATTAAAATGCTTTAGCCATTGAACTTTAGTCTTGAAGAAACAATACTTTATGACTTGTCTAAGTTGATTCTTGAATCAACTTGAATTAGGAAAGACGTCCGATAATCTAGGATTATCAGATTTCTCCACATTTTCTTGATTTTTTTAATCTATTATTAAATGAGTAATACAAATAAAATGAAGTAGTTATTGAGTTAGGGTGAGAATTTTATATGCCTTCTAGGTTGAAGAATATATCTTTTAAATTGGGCCTTTTGTTCAGTGGGATATTTGTCTGCTTCCTTCTACTGCTTGGTTTGGTCCTCTATAGTGTTTTCACAAATGTCTTGATTGATTATATTAAGCAGGATGTCCTCACGCGTGGAAACAACCACGCCCGTATTTTAGAAGAAAACTTCGACCGGGCAACGATTGGCCATGTGGTTGAAATGGAACAAGGAGTCACAACTGAGGTGCTTATTGTAGATTCCGAAAACAATATCATCGCTGCTTCAAAAGACCCCGACAATGACATGAAGAAGCATCTTGGAGAAAACAGGAAAAAAAGCAGTTATATTCTAGAAGATGATTGGAGGGACCATCGCTATATCATCTCAGTCTCTGTTATTGGCGATCAAGAAGGGTATGTTTACATGTACTATCCTTCAAACATCCTCCGAGAAATCGTCTTTGTCATGAATGCCCTTATCACAATAGCCAGTGTTGGGATTATCCTCCTGGCTTTCGGGCTTATCGGTATTTTGTCAAAAAAACTGACCAGTCCATTGCTTGCAATGAAGGAAGCCACTTCTAAAATGTCATTGGGAAAGTATATGCAAACGATTCCGGTCAAAGGCGAGGATGAAGTAGCCCAACTTGGCATATCTATCCAGAAGTTGGGTGAACAACTTCAATACTTTGAAGATAGCAGGAATGAATTCCTGGCTGCAGTATCCCATGAACTTCGGACTCCCTTGACATACATCAAAGGGTACAGCGATGTGTTGAAAAAAGGAATGGCAAATAGCGACGAAGAAAAAGAGGAGTACTTATCAATCATAAATAAAGAGGCACAGCGGCTATCCATCATGATTAATGACCTGTTTGAAATGAGCAAGCTTCAGGTAGGGAAATTCGAACTGGATAAAAGGCCGGTCAACCTAAATGAGCTAATTAATAAAACAGCTACGAACCTCAGACCTGAAGTGGTAAAAAAAGGACTGAAGATCACTCTTGAACTTGAGGACGGACTGCCAAAAACAAAAGTAGATAAAGAGAGAATGGAGCAGGTTTTCTACAACCTGCTTGAAAACGCGGTAAAATACAGCACTGAAGGCGAAATTACCATTCGATCCTCGACCAAAAAGGACCTTGTTGTTGTAGAAATCTGTGATACTGGGGAAGGAATACCTAAGCCTGAACTTTCCCGAATTTGGGATAGATTTTACCGGGTGGAACGTTCAAGGGGAAGGAAAACTGGAGGAACAGGTCTTGGACTCTATGTGGTGAAGCAAATTATCGAAGCCCATGGTGGACAGATTCAGGTTAACAGTAAGCTGAATGAAGGTACTGTTTTTACCATCTACTTAAAAACTTCCAAGGAGAGAGTGGAATGAACAAAATATTGATTGTTGACGACGAGGCACAAATGAGAAAGCTGGTTAAACTTTATCTGCTTCAAGAAGGCTATCATGTGGAGGAAGCAGAGGACGGACAGGAGGCAATTGACATGCTTCGAAAGGATGACTACGACCTGATGATTCTGGATGTAATGATGCCTATGATGGACGGGTGGGAGACAATACAGCATGTGCGTAAAATGTCTGACTTGCCGATTATCATGCTTACTGCTAAGGGTGCTGTCCAGGACAAAGTTACTGGCTTATCAACAGGGGCGGATGATTACCTTGTCAAACCTTTTGATGAAGCAGAGCTGCTAGTAAGGGTCAAAGCACTCCTTAGGAGGACCGGCCATTCCAATTCTGGAGAGAACATCTTGAAGTATCAAGGGATGGTAATTGACCTCATCGCGAGGGAAGCAATGTATGAAGGGTTGAGTATCATCCTGACACAGACTGAATTCGACATTCTCGCAGCACTAATCGAGCACAGGGGAAAAGTCTTATCACGAGAACAACTTGTGGATATGATTTGGGGGATTGAATTCATGGGTGAGGACCGGACTGTGGATTCGCATATCAAAAACCTTCGTGAAAAGTTGCAGAAAGCTGGAGTGGATAAGTCTATTGTTAAGACAGTTTGGGGTATTGGATATAAAATGGAATAGTGGTGATGAAAAATGAAGCGTTTATTGCCGATCATCATAATGACATTTTCCACCATAACAGGGTTGTTTTTCCTGTTTTTCGTAGTCAGAATGATATGGTTCCCGCCAACTTCCATGGGGATGATGATGGGAAGGCAAATGATGTACCATCATATGCGTTTCTGGTTCGGTCAGGCTTTTTGGCTGTTCCTTATATTGCTTGGAATCGGTTTGTTGCTGTGGATGGTGTTCAACCGCATTAATCGAAAAAAATAAGTAGTCATAACCCTTTTATGCCTTCCTTGTTCACTTCAAGAACAAGGAAGGCTGTTTTATTTTATACAGTAGTGACCTATAGTGTATCAGCCAATAAGAAAATTACATATTTATTAATTTCAATTAAGGAGATGACGCAAAGAATTTTGGTATCGCATCAACGGGTCAAACCGTATTCATCAATATTTAGTGAGGATTCAAGTTCTTATATTCATAATTGAAAATGAATTAACTTACTTACTCAACTACGATAATTCCGACCATTCCGTTCTCTCTATGCCCTGGCAGGGAACAATAAAACTCATATGAACCAGTTTCAGTAGGAGTAAAAGAAATGTTTCCCTCCTCATGTGGACTAGCATGTAAATGTAGTCCATCTCCATGTGAATCATGTGAACCATGTGATGTGATGTTTTCCTGGTCGGTATTAGGCAATGTCGGCATTTTTACTATCACGATATCATGCTCTATGGAGTCGTGATTAGTAAAGGTAAGTAAGACTTTTTTGTTTTTTGACAAATTGATTTTACTTGGAGAATAGGAAAATTTTGATGGGTTAACTTGAATAGTTATTCGGTTTAATTGCTCATCCTTGTCATCAGTAGTAATTTGGGAATGGTTCTCATGTATTGGTGATTCTTTTGAAATAACCGACTCTTTATTTAATTGGTTGCCAAAATAAAAGTATCCTACTAAAACAATGAATGTAAAGATTGGCTTTAAAAGCCAACTGGTAAAAACTCTAGTATCTTTGGTTGCTTTTTGTTGGGAAAGAATCAAATACAGGAATAAGGTAGAGACAGTAATAGTCAAAAATATATTTAGAAGAGAAACTGCTTGGAGTCTTGAAATCATTTCACCAAGCATTGCACCCATCATTCCCCCCATCATTCCAGCCATAGATCCCTCAATAACCGGGAGTATCCCAAATGCAAATCCTGCAGCAATACCTACCGAAATTCCAATCAATACGGAAATAAGGGAAGAAAGGAATAAATCTCCTTGATTTAAAAACCCAAAAAGAATCCCTGAGGTTATACCAATATTCATTGATATAGCCATAGATATAACCATGGATGCCATACTCTTCATCTTTGTTCTATATTGGTATGAAAGTATGATGGAAATTAGAGTCACAAGTAATAGTGTCCCTAAAACAAAATAGTGAAATTCGTTCATTCATCTTCGACCTCCTTTATTTGGTACATCATATGTCACTCCTAGACAAGCCATTCTTAAAAAAAGAATTCTATTTAAGAATAATTATTAAAAAATTCTAAATATTTAGTATTTACAAAAGGTTAGTATGGTAGTAAGATTATTTTTAATTACTCCATGAATATACCGTAGCGGGGTAAAGTACATTTGAGGAGGGAATAGAATGGCAAAAGGACAGAAAATATTGTTTCTTGGGGTCTATGGAATGGAAGTTGTAGAGTGCGGAGGTGCATTGGCTAAGAACGTTCTAAATGGTGGAGAATCATTTGCATCCATCATGCTGTGCCGGGAAACTAGCCAACCACAGGTTAGGAATGCAGCAGAAATACTTGGAGTAAAGGATATTACATTTCTGAATTTCCAGTATGGCACCGTTGATTTAAGCGTTGAATCCAAGAAAAAAATTATAAAAATTATTAGAGAGGTTAAACCTGACATCATTATTACCCAAGATCCCGAACATTCCTTTCACGATTTGGACCCCGACCGTCGTCCGGCAATGACTTTGCTTCTCGAGTCCATCGCCCTTTCTAGCAGAGATTTTGCTTTAGATGAACTTCCAGGATTAGAACCTCATCCGATTCCAACTATTTACTACATGACACCGCACCATCCTAATACTGTCGTTGACATTACAGAAGTATGGGAGAATAAAGAACGCGCAATGGATATGCTTGAAAGTCAATTGGAATTCAGTGGCATGCATTTTGATGAAATGCTTGATCAGAAAGCAGCTGAAATTCTGTATCCAGGATTCTCAAAATTAACCAACTTTCAGGAAAAGGGAAGAGCAATACATCAAGTTCTAGATAAGGCTGTTCATGTTTATCATGGCCTTGCCACCCATGGTCATTTCGCTCTTGCGGAAGCCTATCGTAGAGAAGGGAATTTCCACTTGCAAGAATTAATGGTTTAACAAAATATAAGGGGGTTGGAAAAAATGAGGAAGTTAATATCACTTATTATTATTGCTCTTTTTGTTTTTTCTTCTGCAGGAAACAGTCTGGCTAAATCAGAAGTAGAATCACTAAAAATTGGAATTCTTAGTGATGAAAGCACGTTAAACCCTTATACTTATCAAACCGGTTATCCAGGTCTTGACTTGGTTAGCCTGCTGTATGACACTCTATTGCAACTAGACAAGGATAACAAACCAGTGCCGTGGCTTGTAAAAGAGTATAACGTCAGTGATGACGGGCTGGAGTACAGTTTTAAATTGAACGATAATATAAAATGGCATGATGGAGAAATGCTTACGTCTGATGATGTTAAGTTTACTGTAGATTATTTTATTAAACATCCTAAATCAAGATTTACCAACCCTCTTAAAAACGTTGCCTCATTAACTGTTGAAAATGAAACAGACTTTACAATGATTCTTTCAAAACCCGATCCAAACTTCTTGATTCAACCTCTTGCAGATGTACCAATTTTACCAGAGCATATTTGGTCTAAAATCTCAGCGCCTGATAGTGAAACCAATGCAATAGGAAGTGGGCCATACATTTTAAGTGAACATAAAGCTGATCAATATTATAAAATGACCGCTAACAAGGACTATTTTAAAGAAGCTCCGCCTATTCAAGAAATCATATTTCCAATCATCAAAGATACTACAGCACTTTACAATGCATTGAAATCTGGGGAAATTGATGCGATTTCATCAAATATATCTCCGGAGCTTGTTAGCCAATTCGAGTCTAATCCCTCATTAAAGATTTCACGTGGAGCAGGATTCAGCACAACATTATTCCAGCTGAATTCTGAAAAATATCCTATGACAGAAAAGCCTTTCAGACAGGCAATTGATCTTGCAATAGATAAAAAAAGTTTGGTTGATATCGTGCTTTTAGGATTTGCAGAAGTCGGCAGCCCAGGTTTTATTCATCCATCATCACCTTCATACAATAGTGAAGTAAAAACTTCTTACGATCCCGAAAAAGCAAAGAAAATCCTTGATGATGCTGGTTTCAAGGATACAAATGGGGACGGTTTCAGGGAAGACCAAAAAGGAGAAGAAATAAATTTCACAACACTAGTCCACTCTAACAATCCAATTAGAATCCGTGTTGCAGAACTGATTTCTGAAGCTATAAATGAGATAGGTATCAAAAATTCTGTAAAAGCCATGGAAGACACAACCATTATTAGTTTAATGTGGCCTGACTACGATGTTAGCAAGGGAAGAAACTTTGATATGGGAGTATTCGGCTGGTCAAACACGATGCAGCTTTTCCCTGATCGGATAGTCGAGTTGTTTTATTCAGATCCTGCAATTGGTGCTGTAAATATCGGTGGTTATAAAAACAAAGAATTTGATGCTCTGTCGGACCAACTAAGAGCGACATTTGATGAGACGGAACGACAAGAGCTTATTAATGATCTGCAATTAATGGTAGCAGATGAAGCACCAATTATTACTCTCTATTATCAGGAAATCGTCAATGCTTATAACCCTGAAAAATATGATGGTTTTGTTTTCCAAACAGGAAAAGGGATAATCAATAAGTTGTCATTTGTCTCTGGGGAAAGAAGTGAAGATGCTGCTGGGAATAACAGTAATTCCGGTGGGGAAAGTAAATCTTCTGATGAAAAAACTTCTAATGACAGCAATTCAGTAAAAGAAAATAATAACGGGATTTTAATTTTTGGCGTACTTATCGTAATAGCAGCTATAGTTTTCTTCTTATTAAAAAGGAAAAAGAAGACGAACGATAAGGATGATTTTGATTTTTAAGGAATAAAGGATCTATCCCGTAAAAATTTTTACGGGATTTTTTCCTAAACTAGCAGGAGGTGCAGAATAATGGGGAAATTTATGGCAGGCAAGCTTTTGCAATACACAATTGTTATCTTCCTAATGCTGACATTGAACTTTCTTCTGCCTAGGCTTATGCCAGGCAATCCCCTCGTATTTTTGGCAGGTGAGGATGTTGGATTAATGTCCAGCGCTGAGAAAGAAGCAATCTTGGAAAAGCATGGACTTAATGATTCCATATTTGAACAATACGTAACTTATATAAAAAATATTCTGACAGGAGAATTCGGTTTCTCCTATCAGCAAAAAAGACCGATTTCAGAGATTATTATGGAGCGCTTACCTTGGACAATGCTTCTAACAGGGCTCGGTCTTGTCCTCTCAACCATTCTAGGAGTAATGTTTGGAGCCATTTCAGCCTGGCGCAGAGGGACTAAAACTGATGCGAATTTATTGACAGTTTTTATGTTTCTAAGTGCAATGCCTTCCTTCTGGGTCGGTATGATTTTAGTTTCTATTTTTTCAGCTCAATTAGGATGGCTCCCTGTTTTCGGAGCTGAAAGTGCCTGGTCGAACTATTCGGGTATGGATAGATTCATTGATATTAGTAAACACCTTATATTACCATTAACAACTCTTATATTAATCTCAGTAACAAGCACCTTCATGATTATGAGATATTCGATGCTAAATGTTCTTGGGGAAGACTATATTATGATGGCCAAAGCAAAGGGCGTAAAAGAAAAAGTTATTAAGTATAAGCATGCCATGAGAAACGCTTTGCTTCCGGTGGCTACTGTATTTATGCTTAGTTTAGGGTTTACCTTGGGCGGGGCAACTGTAATAGAAACGGTCTTTGCATACCCGGGTGTAGGACGATTAATGTTTGAATCAGTCCTAAGCAGAGATTACCCACTGATTCAGGCGACATTCCTGATTATTACCTTCAGTGTTGTCATTGCCAATTTCTTGGCGGATTTACTTTATCCTTTACTTGATCCGAAGGTGGGAAGCCGAAATGGGTAATAAAAAATGGAGAAAGTATTGGCATGTACTTACATCTAATAATATCGGTATAGTCGGATTAGGACTTTTAATTATATTTTTGGCGATAGCTGTTTTCGCTCCTTTACTTGCACCATTTGACCCGACTGAACGTGTGGGAACACCATTTACGAAACCTAACAGTCAATTTCTCCTGGGTACCAATGACGTAGGACAGGATATTTTAAGTGAATTGCTGTATGGGACTAGAATTTCATTATTAATTGGTGTCCTTGCTGCCTTTATTTCAATTCTTCTTGGATGCCTTATCGGTGTAATATCAGGGTATTACGGCGGAAAAGTAGATGCTCTTTTAATGAGATTAGTAGACCTTGTTCTTGTTATCCCGTTTTTGCCTCTTATGATTTTATTGGCAGCCTTTATAGGTCCAAGTTTTTGGAATATCATTTTGGTTATAAGCTTAATTTCTTGGGCGAGCCCAGCAAGGGTTATAAGATCACAGGTATTAACGCTAAAAACAAAAGGGTATGTCGAAGCCGCCAAATCAATCGGCACAAATATTAAGGTCATATTAGGCCGGCATATTTTGCCTGGTGTTATCCCAATTGCACTTTCCCAATTTGTATTAGCAGCAAGTCATTCTATTTTAATTGAAGCCTCTCTAAGCTTTTTGGGTCTAGGAGACCCTTTTACTAAGAGCTGGGGAACGATTTTATATTATGCCCAGGCAAGGGGAGCGTTCTTGACGGATGCATGGATCTGGTGGATACTTCCTCCTGGCTTACTCATCACCACACTGGTAATAGGATTTGCTTTTACTGGCTATTCATTGGAAGAAGTTATGAATCCGCGACTGAGAAGGGGGCGTTAGCATATGACTGCTGTATTAACTGTAGAGAATCTCTCGACTTTCTTTAAAACCGAAAAGGGAATTGCCCGTGCTGTAGAAAACGTTTCATTCTCTGTTGAAGAGGGAGAAATGCTTGGACTGATTGGAGAGTCGGGATGCGGGAAAACGACCGTTGCCCAATCGATTCTAAGATTAATAGAGTTTCCCGGAAAAGTGGTGGCTGGAAGTGTTCATTTAAATGGCAGGGATTTGCTTAAAGCCTCCGATTCTGAACTAAATTCTTTAAGATGGAAGGATCTTTCTGTCATACCACAAAGTGCGATGAATGCACTAAATCCCGTTTATACAATAGGCGATCAAATTATGGAAGCCATTTTGCTCCATGAAAGAGTAAGCAAAAGAGAAGCACTGGCACGGACGATGACCCTACTTGAGCTTGTCGGAATCGATGGTGACCGATGGAAAAGCTATCCCCACGAATTCAGCGGAGGGATGAAGCAGCGCGTGGCCATTGCCATGTCCCTTGCTTGTTCTCCCAAACTGGTAATTTCCGATGAATCAACGACAGGACTAGATGTATTAACCCAGGCACAGGTTATAGCATTAATTAAAAACCTTCAGAGAAAGATGGATTTATCAGTAATCCTAATTTCACATGATTTGCCGATGGTCACTGCTATTTGCGACAAAATTGCAATCATGTATGCAGGGAAAATTGTTGAGCTTGCCTCAACAGAGGATATATTGAATGATACAAGACATCCTTATTCAAAGGCTTTATTACAAGCGACTCCTGACCTGTCCGATCCTGATCGGGAAGTGATTTCGATACCAGGCAGTGTTCCTAATCTAGTAAACATTCCACAATGTTGCAGGTTTCATACTCGATGTGCGTTTGCCTTTGACCGCTGCAGAAAAGAAACACCTGAGTTCAGGGAAGTAAAGACCGGCCACTTTTCCGCATGCTTTCTTGAGGAGGAGGAAAATGGATAATTCAATTTTACTGAAAGTAAGAGATTTGAAGAAAACTTTTGTAAAAAAAACTGGATCGATTTTAAACCGGAAACTGCAAAATGTTTACGCCGTCCATAATGTTAGCTTTGAGATTAAAAAAGGGGAAATTCTAGGGATCATCGGGGAAAGTGGCTGTGGAAAAACTACAACAGCGCGAATGGTGATGCGGCTGATGAAGGAAACCAGCGGGGAAATCCTTTTTGAAGGAAGAGATTTATGCAAATTAAGTGATTCAGAGACAAACAGGTTGAGAAGTAAAATGCAAATGATCTTTCAGGATCCATATGATACTCTCAATCCTGGGATGACAATAATGGACATTTTAATGGAACCAATCAATGCCCACGAAAAACACCTCCCACATGATGAGAAAGTTCGAAGGGTGAAAGAGGCGATTGAATCAATTGAGCTGAGGCCCGCTGAAGACTATATGGAGAGGTTTCCACACCAGCTGAGTGGCGGGCAGAGGCAAAGGATTGCTATAGCAAGAGCTGTGATTCTGGAACCACTATTTATTGCAGCTGATGAACCTACTTCTATGCTTGATGTTTCTGTCCGAGCAGGTATTTTAAACCTCCTTCTCGAACTTAAGAAGAAAATGGGCCTAACCATGATGCTGATTACACATGACCTATCGACAGCAAGTTATATGTGTGACCGAATTGCTGTCATGTACCAGGGTAAAATTATCGAGGTCGGGCCAACCAAGAAAATCATCCAGTCTCCTTCACATCCATACACAAAGGCACTAGTTTCGGTAGTAAAAGATCTCAATTACTTTATCCAAAATCGAGAAAAGTTAATTCTAGATGGTGAAGTAGATGCAACCGAAGAGACAGCAGGATGCCCATTTGTAAAAAGATGTCCATACCAGGAGGATATTTGTAACAGTGAAATGCCGAAACAGGAATCTCTAGGAGCGGGCCATGCAGTATCTTGTCACTGCCATAGTAATCTACTTGAAAAAACTTCTTAGGAAAGGGAGTTTTAAATTGAACAACGAAAAGAAAATAAAAGTCGCTGTTAATGGCGGCATTGATTTCGGGTCCAAACTGACTGCTAATCAGCTTCGAATACTTGCAAAATATATGGAAGACGACCAGGAGCTTGAGCTTACAACCTTCCAGCAGCTTTATATTGACATTCCTGAAAGTAAAAAGGATGAAATTATTACGGATTTTGAGTCAGTCGGGTTACACTGCTACCCGGTCGGCAATTTTGTAAAGAGCCTTAGAACCTGCAACTTTTGTAAAGGTGCAGAGGAAGAGGGAATGCCTGTCGCAACCGAACTTAATAAGAGAATTGCCGGAAAACCTGTTCCGTTTACCCTAAAACCAGCATACACCGGCTGTCCTGTTGGCTGTGGAGAGCCTTTGGTTAATGATATTGGAGTTATGAAAATAAATGGGAATCAATATAATCTTTATATTGGCGGGAAAACAAAAGGAGAGGATGCCGAGGCAGGAAGCTTATTTAAGGAAAATCTAAATCCTGAAGAACTTTATACTACAGTCGAAGAAATTATTAGGGTATATGGGGAAAAAGGGAAGAAACGAGAGCCTTTCCATAAATTTTTAAAGAGATTCGGAAAAGAAGAACTCATTGAAAATATAAGTCAGGTATAAGGGGGAATGGACATGGGTGTAGAGGCGGCTAATGAACAAGTATTACCACCAACTGGTTGCTCTACAAATCATCGAAAGAGCCATCATTCAGAAAAAATAAAAAAGAACCTTGATTCAAGGCTAAATCGGATTGAAGGACAAATCCGTGGAGTTAAAAGATTAATTGAAAATGATACCTACTGTGACGATGTGATAACTCAATTATCCGCCATCCAATCTGCTTTAAACAGCGTGGCAAGTCTTCTTCTTGAAGGACATTTAAAAAGCTGCGTCCTAGAAAGGATCAATGAAGGAGATACTGAAGTCATTGATGAGGTCCTAGTTACCTTCCAGAGGTTGCTGAAAAAGTAATAGAGAAAGAAAACCGGGAGGGATTTTCGGTGGCTCAACCAGAGACCGCTGGTAAACAAAGTACGAAACAAAAGATTAGTATCATCTTAGCTTTAGCTATTCCAGCTATGGTTGAGAATACCTTGCAAATGGTGGTCGGTTTTGTGGATACCCTGTTTGTTGCCAGACTCGGTTTAAACGAAGTGACAGCTGTTGGGATAGCGAATGCGGTTTTAGCCGTTTATATTGCAATTTTTATGGCAATAGGGGTGGGAACTTCTTCGCTAATTGCCAGGAGCATCGGATCAGGCGACATCGAAAAAGCAAAATCGATTGCCAGGCAATCCACTTTTATTTCTATTTTGGCGGGAATGATATTCGGTATCATTTCCGTTTTTTTTAGTGAACCGTTGCTTAAAATGATGGGAGCAGAATCAGATGTTTTAAGAGATGGGTCCATATATTTACAGATTGTTGGAATTCCGTCCGTCTTTATTTCATTGATGTTCAATTTTGGCAGCATACTAAGGGCTGCTGGGGATACAAAAACACCTATGAAAGTAAGCTGGTGGATCAATTTAATTCATATTGGTCTAGATTATGTCCTGATTTTTGGCTTATTTAAGTTGGATGGATTTGGTGTAGCTGGAGCAGCTTGGGCAACTGTCATTGTAAGGCTTTTGGGGTCAGCTGCGTTGTATCATCATATAAAAAAATCTCCGGTTTCTTTTTCTTTCTCTGGCGAATCTTCCAAAGGAGATTCATTTGCTATCTTAACATTATCTGCCCCTGCAGCAATTGAGAGATTAATTATGCGTCTTGGCCAGGTGGTTTATTTTGGCCTGATCGTGAAAATAGGGGCAGAAACGTATGCTGCCCACACAATTGCAGGGAATATTGAAACATTTTCATATATGCCGGGTTACGGTCTTGCAATAGCAGCCACCACCCTTGTTGGCCAAAGGATCGGTGCTAGACAGTATAGGGACGCATATGAATTTGGTTTTTTAACTACGGGATTAGCAATTGGATTTATGTCATTAATTGGCTTGGTGTTGTTCTTTTTATCTCCATGGTTTGCTTCCTGGTTTACTACGGACCTACATGCTAGAGGCATGGTTGTAACCGCGCTGAAAATTGATGCTTTTGCACAGCCTGCATTGGCTGTGGGTTTAGTTTTAGCAGGTGCACTTCAGGGTGCCGGAGACACTAAAAGTCCGATGTACAGCACCGCACTTGGTATGTGGGTGATTAGGATAATCGGAGTTTATATCCTTGGGATACATTTCGGCATGGGGATAGCGGGAATATGGATTTCAATTGCGATTGATTTATATGCAAGGGCAGCTTTTTTGTTTTATCAATTTAAAAAACACTTTAAAAAAATAGAAGAAAAAAACTTAGGGGTTAACTGAATCAATTTTTATAAGTTTATTTATCGCTGTATGTATTAATCTACATTTCTAATTTTGAAAATTCTATTTATAATTTCTTGACCATCCATTAATGGCTATTAAAAGTTATTTTAATTCTGCACTCACATATACTATAGAGGGGTAATGTATATTGAGAACAGTAGGAGGTTTTGCTTATAGATTTCAAGAGGTTTACTTGGAATGATGAGGTTTCGGGTCTAAAACATAATAGGGGGAAACACAATGCTTAATTTTGGGAAACGCTTATCATTTTTCAGCTTACTTTGTGTACTGATATTAGTATTTAGTGCCTGTAATAATAGTCAAGTCAATACTCCTGCTAATAAAGAAAAGAATGAAGAAAAAACAAGCAGTTCTAATAAAGAGCAAGTTATTACAGTCAATGCGTTAAGTGAACCGCCTAGTCTTGAACCAGCACTGATTGATAACCAGACTGCAGGGGATATTTCAAATCAATTATTCGAGGGTTTGATCCGATTGGACAAAGAAGGAAACATAGTTCCTGGTGTTGCAGAAAAGTGGGACATTTCTGATGACGGAACTGTTTATACTTTCTATTTTAATAAGAATGCTAAGTGGTCAAATGGTGACCTTGTGACTGCTAAGGATTTTGTCTATTCGTGGGAGAAGGTTTTACGTCCAGAAGTAGCTTCACCTCTTGGCAGTAACTTGTTCTTTATTAAAAATGGAGCAGCATACAATGAAGGATCATTGAAGGATTCATCCCAGCTAGGGGTAAAGGCTGTTGATGAATATACACTGGAGGTTACTTTAGAAAAACCTACTTCCTTTTTCTTAGGTTTAACTGCTTTCTTTACATTATTACCTGTCCATGAAAAAACGGATAAAGCAAATCCAGAGTGGGCTTCTGAAGCTGAAACCTTTGTTTCTAACGGACCTTTTAAAATTGAGAGTTGGAAACACGGCCAAGAATTAATTATGGTTCCAAATGAAAATTATTGGGGCAAGGATGTGGTTAAGCTTGAAAAGTTAAAGTGGGTAATGGTGAATGAACAAAATACTGAATATGCTATGTACCAATCGAACGAGCTCGATTTTTCTGCCAATATCCCAAATTCAATAAGAAGTAAATTAATCGCTTCAGGTGAAGCAAAAACAGCGCCAAGCGCAAGTTTAGCTTATATAAGATTTAATCATGAGGATCGAATTTTTAAAAATGAAAAAATCCGTAAAGCATTAGGGCTTGCCCTTGATAGAAAACTTTTGGTCGAAAAAGTGACACAGGGAGGAGAAGTTCCCGCTCTTGGTTTAATACCATTAGGATTGAGCAGTGGTGCAGGAGAATTCAGGGAATTAGCTGGAGACTCCTTGTTTAAGGATAATGATTTAGACACAGCAAAACAACTTCTGAAAGAAGGACTCGAAGAACTGGGGCTTTCTACATTGCCTAAAATTAATCTGCTTTTTTATACAGACGATACTTACAATAAACTTTCTCAAGCAATGCAGGAAATGTGGAAGAAAAACTTAGGAATTGATACAGAGCTCCAAACGATGGAACGTAAGGTATTTGTTCAAAATGTTCAAGCCGGTGAGTACCAATTAGCTTTGTACAGTACTGGCGCAGACTATGATGATGCAAGCAATTTAATGGGACAATTCATGAGTGGGGATGTCTATAACTATAGCAACATTTCTATTCCTGATTACGATCAATTAATGGAAAAAGCAGAAGCGGAATTGAACCTGGAGAAGCGAGCGGGGTATTTGGTCGAAGCTGAAAAGGTTCTAATAGACCAAATGGCAATTTCCCCACTTTATTACCGTACAAAAGTTTACTTGCAAAAGGACTATATCGAAGGAGTCTATCAGTATACAATTCAGGCAATTGATTTCCGGGAGGCAATTGTTAAGTAGTAAAAATGGTGGCACGCTAAGCGGCTAGAATGCTGAAAGAGTGTACAATGAGTACACTTTTTCAGTTGTTTTGCCTAAAATCATAAAGGAGGGGGAATATGCGGCAATTTATTACCAGGAGAATTATTAGTGTTATCTTAACTTTATTTGTCATTATTTCGCTTACCTTTTTATTGATGTACGCAATACCCGGTGATCCTTTTACAAGTGAAAATCGCATTCCAGAGCAGGTAGTTGAAAACTTAAAAGAGCATTATGGACTTAATGATCCCTTGTTTATACAATATTTTAAATATCTAAAGGGAGCATTATTGATGGACTTTGGTCCTTCAATCAAATGGGATAACCAGACAGTTAACCAATTAATTGCTAACGGATTTCCTGTTTCGGCCATGATAGGTATTCAAGCCATTCTTATAGCTGCATTCTTTGGTATCGTTTTAGGTATTCTCGCAGCTTTTCGTCACAATAGTGCAATTGACTATTTTTCGATGATTATTGCCATACTTGGCCTTTCCGTCCCTAGCTTCATTTTTGCTACAATATTAATCAATTTTTTTGCTATAAAGCTGCAATGGTTCCCTGTCGCAACATGGGGTACATGGAAACACTCCGTTTTG
The DNA here is from genome assembly GCF_057785455.1 of Mesobacillus sp. NCBI lineage: Bacteria > Bacillati > Bacillota > Bacilli > Caryophanales > Bacillaceae > Mesobacillus > Mesobacillus sp. The sequence continues at coordinate 99,943 of NZ_JBYNSB010000044.1, forward strand.
CCAAGCATTGCTCTTGCTGTTACACCGATGGCTTATATTGCACGACTTACTAGATCAAGTATTTTAGAAGTACTTTCGATGGATTATATTCAAACTGCCATGGCTAAAGGAGTGACTGGTTTCAGATTTATTTTTAAGCATGTACTTCGTAATGCAATGATTCCAGTTGTAACGATACTTGGTCCCATTACAGCTACAGTATTGACTGGAAGCTTTGTCATAGAACAAATCTTCGGTATTCCAGGCTTGGGGAAATATTTTGTTGAGGGCATCACTGATAGAGATTATCCATTAATTTTGGGAACGACTGTTTTTTATAGTGCTATATTAATATTCTTTATTATATTAGTCGACCTTGCATACGTTCTGATCGATCCAAGAATAAAACTTATCAAAAGGAGGGGATAGATGATGCAGCAAGTGCCAGACGATCTTTTTGTTCTAAGGAAAAAAAACAAAGAAGAAAAGGCCGATAGTAAACCTAGTGAATCGTTTTGGATAGATGCGATAAGCATACTGGGGCAAAACAAGCTTGCTATGACTGGACTTGCCATTAATATTGGTTTGATCGTAATGGCAATTATAGGTCCAATGCTGGTTCCCTATTCGTATTCAGATCAAAATCTGTTAAATTCCAATCTCCCTCCATCATTTGATTATTGGTTTGGAACGGATGATTTAGGTAGAGATTTATTTTCCAGGACCTGGGTAGGAGCAAGAATTTCCCTTTTTATTGGTATAACAGCAGTAGTTTTGGATTTGATAATCGGAATTATATGGGGAGGAATCGCAGCATATAAAGGCGGAAAAACTGATGAAGTGATGATGAGAATCGTAGATATACTTTATGGACTGCCTCATTTGCTGGTGACAATTTTATTGATGGTCGTATTAAAGCCTGGATTACTCACTATTATAATTGCAATGGCTGCAACGGGATGGATTGGAATGGCGCGTCTAGTTCGCGGTGAAATACTGAGATTGAAAGAATCTGAATTTGTAATGGCATCCCAAGTATTAGGAGGGAGTTTTTTTCGGGTCTTGTTTAAGCACCTTATTCCAAATGCTATGGGCCCTATAATAGTGAGCATGACATTATCTGTTCCTGGTGCAATTTTTGCGGAAGCCACTTTAAGCTTTCTTGGACTAGGTGTTCCTGTACCGCTTGCGAGCTGGGGAACGATGACATCAGAAGGTCTCGTCACCTTATTGACAGGTGAAATATGGAGGCTGTTTTTTCCCGCATTATTTATTTCATTAACGATGTTTTCATTTAATGTATTGGGTGATGGTCTGAGGGATGCGCTGGATCCGAAATTCAGAAAATAACTCTTTTACTCAATGAAAGGGTGATAAATGTGAAAAGATTACTAGAAGTTAATGACCTGCAGGTTCATTTTCATTCAAAAAAACAGAATATCTACGCTGTTCGTGGGGTTTCCTTTCATGTGAACAAGGGGGAAGTCCTCGCAATTGTCGGAGAATCCGGGTCTGGGAAATCAGTTACTGCTAAAAGTATTATGAAACTGCTTCCTGAGAAAACATGTTCCATCCCCGAGGGGTCCATTTTATTTAACGGGGATGAAATCATCACAATGAAGAAAAAACAGCTTTCCAAAATCCGTGGGGCAAAGATCGGTATGGTATTCCAGGATCCCATGACTTCCTTAAACCCGACAATGAAGGTGGGTGACCAAATTGCGGAGGGGCTAATCGTTCATAAAGGCTATAGTAAAAAGTTAGCTCAAGAAAAGGCAATTGAAATCATTAGTCTAGTTGGAATCCCGGATCCTATATATTGTTGTACAACCTATCCTCATCAGCTAAGTGGAGGAATGAGGCAGCGAGTTGCCATTGCAATGGCTTTGATTTGCGAACCTGATCTGTTAATTGCTGACGAGCCAACAACAGCTCTTGACGTTACTATCCAGGCACAGATTTTGGATTTATTAAAAGACCTGCAGGAGAAAATGGGTATGGCGATCATTCTGATTACGCATGATTTAGGGGTGGTTGCAAGGTTTTCAGATAGAGTGAATATCATGTATGCCGGTAAAATAGTCGAAAGTGGAACGAAAAACGAAATTTTTTATAATCCAAAACACCCCTATACGATTGGATTGCTAGAATCAGTTCCTCATCTTGATTTAGAAAAAAACCAACAATTAAACGTGATTGAAGGGACTCCACCAGACTTGCATGATCCTCCAAAAGGTTGCGCTTTTACTTCGCGATGTCCGTTTGCAATGGAGGTATGTGATTTATATCAACCTAATAAAACCATCCTATCAGGTACACATCATTCTGAATGTTGGTTGATGGACCAAAGAGCGCCAAAAGTAGATGAAATTCAATTTCAGTGAGTTTATCTACGATAAATATTACCAGAATATTCGGACATTCAGCCTTAGTTCCAATAACCGTCTGGCTTCCACGAGGAGGGTACAGAAACTCCATTTTTTCTACATAATTAAACATTAATATCAAAGTAGATTGAAAATGAGAGGGTTGATGATATGTTTATAAAACTGGAGAAAAGCGGCGAAATGGTTTTTGGGCTGTTAGCAGGGGAAATGTTCCTAGACGGTGAATGTGGGAGCTGGAGTGAGGGAGCTGGAGTCTTTTTATGGGAGCCATTTGGGAAAGATCCGGCAATCGTTGTATTTGAGAATAATGGTTCCTATAAATGCTATAAAGTACTAGAACAAGTAGATTTCAAGGAAATTATCATGGCAGAAAAGTAAGCAATGAAGGCGGGACTGTTTTTTAAGTGGTCTCGCTTTTTTTGATTTCAAGCAGCAGGAAAGAAAAATGGTTAATGTAGATTTATAAGCTCAAGGTGATAACAGGCTTGTATTCTAGCCATTAATGTGATTTGTCAAAACTCGACCAGCCTATTATATATTGGGCTTTTCTTTCAAAGCTCCCGGTTATCGAGAAAGAAGTTCAAACAAATCATTTAGAAAAATAGGATATATTCTACTAAATCAATTGCAAGTATTATACACCCCTTCCACGAAATACTCATACAGATGATAATCCTTGGATGGATACAAATGTGCATAGAAAGATAAAGTGACGGCAAACAGTGAGGTTGATTAAGTCCCAGTAGCGGTCATCTTTTTATTATAAAAATTAAGTTATTCAGTTATTCCGAGAACAGCCTGAATAGTGAGGACAATAAATACAATACATTCATTCTCCTATATTTGATGTTCTTTATAATTTTTTCACTCTACATACTTTCTCCATGATTCGCTTTTATATTTAAAGCACAGAAACAAACATCATCACCAGAAAGGAGGGGCTAGCATGATGGGACCTGGCTTTGCGGCAGCTGGCTGCGGACCGATTGGCTTACTTATTGGTTTGCTGTTGATTGGTCTCCTGATCTACTTGTTGAAGAACAGGAAGAAATCAGATGGGTCGAATCTGCCTGATTCTAGTAAAGCAATGGAACAATTGAAGATGCGGCTGGCACAAGGGGACATCACCCCGGAAGAGTACCAAAAGATGAAAGACATTGTTTCAAAATAACAGTTTTCGCTTCATACTTTCTACAAATTTTTAAAGGAGAATGAAAGTATAAAGAAATGGAAAGGAGAGAAGGAAATGATGATGGGACCTGGGTATGGTAACTTTGGAGGCTTCGGGATGGGAGGTGGATCCTTGATGATGATAATAGTTTTCCTGGCAGTCGGCTATCTGCTGTATCTGGCTTTCAACCAGAATGGAAGGAGTGAACAAACGCTTCCACTCCAGGCAGTGAACAATCAAGCAATTGATCTTGCCAAGGGCAGGTTGGCAAGAGGAGAAATCACTGTCGAAGAATTCGAAAAAATGAAAGCAAACCTTGTATAAAAAGTTTTAAAAAACCTTATAAAAATAAAAAATAGGAGTGTTTACTATGATGAAAAAGACAATTATTACTGGCGCATTAGCAGCAGCCCTTATCGCAACAGGAGGTACAGGATTGTATATGGCATCCGCGAAGGAAAATGCAGTTAATCCTGCTGATTTTATGAAGGAGCAGGGAATTGATTTCAAAAATATGGCTAACATCATAGGTGAGGGCAACTTTGAAAATATGCAGGAGTTCATGGGTGAACAGGGTGTAAATATCGATGAGATGAATCAAATGATGGAATCAGGAGATTTTGATGATATGCAAAAATTCATGGATGAGCAGAATATCAACTTTGGACAAATGAAGCCATATATGCAGGAAATGCATCCTGATTTGAGCACTAAAGATCTTGAGGATATGTATAAAGGGATGCATGGCACGGGTGGCGCATCTAACAGCCGGAATTTCCAGGGTATGGGGAACATGGGCTTATAAAATCTTACCGAGGGCCGGTTTTTCGGCCCTTAATACCAAAATTCAGGAGGAATGGAACAATGTTTACGCTGTTGATCTTGGCAATAGGTTTTTACCTTTACAAAACAGGCGATTTACAAAAATTCTTTAGGAAGATGGGTACTCACGTTCCAGATCATAACTCAGCCAGACAAATCATTGATTTGAGGTATGCTGCAGGCAAGATTACCGAAGAAGAATACGTTAAACTGAAAAATCTCATTTAATATAAAGGAGTAATGACAAATGATGAACGGTCACATGGGTTCTTTTATAAATGGATATGGATATAGCGGTCCATCCGGCTTCACCCAGTTTGGAATGATGCCATATTTTAACTCGTCTACTTTAATTTTCCTTGTTCTAATTGCAATTGGAGTATATTTTCTGATGAAAAACCAGTCTTTATCCAAGGCGAATTCTGGGAGTATCAAATCAATAGAAGCCGAAGAAATGGCAAAGTTAAGATACGCAAGAGGAGAGATCACCTTAGAAGAATTCCAGCAAATTTTGTTAAGGATTAAATCGTAATAGAGGTGAATGAAGTGATTACTCTTATATTAGCAGCCATAGTCTTCTATTATTTATTGAGGACTGGAGATCTGTTCAGACTGATCAAGATGACAAGGAAGCTGATTGTTGACCTTATGTACTCTTTCAAAAAGCAGAAGCAAGATTCAATACAAAAGGAATCTCCTGCTGAAACCCTGAAACTTCGTTATGTCAAAGGCGAGATTTCTCAAAGTGAATATGAAATGATTTCTAAAAACCTATTCTAAAAGAAAGCTGCCAAACGGCAGCTTTCTTTTCATCAGTTTTAATGACTGTGTTTAGAAAAGCGAAACAAATCCCCAACCTGCTGTTGCAAACAGAGTGATGAGTCCTAGTGTCAGGCCAATTAGTTGTCGGTTTCCCTTTTTCTGTTGATTTAAATATTCTTTGTAATCGATCTCCCCGCTAGCAAACTTGAGTCCGATTTCATCTGGCTCAATTCGGTACAGGGTACCACCCTTATCAGCCAGTACGATTTTTGAAATCACTCCGTGGTTCTCAGCTGGAAAGGGTTGGCCTGCTTCAATGGCAAATCTGCCTTCCCCGATCAATTCAATATGCAACGGGCGATATATTGTGAACTGAACGATTTGTTCCGCGATATGGTATGATATTTGGTCGATATTATGATGAGAAACACACATTTTTTTCACCTCACTAAAATTATATTATAAAGGTTCAAAAAAGGAACTAGAAATATCTTTATTCATTCTTTGTGCACAGTTTGCCAGTATAATGGTCACTAATCCGTAATCAGAGAGGATGGTTTCATTGAATCAGGAATTAAATGAGAAAATTAAAAAAAGATACAACCGAGTTTCAAAAATCTATGACACAATGGATAAGATGATTCGTGAAGATTGGAGGAGGGACCTACTGGCTGGCGCTTATGGTGATGTACTGGAAGCAGGGGTAGGGACTGGGGCGAATCTATCTTATTATCCGAGTAGTATTCAATCCTTGATTGGAGTGGATTTCAGCAGCGATATGTTAAAGTATGCAAGACAGAAAGCTTCTCAGCTTAATGCCCCTTATAAAATGGAACTAATAGAGGGAGACATCCAGGAACTGCCCTTTCCGGACAACAGCTTTGATACGGTAGTATCTACCTGTGTGTTTTGCTCTGTACCAGACCCGGTTGTGGGTCTAGGAGAACTGAGAAGAGTTTGCAAACCGGACGGACAGATTCTCATGCTTGAGCATATGAGAAGCGAAAACAAGGCGGCAGGACTTGTAATGGATTTACTGAATCCAGTAACAGTGCGAATGTGGGGAGCAAATATAAACCGGGAGACAATGGCAAACATTAAATCAGCAGGATTGTCAGTTGTTGGCGAAGAAAGACTAATGGGGTCAATAATGAGAAGACTGTTGCTTTCTCCAAATAAATAGATCTATGTAACAAAAAACGGTTCAAGAACAGAACCGTTTTTTTGTTTGGTGTTTCTAATTTTTTTCGACTTATTCTCAATTGAATATTTGTGTTAGGAAAGCGAAATTCACCAATAAATAGGATATGCCATTCCTGCTAAAAGGTAAGCATAGTATAGAACATGACAGTAGAATTGTCATTTCTGTGTCTGTCGAGGTTGAATCTGAAGTATTATTCCTTTTAATATACGTTAGTGTTTCAGCGTGGACCTACAATCAAATTTTCTTAAGGCGGATTTTGTTGTTGGAGTTCACTTCCATTTCCAGGAGATTTTCTCCTTCCCAGTTTAGCAGTTTACGTAGTTCACAGGGTATCGTTAAGTTACCATTATATAGTGTTGCCTGATTTAAGTATTTATCTTCGTGGTCTTTCTCAATCACGATAGTGTCTTTTTCGTTATAAATATAAAGCACGTGACCATCTTCAATTCCGAGTTCTTGTGTCACTTTCTTCGGTATGATGATTTGGCCATTATTATAAAGTTTCCTGATTAGCATAACTTCTCACTCCAATTAAGGATTTCCACTCTGTGATTTTCACAAAGTTTTATTAACCTATGGTATCGAATAAATGAGAAGAAAGTATGCAGGAAGTTGATGCATATAAAAAATTCCGGTATTTATTAAGGAAAGTTTATTCAAAGTTGAGAAGAATGATTAAATATCCATAGTTATTGCACAAAGATCCTCTAACATGTAGGTGGTTACTTCTTAACCCCCTCGAAGAAACGGTCCGCATACAGCCGTTTCTTCATTTATAATCAGCTAGCAATATTCTATATTTCCAGCTAATGCCGATTAAGGGAAAAACAATGTTCTTTGTACCCCTCCATACAAAATCCATAAATACAAGGTATGATGACAGAGAATGACATAGAAGAGGTGAAATAGATGGGAAACTTTGAACCAATTAATCGAATAGCATTGGAATTAGGCCCTATCACTATTTATTGGTACGGCATAATTATCGGCTTTGGGATTTTCTTAGGATGGTTACTCGCTACAAAAGAAGCAAAAAGAAGAGGGTTGCACCAGGATGTCTTTTCAGATTTGCTTCTTTGGGCGATCCCCATTTCTCTCCTTAGTGCTAGGTTATATTATGTTTTGTTCAAACTAGATTACTATTTGGAGAATCCAGGACAGATTCTAGCAATCTGGGAAGGCGGCATAGCCATACATGGAGGATTGATCGGTGCGGTAGCAACATCGATAGTGTATGCGCGAAAAAAAGAAATTTCCTTCTGGCAACTTGCCGACATAGCTGCTCCTAGCATTATTCTCGGGCAGGCCATTGGTCGATGGGGAAACTTCATGAACCAGGAAGCGCATGGAACAGAGGTGACAAGGACCTTCCTTGAAGATTTAATGCTTCCAGACTGGATTATTAACCAGATGTATATAGATGGAGCGTATTACCACCCAACATTTTTGTATGAATCATTATGGAATCTTTCAGGTTTTTTAGTACTCCTTGCCATCAGAAAGTTGGGAGTCAAACGGGGAGAAGTTTTCCTTTCTTATCTCATTTGGTATTCAGTGGGCAGGTTTTTTGTGGAGGGATTGAGGACGGACAGTCTAATGGCAACTGATGAACTAAGAATTGCACAGGTCATGTCCCTGGCTTTAATTGGCCTTTCTTTTTTCCTCATCTGGTATCGAAGGCAAAAGCGATTGGCAAACCGGTTTTACAAAGAAGGTATGAATGACAAATAACTTTCCCATTTAACCTCGGACCTTCTAAGAAGATCCGAGGTTTTGTATATTGTTATTTATTCTTTTTATACTGTCAGCCTATTAAAAGGTAATTTACCAAGGGAATGTAGACTTCCGTTCGATATCATTTCAAATTAGCTGAATTCAATTCACTAACATTACTTTTTTAGCTTTGATTACTCGATATCCTAGTTGTTCCGCGAACTTAACCATCAATTTATTATGATAATCCAGGGTCTCATCCTCTATTTGGGCACTTCTCCAACTATCCTCCAAAAGAAATTCATCATTTAGCATAATCTCCAATTCCTCATGAATTGAACGACTTTTTATAATTTCTAGCTGCTCAAACCCACAGTTTTTAATTAAGGGAATCCATTCCAACTCAGTTGGCAATAATGAACAGCCATAAAAACTTTTAATGATTAATTCATCGGTTTCATTTATATTGCTTACCTTGTTAATTTTGGGAAGCTTACGATTTTCCTACCCTCGATTTTAGGTTAGCGGGAGAATGATCTCTTTACACAACATCTGAAAAAGGCACAGTAACCCTTGAGATTAACTGCGCCTTATTCAAGACCGAATTTTATTCCACTTTAAATTGGCCCATCATACCTGCATCTTCATGTTCAAGGATATGACAGTGGTACATGAAGATTCCAGGATACTTGAAAGTAGCAATCGCCCTGACCTTCTCCCCTGGATACACTAGGATAGTGTCCTTCCAGCCGGATTCATTTGCTGGAGGCTGTTTGCCGTCTCGGTCAAGAATTTGGAATTGTACTCCATGAGCATGGAATGGATGGGCCATTCCCCCCATCATCCCAGTACTTTCATTGGAGATTTCCCAGATTTCTGTAGTATTTAAGGTTAAATATTCATCCATCCGGTCCATATCCATTTGTTTGCCATTTATATTGACATTGCTTCCCATTCCTTGGAAAATAAATTTTCTAGTTTTTACTACCTTTGATGAATCTATTCTTTCAATTATTGCAAGTTGGTTTGGTATATTAAAGTCTTTTTGTTTTTTACCAGTTACCATAAATTTCATGAATTCAGTACCTTGATTTGTTAGTTCGACCGTATCGCCATCTTTAAACATTGAGAAATCCACTATGATTTCAGCTCTTTCCCCTGGGCTGAGCACTAGTTTTGTCATCTCAACAGGCTGTTCAAGCAACCCCCCATCGCTAGCTACTTGATAGAAGTTTTGGTTATTGCTAAAAAGCAATTCATAAATCCTGGCATTTGATCCGTTCAGCAAACGAAAGCGCATTTTGCCTCTTGGTACCTCAAGATAAGGGTTAACAGCTCCGTTAACAAGAATGGTTCCTCCCTGAAGGCCCATCATAACGTCATGCATGCCCAGTCTATATTCAAACCTTCCATTTGCGTCCAGCTTCTTATCCTGGATCACAAGCGGAATGTCGTTGACGCCATACTCATTTGGGAGGTTCAGATTATCTGAAACATCATCATCTACATAAAACAAACCAGCGAGTCCTTTATAAACTTGCTCTCCAGTTTTATGGAGCAAGTGCGGATGAAACCATAATGTTGAAGCAGGCTGTGTGACGGTAAACTTTGGATTCCAGGTTTCACCTGGCCTAATCCGTGAGTGAGGACCACCATCGTTTTCCCCGTCTACTTCAAGCCCGTGCCAGTGGACTGTTGTCTCTTCATTGAGGTTGTTTTTGACTTTTATCGAAACCTCATCACCCTTTCTGACTCTAATGACAGGGCCGAGATAATTTCCATTGTAACCATAAGTGTCTGTTTCTTTCCCCTCGATAAATTCTGTTTTAGCTATTTGAGCTGAAAGCTGAAACTCGGCTTTACTTGGGATCGAACTCATATTTTTAAGGAGCGGAGGAACAGGTAAAGGAGTGCCGCCGCTGAATGGAACTCCACTACTATCATTCCCATTCATCATTTCATTGTTATTAAAAATTTTATTTACTCCAACAGGAACAAGAGAAATAGCTGCTAATCCTGCGGCTCCCTTTAAGGAATAAGAGAGAAATTTTCTTCTATTGTATTTATCCATTAAAGCTGTACCTCCTTATCAAATTCCACTGAACTTAAAATCGGTGGGGGGTATTTTTGTATTTTAATATGAATATATGCAAAAAGTATGTAGAGTTAATTACTATGTATTCTGATAATTGATCACTCCGGTTTTTCGCAGGGTTAATGGGGTGAACTGCTTTTTTGTTTTCTACATATTTTCTACATGATTTGCTTTTATATTTAAGGCATAGAAATAAACAACTCATCATGAAGAGGAGGGATTCCGATGTGGGGACCGGGTTTTGCATCTGCTGGCTGCGGACCGATTGGCTGGTTTATGGGTTTGCTGCTGGCCGGTTTCTTGAGCTACTTGCTGTTGAAAAACAAGAAGGGACCGGATCAGCCAATTCGTTCTGATTCCAGTGAAGCGATGGAACAATTGAAAATGAGGCTTGCACAAGGGGAAATCACCCTAGAAGAGTACCAGAAAATGAAGGAAACACTCTTAAAATAATTGCTTTACCTCCATACTTTCTACATCTTTCTGATTGAGAATGAAAGTATAAAGAAATGGAAAGGAGAGAAGGAAATGATGATGGGACCAGGTTACTTTGGAGGCTTTGGGATGGGAGGTGGATCACTGATGATGCTAGTTGTATTCCTGGCAATCGGTTATCTGTTATATCTTGCATTCAACCAGAACAGAGGAAACAGCCAAACGCATAGCCGTCAGTCGAGGAGCATTGAAGCACTTGAGCTCGCCAAGGGCAGATTGGCCCGGGGTGAAATCACTGTCGAGGAATTCGAACAAATTAAAACAAACTTACTATAAAAAACGTTAAATAAGGAGTGTTTTTACAATGATGAAAAAGACAATCATTACCGGAGCATTGGCAGCTGCCCTGATCGCGACGGGAGGCACGGGGCTTTATATGGCATCAGCGAAGGAAAACCCTGCAGGGCCTTTCGATTATATGAAGCAGCAAGGAATTAATTTTAGCAATATGTCCAGCATCATGGGTGAAGGCAACTTTGAAGACATGCAGAAGTTCATGGGAGAACAGGGTGTCGATCTTGACGAAATGAACCAGATGATGGCATCTGGGGATTTTGTGGATATGCAAAAATTCATGGATGAGCAGAATATCAACTTTGGGCAGATGAGGCCATATATGCAGGAAATGCACCCGGATTTGAGCAATCAGGATATCGAGGAAATGTATAAAGGCATGCATGGGACAGGAGGAGCGGCCAATAGCCGGAACTTCCAGGGCATGGGAACTACAGGACTATAAACATACAGGCGGTCTGATCCGGCCTCCAATTAAAAATTTGAGGGAGGAAGAACGATGTTTGCGCTATTGATCCTGGCAATCGGTTTTTACCTGTACAAGACAGGCGGTTTGCAAAAATTCTTTGGAAAATCGGATTCGCAGTATACAGGAGATAATCAAGCAAGAAAGATTATTGATCTAAGGTATGCTGCCGGAAAAATTTCTGAAGAAGAGTATGCTAAACTGAAAAACCTAATTTAATAATAGTAGGAAGGAGTAGATGAACATGATGGGCGGACATATGGGTTCTTTTGTAAATGGTTATGGGTTCAATGGTCATTCCGGCTACAGTCAGTTTGGAGTGATGCCATATTTCAACTTCACAACACTGATCTTCCTTGCGCTGATTGCAGTTGGAGTCTACCTTTTTTTCAAAGACCGGACAGCCACCAATCCAAATCCGGGGAATACCCAGGCAATTGAAGCGGATGAAATGGCAAAGCTGAGATACGCCAGAGGGGAAATCACCTTTGAGGAATTCCAGCAAATATTTAGAACCATCCGATCCTGATAGAGACGATATGAAGCGATAAACCTTGTATTAATGGCCATAATACTTGTTATATTTTAAGAGGTAGAATGATTGTCAGAAAAAATGGATTCTCCTGATAAATAGTCTTTCAAAATAAAAAACGGTTCAAATCTCAACCGTTTTTTTGTATGGTGAGTTTTATTCTGGCTTCTTTCTTGCGCTGCCATCCGGTGTAAAGGATGGATTGAATCCTTCATATTTTAAAAGATTGATCATTCCTGCAGAAGCATGGTGAAGGTCGTGGCAGTGGAACAGCCAGTTCCCGGGATTATCGGCTTCAAATGCAACTACATATTCATCACCCGGTTTAAGATTGATTGTCTCCTTGATAATCGGCGAACCCTCCACTGTTATACCATTTTTGTTAATAACTGGATAAAGTTGTCGTGCAGGTGCATTGATGGTCATCCATCATTGAGTTGTTGACTAGTTTAACCAGTACTTTATCGCCTTTTTTACGTTGATGTTGTCAGTAATAGGGAATGTTTTGCCGTTGAGGGTAAAAACCATTCCCTCATTGTTCATCTCAGTGTTCAAATCCATGGTGTACTCAATGTCGTACTTCTGGTAGTGTGAACTTGCTTTTTGCTTCGGTTCCGTAACACCGGAAGATTTCCTGCTGGTCTGATTTAGTAACGAAACTAAAACTACAATGGTTAGTGATTTATGACATAGAAAAAGTGGTTGATGGCATCGTCTTAAAACACTACTTAATAACGAATTAAGTAATTCACCTTTCAATTCTACGATTAACTTAATACCCATACGGGAATAGTTAGAGTAGATCAGGAAAGGAGTGTAGTGTAGTTTATGATGAATGGTGGCGGACCCGGTAATGGGATGGGAACAGGATTTTTTGGTCCAGGAATAATGGGAATACTGCTGGTTATTATAGTCATTGCGGTTATTGCTGTGGCCATGGTGCTTTTTAAGAACAAGTCAAATCATAATACAGCCAACACTGACGGCAATAACTCACTGGGGACATTGAAAGAAAGACTTGCGAGAGGAGAAATTTTAGAAGAGGAGTACAATCGTTTAAAACAAAAATTAGAGCAGTAACAAATTTCTTGGATGGTGCGTCTTAGGATCCTCTCCTCACCGTCTCACACCTGGGGGCTACCCTCTGAACGAGAAGCACCAAGTACGGAAATATACTGTCTTAAGCGGCACGAGCCGCTTTTTTTATTTTTAATCTTTACCAATACTCATCAGTGGAAAATTCCTCAGTCTCAACAAAATCTCCATACCTTTTATTTATAATGATATTTAATTTACAGTTGGAGGGGACGGCATGTTGTATAACAAGGAAATAGTAAATCGACTTAAGAGAATTGAGGGCCAAATCAGGGGGATTAGTAAAATGATGGAAGCAGAAAAAGCATGTGCTGATGTTGTGAACCAATTGTCCTCTATTCGAAGTTCCACAGGTAGAGCAATAGCCTATATTGTCGCAAACGATCTCCAAAATTCTCTCACAAATGACAAAAACTCCATAAAAGAAGACTATAGTGCAGTAGATGAGGCTGTAAATATGTTAGTAAAAAGTTCATAGATTTCTGCACAATTGGAAATCAATCAGTGAAATGATAGACTTACACTCCTTTTCTCAGGGGTGCATTCTGCTTAGATAAAGACTACATTAGTACAAATTTCTCATTCATAATTTTTGCGAAATTATTTGGTATTGTTTGATCAAAAACATGGAGGTGGAGATACATGTTGAATCGCCGGAAGTTTTTGGGGAAGTCTCTAAAAGGGACAGCAGGGATTTTGGCCCTTTCCTTCATGCCAGCAGGTTTAAGTGCTTGCAGTAAAGAGGAAAGCAATATTGACACCAGTTCTATGGCAAGTATTGGTCCTTTAAATGAATTGGAGAAAGGACCCTTTCCAAAGAAAGTTTCTTATAAAGTAACAGTCCAGGATGGGTGGACAGAACAAAATCTGGAGGGTTTTGTTTATTTGAACAAAACGAAGGAAAATGAATTTTTAATTATGTCTCCAGTATGTACTCATCTAGGTTGCATCGCAGGTGAAGCGGAAGAAAGTAAAGTAACGGAAGGAATTGAATTCTATTGTCCTTGTCATGGAGGAGAATACGACGAAAATGGAATTAATATTGGAGGACCACCGCCAAGGCCGTTGGACGTTTTTGAAGGATTTGTTAAGGATAACGAAGTTTATATTCCAATATTAAGTCCGACTAAAAGAACAAAATAAAATTTTTTTATTAACGGGTATACTTCATAGGTGCAAACAAGTAAAACACATGGCAAATCGCACGGATTTTCACATTGGAATTCACCGTGCGGTTTTTCTTGTTATATCAATGTTTATTGTAATTTTATTTAAAAACCACACATCAATTCACAGGTCATTTCTCATTGACGGAAATAATTATTGGAGGGTGTGTGATTTTGTGGTGATTTGGTAAGTGGATTGTATGTTATTATGAAGGTGTTTGGATATTTATGTTAAAATTGAAATAAGGCTATAGAAGACTTTGTGAAACAATGTATTTAAAGTAAAGAAGCAGGTTGGTGCAAGAGTGATTTGACTGCAAATAGGGGGATTTCATGAAAAAGATAACTATATCTATTCTCATTTTTTTTATCTTGTCAGGATGCAATAGAGGTTATGATTCACTGGAAGAAGCAGTACAAAGTGAATGGAAAACCCCAATAGAAGTTGTGAATCAAGATGAAGAAAGGCAATTAGTATATTATTTGGACAATGACCAACATATCTTAGGTGTTTACTATTATGAGAACGGAAGATACAGATATGATAATAAACAAAGTGTTGGAATAACGTTCAATTCAGAAAACGGCTTACCTTTTTTTGTTCAAGCAAATTATTTTAAAGGTGTAGGTAAAATAATTCATGGTGCTATTAAAACAGATGAACATGAAGTAGAAAAGTTTATTATCCAGTATAAAAATGGAGAACAGCAAGAAATTATAGCAAAAAACAATACGTTCATAACTGTATATCCAACAACTATTACAACAAGTATTGAGACGTTCCAAACAGAAATTGAAAATGTAATTGCATATGATAAACATGGAGAGATTGTAGAAAGTTATAAATAGCTTTACTTCAACTAAAGGGTGCGATGATCCAGGAAGGATTATCGCACCCTTTAGTTGAATTCCTCATTAAACAAACGGTGCAGTTTAGTTGAATAAAAAAAATGAAAGATTAAAGGATAAAAACCACTATTTGGCGTATTGAATACTTATTAAAATATAAAATTAGAGGGAATTTATGGTTCGTACATTATCCTTTGAAAGTTTTCAAAAAGCTCGAAGTTATCTAATGAATTGCGGAAGAGACATAGAACAGGAAGTGTTTCGTTTTCATTTTGAAAATGGTAATCCCCAGAACGTAATTTCCGTATTACAACAGTATCAAGGAGAAAATGGCGGATTTAGAAATATGGGGGAAGGGCATTCTGTTATTCCAAATGGAATGGATACCAGTATGGCTTTTCAGTATCTTAGTGAAGTTGGTGCTTCACCAGACGACGAGGTAGTGCAAAAAGGCATTCAATACATAATAGACTCATATGATCACGAATTAAAATGTTGGCACGCAAGGCCTAACCAAAGAAGCAAAGGATGGTTAGATAATCCTTGTACTGAATTGGTGGGTTATTTATATGAGTATCGGGAATTGGTTCCAGAGGATTTTCTAAGGAATGTTACCGAAATAGCCATTTCTTCTATGGGTACTATTAACACTTCAGATGAACCAAGACAATTTTACTTTTTAGAAGCACTTTGTTTACTTCGTTTGGCAATAAGAACAGATGAACCTTACAAGTCCATTATTATGAAACAATTAAAAAAAGATATTAATAAAATCATTGAAACGGAAGCAGATAAATGGTCAACTACTTATTGTGCGAAACCGTTTTTCTTCGCTCATTCGCCTGAAAGTCCAATGTTTTTGCCAATTAAAGAGGCTGTTATCCAAAGTTTAGTTAATGAAATTAATACCCAATCGGAGGATGGACATTTTGTCTTAAATTGGGATTGTGATTTAGAAGGAGCCAGAGTTTGGAAGAGCATATGGACAATGGATGCTTTAAGGGTTCTGCACCATCACAGTATGATTGAAAAAGAAAATAAATAATGTGAGGAGAAAATTTTAAATGAAAGCTCAAATAAATCTGTTAACAATAGTAACTGATGACGTGGTAAGAATGACTAATTTTTATAGAGATGTCTTAGGGTTCACAATCCAAAGCGAAGCTACCGATTATGTTGAGTTCAATAATGAGGGAGTAAGATTTTCTATTTGTTCCAGGGAAATTATGTCTGATATTACTAACGGACACAGTTCCTTTAAAGAGGTAAAGAAGGGACAATCTTTTGAATTGGCTTTTCCTTGTGAAACACCAGAGGAAGTGGAGAAATCCTATAAAGAGATTATTGAAAAAGGAGCTACTCCAATTAAAGAACCTTCGCAAATGCCTTGGGGTCAGACAACCGCTTTTTTTGCAGATCCCGATGGAAACATTCACGAAATATTTTGTTAAGAAAAGGGGCTTTATCTTCATAAAAGATAAAGTCCTTTCTTATTCAACTATAGGATGCGTTGATCCAAGCCAAGGAGGATTAAATGCCTTTTTTGTTGAATTTCTTATTAAGCAAACGAAGCAGCATTCCTGTAATGAAAGAAAATGGAGTTTGTATAAAAAAATAGCCTCTTGGTAGAATGAGAGAGTCCTGAAGCTGGCCAGCGAAAAAGACAAAACTCATATACCAGGAGGCCGTGTAATGAATTATAACCAAAATGATAAAATTGCTCAAATTACTTCTCAGACTCTAATTATAGGTGTTGATATTGCGAAGTTCAAACATGTCGCACGCGCGCAGGACTATAGAGGTATGGAGTTTGGGTCACCTTGCTTTTTTGAAAATACGAAGCAAGGATTTCAACTATTCCTCGACTGGATCCTTCTACTGAAAAAGGAACAGGAGATGGAAAAAGTGATTGTGGGCATGGAGCCAACCGGTCATTATTGGTTAAACCTAGCTCACGTTCTGAAAGAAAATAAGATAAAGTTTGTAGCTGTTAATCCGTTACATGTAAAGAAAAGCAAGGAACTCGACGACAATTCACCGACAAAAAACGATGTGAAAGATGCCAGAGTCATTGCACAGCTGGTCAAGGATGGTAGATACGCCGAACCTACGATTCCACAAGGAGTTTATGCAGAACTCAGGGTGGCGAAAAAAATTCGTGATCTACTGACTGATGACCTTCAAACCGTGCAGGGACAGATTCACAACTGGATCGACCGATATTTTCCCGAGTTCTTGACGGTTTTTAAAAGCTGGGAAGGGAAAGCAGCCCTGCAATTTTTAAGGCTGGAAGCCTTACCACATGAACTGATTGGCTATTCTGATCAGGATTTATTGGTTCATCTAAGGAAAGCAGTTACCCGAAGTGTGGGATTGAACAAGATACAAGAGTTGAAACGTGCAGCGACAGAATCAATCGGGCTTCGCCAGGGCACAGCTATGGCGAAACTTGAGTTGACTACACTGCTGGATAAGTATGATTTAATCCAAATGAAATTTGAAGAATTAGATTCAAAGATAGATAACCTGATTGAACATATCCCTGGTGTCCAGCAAATGTTGGCGATCAAGGGTGTAGGAAGAGATACTGTTGCCGGTTTCTTCGCCGAAGTGGGAGATCTACAAGAGTACTCCCACCCTAGACAAATCATCAAACTGGCAGGGTTGAGCTTGAAGGAAAACACTTCTGGTAAGCATAAGGGACAAACCAAGATAACCAAAAGAGGAAGGAAGAAGCTAAGGGCACTCCTGTTCAGGGTGTGTATGATCATGGTTGCCAAGAACCAAGCTTTCAAGGCTTTGCATGTCTACTATACCCAGCGTCCCGATAATCCGTTAAAGAAGATGCAGTCGTTAATCGCCTTGTGCAATAAGTTGATTCGTATTTTCTTTGCCATAGGCAAAAAACAATTTGAATTCAGTGAAGAAAGAATGTTAAAGGATATCCCTCATATGAGAGAACAAATTGAAGTTAGATTGGCCGCATAATTTGGTGGCAACTGTAGAGTAGCAGGTGGGTTTTTAGTTGAAGTACGTCATATATATTTGAAGCACGGATTAGTCAGCAAAGCAACTAAACTTCGGGCATGGACCCTGTGGAGCAGCATGACTGACATCCACCTCATGGAAAGGTTGGACGAAGGAATTTGAGAGCGAAGACTCTGTGAGGCATGGGAGGGTTGACCTCCATGAGAAATGTGGACATCCACCAGTGCGATCATAAAATACCATAGCCACCAATTATTGTAAGTTAGTGGTAGAACAGGTATAAGGTCTTTTTGCTTTTGAAGTCCAAATTTATCCTCGTAAGATAAATCCAACCATAATGACGATATTCATGACTGAAATGGCTACTAGTGAAATACTGTGAAAACCAGAGAAATCGGGCGTTTTGGCTTCTTTTATTGAGGGAGTTTAGTTGAAAAATAAAGAAAGAATACGATATTAAAATAAAGTAAACAAGCTATACACCGAAAGGAGAAGAGGAATATAGCATGTCCGAAACTGTTCTGAAAATAATACCGAAGGATCCAGAGTTTGTTCCAACTATAGATGCCATTGAAAAAACAGAAAAATATATAAAGTCACTATCCAAATCTTATTGTGATATTAAAATAATACATACGGAAGAAGTACGCTTTATTGATCAAGGGAGCAATTTTGAGGGTATTTCTTGTCCAATTTGTACTAGTGAAATCAGAATAGAGTGGTGGAGCGAGGCAATGGCAGAAGCAGCCGAGGCTCAGTTTTCATTACTTCAAATAACAGTTCCATGTTGTAATAGTAATACCTCCCTAAATTCATTGGATTACAACTGGAATGCTGGTTTTGCAAGGTTTTCCATAGAATTTCATAACCTTTTGAAAGTAAACACTGAACATTTAATTGGAGAGTTAGAGGGGAAACTATGTTGTTCCCTAAGGAAGGTAGTTGCAAATTATTAGTGTTTAATTAGTGAAAGCCTTTATTAAACAAACGGAGCAGTAATGTTGAAGAAGGATTGACATCGTAAGGAGTCGAATATTTTCGGTATCATTATATTTAAGAAGGAGTTGCTATGCCAGCTCCTTCTTTTTGCTATAGAGGCCATTAAAAAAATATAAAAAAAATAATAAAATAAACCAAAACCTTTTTCTAACCCACACGTCTAAGATTTAAGTGAATTAACAAGGAGAGAAATTAGATGGCTGACTACAGGGAAGAGGATATTCATGAGTGGTACAATCTGTATCATCAAACAATCTTTAAATTTATTTTTATGCTTACAAAAGATTATCAGCAAGCTGAGGATTTAACTCAGGAAACATTTTTTAAGGCCTATAAATATCATCATACTTTCAAAGGAGATTCTAGCGAAAAAACATGGTTGTTCAGTATCGCTCATAATGTGACTGTTGACCACATGAGAAAACAAAAGCCAATTCGCTTTTTTAAAGAGTTATTCCAACCTCAAATTGACATTAAACTATTGCCAGAAAATGTGGTTCAGCTTAAAGAAAGTTCAAAGGAAATTCATGAAGCACTAAGTGCACTTAAACAATCGCACCGGGAAGTTATCATCCTTAGAAAGATCAAGGGTTTTTCAATTACCGAAACAGCAGAAATATTGGATTGTTCGGAAAGTAAAGTTAAGTCCACATTGCATCGTGGAATGTTAGCTTTGGAAAAAAGATTAATTAAGGAGTCGGGGTTAAATGAACATACAAAGTGAATTGAACACTTATAATCGTGCTCTTCAGAAAGTAGAATATGATTTGGAATGGAGTCAGGAGCAAGCCGATTTAGTCAGGAGAAAACTGGAGGGGCAAATTTATAAGGAAAAGATTAAATCTCGAGCTTTCAAGATTTTCGGTTACGTATCATCTATAAGTATCACTTTTTCTCTTCTTTTTTTGCTAATTATTCAATTGGGGAATGAAGATTCATTTGTCTCAGGAATGCTATCAAACAAAGAAAAGCTGTATACAATGGAAGTGATTAACGGGAAAGAGACACCGGTTTTAACCGAAAAAGGGATGGAATATGTCGTTTATCCAATGGATGCCTACAAGGAGATTAATACAATCTCAGGAGAACCACTTCTTGCAGTATCTGTTGAAAATATAGGTAGTAAAGAACAAGTATTTACACAGGCCTTTTACCCGACTTCAGAAGGAAGGTTTATTTCCGTACATTATACAAAGAATGAAACGGGATCAGTTGAAGAAATGAGTAAGTATTTCTTTCCCGAACATCCCCTCTACGGAACAAAAGTCACAGAAATAAATGTTTCAGGTCAACGGGCATTTCTACATGAACCTACAACAGAATATGGATCAGCTGCGTTATATATCGTTACCAAAAATTATGTATACTATATGACTAATCAGGGGTTGTTGAATAAAAAGCAGGGTGATTCTGAAGAGTTAGTCAGACTTGCCAACTTGTTTAACTTTGAGGTTGAAAGATAAAGGTTACATTTTAGTATTTATTATCTGCTTAAATAATTGCCGATGCATTGGAGTATAAATTAATTCTGTGAGTTAACAGGACTATAAAAGTTTGTGAACCATTATAATTTAAGGTAAGGGTGCTTTGATCCAAGAAGGATTAAGGCACCTTTTTGTTGAATTTCTTATTGAGCTATAGGAGCAGGTTTGCTTAATAAGAGAGGACATTAACATAGGATTTCCCGAATAAATTATTAAAAAAGGAATTTGGGAGGTAGTATGGACTTTTTCCTAAAATTATTAGCTTATATAATTTTTGTTCTTGGCTCACTATATTTCTTCTTTGGTAAAAGTATTTATGCTGAAAAATCAAGGGGGAAACACTATGGAATCATAATGTTAATAAGCATTTTGATATTAAGTTACTACTATTGGTTTCCAAACTAAATGATTTACTTCCTTATTCAACAAACGGGTGCGTTGATCCAGGAAGGATTAAGCACCTTTTTTGTTGAATTCCTTATTGAACTATAGATGCAGGATAGTTGAAGAAGGGTTTTGGTTTAAAAGAGAGGGAAACATATGCCTATTATTAAGAATAGACAATTTATCAAAGCTCCCATTAAAGTGTGTTTTGACCTGGCAAGGAACGTAGATATTCATACTCAAACTACTTCTGAAACCAAGGAAAGAGCTGTTGGCGGTGTTACAGAAGGATTATTAGAACAGGGTGATACAGTTACCTGGGAAGCAATTCACTTCGGGGTTAAACAAAGGCTGACTGCAAAAGTGACTATAATGGAAAAGCCTCATAAATTTGTAGATGTAATGATTAAAGGAGCTTTTCAATCCTTTGTTCATACCCACGAGTTTATCGAACAAACGGATGGAACTATAATGATCGATATATTTGAGTATAAGTCACCACTAGGTATTATCGGAGTAGTTGCAGATAAGTTGTTTTTAGAGAAGTATATGAGTGTATTTATTGCCACTCGTGCAAAGGAATTGAAAAGAATTGCTGAGAAATGAGTTTAACTTAGTTCTATTCAACTTACGGTGCAGGATTGCTAAACAAATATTGCTACATAACTAGAAAGGTTCTGAAGTTTTCAGGATATAAAAAACCATCTATATACTAATAAAATATAGATGGGGTTTGTAAAATATTATTTTTTTAGGGTTGGCAACATAAATTTCCTTCGCCCTTTTCAAGAGCAGACTTTAAACTATCAAGAACTCCTGACCAAGCCATTTGGTGCCAGTTAATTGCTTCAGTCCAGTCCTCAGTGTCTTTAAATCCAATATGTTCAACAATTACTTTTGTAGAATCATTATTGAGTGATTTGAAACTTACATTAACATTTGTTAATTCATTTTCATTGTTCATTAATGTCTCGAATTGGTCTGGCCCTTTCCAAGTAAAATTTAGCTCTTTTTCATTAATAAGTTTTGTGATTTTACACCCCTTAGTATTCATACCTTCACTATTTCCGGGTATAAAATAAAGTTCATATGCACCACCTTCCTTAGCTTCTACTACCGTTTGAGGTGCAAACCATTCAGAGACTCTATCAGAGATTGTCCAGGCAAACCATACTAAATTTACTGGTGCATTAATTGTTACCTCTTTAATAATAGCTTTATCATTTGTGGTAGTTGTCAAAGAAACCTCTCCTTTTGTAAAATTAATACAATTAAATAGTAACATTATTAAAGTAATTCTGAAAGGTTATTTTATGGATTTGTTTTTAACCATATTCAACTAAAGGGTGCGTTGACCAGGCAGGATTAACCGCCTTTGTTGAACTTCTTATGTAACTAACTGGCAGGATAGTTGAAGAATCTCTGGTAGGAATTGTAGGAAGCCAAGGAGAATATTAATTAAAATTTATTGGATTGAGGGGGGGGGATTGTATGTTGAGAGCTTATTGGAAGAATGTTTCATACATACTTAACCATAAAATCAATGTTCTTGTTGAGTGCTGGAAAGAGGGTTTATACTTCCAAGGGATTACTCACGATTTGTCAAAGTTCTCCCCGAGTGAATTTTTTCCGTACGCTAAGAAATTTTTTTCGAATAAACCGCTAAGTGAAGATGATGAATTAAGATGGAAATATGCGTGGTTGAATCATCAACATAGAAACAAGCATCATTGGGAATATTGGGTTGTGGACCCAAATAAAAAGATTGCCTTACCAATACCAAGGAAGTATTTACTTGAAATGGTTTGTGATTGGCGGTCGTTTTCAAGAAATTGGGGAAGAAAGGTAAAGCCACCGACTTTGGATCTTACTAATAAAATTATCCTGCATCCTGATACAAAAAAAGAACTTGAAATTATTATGATGAACAAAAGGAAGGGCGACTCAAAGGAGACTTCTTCATTATCAAAGAAAGCAACATAATTTGTGAATTAATGTATTTAAACATACGGGTGCTTTAGCACAATAAGGTAATATGAAAAAAGGCTTAGAGATGAAAATCCTCTAAGCCTTTTAGTATTGTGAATAGTGTTGTGAAATTGGCGTGAATTAAGTGATTATGTCTGTGAAATATTGTTTTGCACCTCACAAGTAAACCCGTTATTTTTTTATTTAGTGTGTTTTTGCATTGATTGTTACTTTTCATACATGCCATGCCAGATTATGAAATGATCAGGTCACTTTTTTTCTAAAATGTGTGAGCAGTAATGGAAAATTAAAAACCTGATTTTTTCCTTTGGCTGAGAAAACAACAGAGTTTGAGAAGATTATATTAATGACCACTAACTTTATAGTTGGTCTTTTTTAATTGGAAATTTTTTCTGACTTAAATCTAGTGGTATAGATACTGCTTACCATCCTATACCGCTAGTTATTCTTAAGAACTATAAATATAAGAACACTAACACCTCAAAAAAGGGCGATAAATGTATATGACACCCTGCATAAATTCTCCTAAATTAAATGATAACATGGTTACTAAACTAACAGGCAGGGGGAGTACTAAGATTAAGACCGTTATATTGAGTCATGCAATCATTATGGTAACTCTCATATTTGCTTTCCTAATAGGTGCGATTTTTATCTTTTATGACAGAGGTGAATCACTTGATAAGGTGTTGGCAATGGGTGGGAATGTTAAAGGCCAAGCAACTTTAATAAAGGATTCGGATGAAAACGAGGGACCAATAAAGGAAAAGGTAATTGTAAGAATAAAGGACAAAGTGCTTCTTGACGCACCGGTGGTTAAACAATTTCCGGAACTTCCACGAGGATGTGAAGTAACTAGTCTTGCAATGTTGCTTCAATACAATGATATTGATGTGGATAAAATGGAATTAGCTTCAGGCATTAAGAAGAATCCAGTGTTGCTCGAAAAAAGAGAGGGTGTAACTTACTGGGGACATCCAAACGATGGCTATATTGGGGATATGTATACCTATGAGAAACCCGGATTTGGTGTTTACCATAGACCAATAGCTGAGCTAGCAGAAAAATACTTGCCTGGTAAAGTAAAGGATATAACGGGGGCTGACTTTTCCGAAATTAAAACCTATTTATCCTTGGACCTTCCCATATGGGTGATTATTAATACAACCTATAAGAAGCTGCCGGCCTCTTATTTTGAGGAATGGATAACGCCATCAGGACCTGTATCAATCACTTACAAAGAACATTCCGTGCTGATTACAGGTTACGACGATAAATATATATATTTTAACGATCCTATCACGGGAATAAAAAACAGGAAAGAACCATACAGCAGTTTTGAGGAGGCCTGGGAGCAAATGGGCAAGCAGGCCATAGTTATATTTACTGATTCCCTGATTTCAGAATAAGAGACATTAAGATTAACACAAATTTAAAAAGCTGTTTTGTAAATATGTTATACATAAATTAGAACAGTATCTGGTTTTCTTGATTGAATCATGGGGTACAAATAAAAAGCGACAATATCTGTTACAGGATAAAATTCACCTAGTAATTTTAACGAAATGTAATAAATGTGTAATATGAATTGCACACTATGTGCACGTTAATTCGTTATTATTTAATTGCTAGGACACCCCCCTTTTAATATAGATTCCTTCCTATGCATGAAAGGCTGTCGTTTAAAATGCGACAGCCTTTCTGCTATAGGTACGGTTATTTGCATATGTGTGAATCTGAGATGCATAAACCTTGTTAAGTCCTAAAACAGTGGTCAACCAAAAGGATCAGGTAAATCACTGGAGTCTTTTGCCTATTCAACATTAAATTGCCCCATCATCCCTGCGTCTTCATGCTCGAGGATATGGCAATGGTACATGAATAACCCTTGATGATCAAATGTTGCAATTGCTCGGACTTTTTCACCAGGTGCAACCAAAATAGTATCCTTCCATCCGCGTTCATTTGGCGGCGGGGGATTCCCATCACGATCAAGGATCAGGAATTGGGTTCCATGGCCGTGGAACGGATGAGCCATGCCCATATTATTACCCATCATGCCCATTCCTTCATTCGAAATTTCCCAAATCTCGGTATCATGAAGCTTAAGCTGCTCGTCAATGCGATCCATGTCCATCTGTTTGCCGTTGATGCTGACATTACGGCCCATTCCTGACATGACGAATTTCCGAGTACGTGCAGCCATGGTTTCATCTGGATCTGGAATGTCAACCAATTTTGATGGAACATTATTTGGCCCTTTTTCCTCGCCCGTGACGATGAATTTCATAAATGAAGTTCCCTTATCGGTCAATTCCACGGTTTCTCCCTCTTCATATTCTGAAAAATCAACAATCAACTCAGCACGTTCTGCAGAACTTAAAATAAGCTTGTCCATTTCTACGGGTTTTTCCAGGAGTCCACCATCTGTCCCGATCTGGTAAAATTTCTGATTGTTGCTCAGTTGGAATTGGTAAATCCGTGCATTAGAGCCATTCAGCAGCCGGAAACGGACCTTGCCTTTAGGAACTTCAACATAAGGATTAATGGCTCCATTCACCATAATCGTATCTCCCTGCAGTCCCATCATGACATCGTGCATGCTCAAATCATAGGTAAACTGACCGTTTTCATCGAGCTGTTTATCCTGGACAATTAATGGTATATCATTCACCCCATATTCGTTAGGCAGATCCAGGTTCTCACTGTCTTCATCATCAATTATAAACAGACCAGCAAGTCCTTTATATAATGTTCGCCAGTTTCATGGAGCAGATGGGGATGATACCATAAAGTAGCAGCGTTTTGTTCAATTTTGAATTGCGGATTCCACGTAGTTCCAGGCTGGATGCCGGAATGAGGGCCTCCATCCTGGTCGCCGTCAACTTCTAGTCCATGCCAATGGACCGTGGTTGCTTCATCAATCTCATTTTTTACTTTTATTGAAACATCATCTCCAGTTTTTACACGAATCACGGGTCCTAGGTAATCGCCATTATATCCAAACGTATCTGTTGGTTTGCCTTCTATAAACTCCATGGATCCTTTTTGGGCAACAAGAGTGAACTCTGCTTTTCCTGGGTCTGGATTCTCGTCTTTTAGGATGGGGGGAATGGGAAGAGAGGTTCCTCCATCAGCGAGTGAGTCATTCTTCATATCTTCAACCTCTCCGTTATCGTTACCCATCATACCACCATCCATCATTCCTCCCCCTTGCCCAGGCATGTTACCGTTCATGCCGCCAAAACCCCTCATAAAAAACCAGCCGCCCACAATGAGTAGAATCAATAAGATAAGTGCGGCCATAACAATTTTTTTCACCATTTTTACCTCCTTTAGTCTTATCTAGCTTTTACATGACTTTATTTTCGAATGCACAATACCTCGCTGTGTATTTTATAAGCGCAGGTTTATAATTGCAAACAATACTGCTCACTGTGGTCAAATATGCATTTTCTATGGAGTTTAGTTCAAGAAACCTGTGGTAGAAACTAGTAAAGCCAAAAAATTAAGGAGGAATAAAAATATGCTATTACCTGCATCTGACTTAGGGTTAATTGCAACTCACCTACCTGCCCATGATGGCATGATAATGAAAGTAAAGCTTATGGCAAGAGAAGCAAAAGAAGAAAAATTACTTGAATTGCTAAATACTAAGGTAGGGATTCTACGAAGCCATGTTCGAATCATGATGGATATGCTTGATCCTGACAAAAATGATTTTGAGAAGCTTCCGGATTTCAATGAGCTTCCGGAGGGTCAGCTCGAAACTACATCTAGAGGGTCACAGCTGATGGACAAGCACATTGCAATGGAGATTAAGGCTTCAACAGAGGCAATGGCGAAGGATAACTTCGTCTCAGCTCTTAAAATGAAGGACACACAGGTCAAACAGACTCATATTGAAATGGCACTTCAGCAAGTAAAGCTGCTTAATATGGTTACTGAATTCCTGAAGGAGATTGAAGCAGATGTAACACCTATGGGTACGCCAGATGAACAAAAGAAAGTTATGAATCATTTCAGTCATATGATGGAAGAATAGATTTTGATTGGAGGTCGAGAGATGAATCCTGAAAATGAACATAGTACTGTAAGCAACCATGACCACAGTCAGACTAGCAGTATAACTAAAGATAGTAGCCAGTCTAGTCGAACACCACATGACAGTCATGAACATCATCAAGGACATAGCATGATGGACTCCCATCAGGGACACACCGACCATAAGGAGAACATACCAAAAGTACAGGTGGATTGGACCTCAAACCCTCATACGGTCAAAGTGGATCAAGAAACAGAAATTTTTATTGACATAAAAGATCTCTCCGGGAAGGTTATCGAGACTTTTCTAGCTGTACATGAAAAAGAAATGCATCTACTGGCAATTAAAAAGGATTTATCTGTGTTCCATCATCTTCATCCGCATTATCGTGGGAAAGGCAGATTTCAAGTAAAGACAACCTTCCCAAAGGCCGGGGAATATAAATTTTATGCAGATTTCCTGCCGGAGGGAGCAAATCAGCAGCTTGCGTCACATGAGCTGGTCGTAAAAGGTTCGGAAACCATGGAAGAGGTAGTTCCCGATAAGCTTTTGAAAAAGGATATAGACGATCTGACATTCGAGCTGATTCTCCCAGAAGCCAAAGTAGATGAGCATATAAGTTTGATTTTCACCCTAAATGATAAGGAAGGAAACCCAATTACTGAACTTGAACCCTATCTTGGTTCTGCAGGACATGTGGTGATTGTCAGTGAGGATATGAATGAATTTCTCCATGTTCACCCAGTGGATGAGAACGCAAAAGGGCCAGATGTCGAGTATATGACCAGCTTTCCCCAAAGTGGATTGTATAAAATTTGGGGACAGTTCAAGTACAAACAAAAACTTTATACGGTGCCTTTTGTGATTGAAGTTAAGTAATAGGCATCAGTACAGCAATGGCACACAGAATTGTGTGCTATTGTTCAATTTTCTAGTAAAGGAGGTAGAAACGTGAAGGAGATTGATGGAAAAATTGACATGCCGCAAACGAACAAAGGACGATTGAAAATCATTACGGTACTGGCTATTCCGGCAGTCATCGAAAACTTTTTCCAGACGATTCTCGGCTTTGTCGATACATACTTTGTATCAAAAATCGGTCTGGCAGAAGTTTCGGCGGTAGGGGTCACCAATGCAGTCATTGCGATATATTTTGCGCTATTTATGGCAATTGGGGTAGCAGCCAATGTAAGGATTGCGAACTTCCTTGGTGCTAACCTTCCGGAAAAAGCAAGGCATATATCACAGCAATCAATCGTCCTTGCTGTCATATTTGGAATTATAACGGGGCTCATTACTTTGATTTTCGCTGAACCGCTACTGAAATTAATGGGAATCGAGGCAGAGGTCCTCGAGGCCGGTGCCCTGTATTTCCGTATTGTTGGGATACCTTCGATTGTTATGAGCTTCATGTTTGTATTAAGCGCTATCCTTCGAGGAGCAGGTGATACAAAGTCGCCGATGAAGGTGAGTATTGTCATCAATATTGTCAATGCTGTTTTGGATTATGTCCTCATTTTCGGTTTTTTGTTCATCCCCGAAATGGGCATCGTAGGAGCAGGGATTGCAACCGTAATTTCACGATTGATTGGCAGCATCGCGCTATTTTACTATGTCAATAAAACAGAAACCCTTACCTTCAGAAGAGATTACTGGAGTATTGACAGGACACATCTAATGGAACTGACTACTCTTGGAGCCCCAGCTGCAGGCGAGAGACTGGTCATGCGTGCCGGCCAAATTGTCTATTTTGGTTTCGTCGTTGCCCTTGGTACCAATGCATTTGCCGCTCATCAGATTGCCGGCAATGTCGAAGTATTTTCCTATATGATTGGATATGGATTTGCTACAGCCGCCACGATTTTGGTTGGCCAGCAAATCGGTGCGGGCAATCTTGAAGAAGCCAAGCATTATGCCAAACTATCCACCTATCTCACAGTAGGAGCGATGACCCTGCTTGGTGCCTTGCTCTTCTTCCTCGGTGACTGGGCTGGCAGCTTTTTTACAGACGAACAGCAAGTTATTGATGATATAGGTACCGCACTAAAGATTTCGGGTATTTTCCAGCCGTTCCTCGCTGTATTAATGGTGCTGACAGGAGCATTCCAGGGGGCAAATAACACGAAATTCCCGATGTACCTGACTGGATTCGGGATGTGGGCGGTACGAACAGTACTTGTCTATCTTCTTGGAATTAAGCTGGGCTGGGGACTCGCGGGAGTATGGATAGCAATCGGAGCCGATATCGCATTTCGTGCAATGGTATTGGTAATCCAATTCAAACGTGGAAAATGGATGGCACTTGAAAAAGCACCAGATCCAGAATCTCACTGCCACCCGCAAACAACAAAAGAAACCATGTCAGCCTGCGCGAATAACTATTAATAAGGAGCATCCAGTTATCAATCTGTATGCTTTTTTTAGGTAACAATATTATTAAAGTGAATCTAACCTTTATTGTGATGGTGTTCTTACTTAAAAAGGGGTTTAGTTTAAAATAATAAGCCTTTAGACCAATTAATTAACTAGTAGATGAGGCAGCCCGGATTGAACTGTTTGAAGAAGTAATCCCTATAGAAAAGCTTCAGACGATTTACAACAGCTTAAAGATTGATGATTTAGACAGGGTGAAGGGAAAAATTGCATATATGGATGAAGGAGAGAGTATAAAAATCACCTTCTTGCCAGGTGGTGATCCTGTGTTTAATGAGTATTACTTTGCAAAAAATTATTGATTATTAGAAGCTCATAAGAAATAACACAGCTTTTGTAACTATTGAAAAATCGTCCTATTAGTTAGGACGATTTTTTTATTAAATTAGCAGGTATTTCCATTAGGAATATCGAACTAATTATCGATGTATAGGAGGTTGATGACAAATGAAAGAAGGAAAACTTTATTTTTTTGATTATCCTGACCCACATCGTCCAATAGAATGTAAGTACGTCACAAGTATCGATGGAATAAACAATTATCACGTGAAAAAAGAAGACGCGCTGTTATATTTTTTTGATAAAGGAGTCACTACATATCAGTTTTTAACGAAAAAAGAAGAAAACTACAAAAAGAATGCAAAAATCATGACCTATGAACTTGTGCAGATTGAAAACAGGGTAGGTACTTTACTTTATGATTATGAGCATTATGTAGATGAAAACAATAACGTGAAAAAACGCAAAGCCTTTGTCTGGCGTTTCGTAGGATTTGGCAGAAGCTGCTTTGCACCAACGAAAGAAAAATTGATTGATCTGGTAAGAAAACAAATCCATGAATATCAAAACGATTCGGATGGTCGTGGATATAATACCTATCCATACTATACAAGGCATTTTCGTCCGAAAAAGGAGGTAGGTGTAGGGATGGATTTCGTTGCGTTTGATTTTGAAACTGCCAATCGTAACCGTCATAGTATCTGCTCTGTTGGAATGGTATTTGTAGAAAACGGTGTGATTTTAGATTCTATTTATGAACTCATCAATCCGGAGGAAGAATTTGATTCTTATAATACACTAATCCATGGAATAAGAGAAAGCGATGTAGCAAATGCTCTTACCTTTCCTGTGTTTTACGAAAAGATTAAAAGCAGGATCGAAAATAAACTGTTGATCGCTCATAATATGGCTTTTGACGGGTATGCCCTGCGTGACAATTTAAGACGGTATGGAATCACACCGGTTCATCATGATCTATTATGTTCATACCAGCTCTCAAAAAGACTAGTCCCTAACCTTCCTAGTTACGGGATAAAACCGTTGTGCCAACACTTTCAACTTAGTTTAAACCAACATCACCACGCCCTAGATGACGCAAAGGCGTGTGCTGAACTGATGATGTGCTTAATTAAAAATTATGAATTACACAGTTTAGATGCTGTTTATGAAAAAACATCTATAAAACCAGGAAAAGTATCGCTTGAAAACTACTTCTCCCCAGCAGTAAGCCGAAATGGAGAAAAGTTGGATTTGCGTTCAATTGAAGTAAGCAATGAAGCAGATCCGGAACACCCATTGTTCGGGAAGAACGTTGTATTCACGGGAAAACTGTCCGTGTTTTCACGAAGAGAAGCTGCAGTATTGGTAGGGAAAAAGGGCGGAACACCTCAAAACGGAATCAACAATCAAACAGATTATATTGTACTAGGCGATTTTGAGGATGTTATGATCAAAGGAAATAAATCTTCAAAGTTAATAAAAGCTGAAAAAATGATAAATGAAGGAATAAATATCGAGATTGTGAGTGAACAAGATTTCTTGAAAATGCTGTAAAGTAAATAAAAGAGCTTGAAAAGACAAGATGGTCAATTTCTTGTCTTTTTATTATTTGTGCAATATTGTTAAATCAAAAATTACCAGGTAATTAGGTCGTCTTATCATGCTACTATTACGTTGAGTGGTTCTTAAGTTTGTTGCACCCATGCTTTTGCACAAATCCGATCATCCATTTGATGATGATAAATATATAACAGAGTTAAAAGTATCTCCATGAAATGACTTGCACATAATTGGATTTTTTATCCCTTTCCAATAATATAAATGGTTTTTTACAAATAAATAAAGTGTACATAAATAAAATTGTGTACATAAATTTGCTAATTACGTTTTTAAAGTGTACAAAAATAATAAAATTTTACTCCTACTACTTCTTCTAAAGGTGTAGTGGATAGTGCACCAATTGAGTATCTTCTCGAAATAGACTGTGCGGGTTCTGACAATTAGGTAACAAAAATCAACTTAATGATCCTGACAATCCAGAGAGTTACATTGTATTTACAGTAACAGTCCATAATAAATAATGGTTGCATAACCAAAGAGGGTGATTACCTAATAGAAGGTAATCACCCTTTTTTAGTTTCAAAGCGCTAATTTCATGTCAATTTATCCTTTATTCAAATATCCATTTGACTATTTGTTTATGTAAACGTAAAATAGAAAATGAAATTTAACATTCAAATAAATATTTGAATGTTAACGAGTATTAAATTATTAATAAAAAATAAAGGGGTTGAATCAGGTGGATTTAATTTTAATAATCATCTCTGCTCTTGGTGCTTTTATTGTAACCAATATTGATGATATTTTTGTCTTGATGATGTTATTCTCTATGGCAAGGTCACAATCTAAAACAAGTATTGGTCTAACGGTTAACAAGGTTTCGAAACGTATTAACTCAAGAGATATAGTAATTGGTCAATATCTAGGTTTTGCACTTCTAGTTTTAATCAGTCTTTTAGCAACTTTTGGGATAACGCTCCTTGCTGATCAATGGGTTGGTTTACTTGGACTAATTCCCATGTATTTAGGAGTTAGATTGTTCATCAAAGGTGAAGATGATGATGATGATAATATTCTTTCTAGGTTAAACAAATTTAATAAGTTTTATTTAAGTGTAGCCTTTATCACTTTTGCTAATGGTGGAGACAATATTGGAATTTATGTTCCGATTTTTTCAACGTTAGAAACAAATCAATTAATTATTACTGTAGTTACATTCTTTATAATGGTTGCAATTTGGTGTTTACTGGGTTACCGTCTAGCGAGATTCAGATTTGTTTCTGAAACACTTGAGAAATACGGGCGATGGATTATTCCAATTGTATTTATAGGATTGGGAATATATATCATGCTAGAAAATGAACTATTTACTTCTTTGATAAATCTATTTAAATAATGTAACAGTTTTGATCGTTATGATCATTTGCTGATATGTTGACTTGATATGGAATTTATTGGGTTACTTTATTTTTTTGGTCCATTATTCAAATAATTATTTGAATAATGTCAGGGTAATAATATATAATATATTCAAACGTACACTTGAATAAAAGGAGGGATAATGAGTTATGAGTAAGAAAGATACTTGTGATATTTATTGTTATGACGAAGCAAAAGTCAAACGAATACAAGGTGAGATGCAAAAAGAAGATATATCTAGTGTTTCTCAATTATTTAAAGCACTTGCAGATGAAAATAGGGCAAAAATTTCCTATGCATTATGTCAAGATGAAGAGCTTTGTGTGTGTGATGTAGCTAATATCATTGGGGCTACTGTTGCAACGACATCTCACCATTTAAGGACCCTTCATAAACAAGGGATTGTAAAATACCGAAAAGAAGGCAAACTAGCCTTTTATTCGCTTGATGATGAACATATTAGACAGTTAATGGTTATTGCATTAGCTCATAAAAAGGAGATGAAAGTCAATGTCTGAACAAGCTAAAATAAACAACCAAGAAGCTAAAACTTACAGAGTTCAAGGACTCACCTGAGCAGACTGTTCAAAAACGTTCGAAGAGAACGTGAAACGTCTGGATGGCGTTTTGAATGCACAAGTTAATTTTGGTGCTGCTAAAATAACAGTTGTAGGAAATACAACGGTTGAAGCGCTTGAAAAAGCAGGAGCTTTTGATAATTTAAAATTACGAGATGAAAAAGCACAAAAAGTAGAACGTGAACCTTTTTGGAAGCAAAAAGAAAACATTAAAGTGTATATTTCAGCCCTATTATTAATCGTTAGTTGGTTATTAGGAGAACAACTCGGAGAAGGTCATATTGTACCAACAATCGGATATGGGGCATCTATATTAATTGGTGGCTACTCCTTATTTATTAAAGGCTTTAAAAATCTAAGCAGATTTAAGTTCGATATGAATACTCTTATGACAATTGCTATTATTGGGGCTGCATTAATTGGTGAATGGGGAGAAGGAGCAACAGTTGTTATTCTCTTTGCCATTAGTGAAGCCTTAGAACGCTATTCTATGGACAAAGCTCGTCAATCCATTGAGTCCTTGATGGATATAGCTCCAAAGGAAGCTTTAATACGACGTGGAAGTCAAGAGTTAATGATTAGCGTTGATGACATTCAAGTAGGCGACATTATGATCGTGAAACCGGGTCAAAAGTTGGCTATGGATGGAATCGTTGTAAAAGGGACATCTACCTTAAACCAAGCTGCGATTACAGGTGAATCTGTCCCGGTGACAAAGACCATTGATGATGAAGTATTCGCTGGTACTTTGAACGAAGAAGGATTATTAGAAGTAAAAGTAACTAAATTAGTGGAAGATACTACTCTTTCGAAAATAATTCATTTAGTAGAAGAAGCTCAGGCAGAACGCGCTCCTTCTCAAGCATTTGTTGATAAATTTGCCAAATATTATACTCCGGCAATTGTTGTATTAGCCTTTTTAATCGCTATTGTCCCACCATTATTTGGCGGAGATTGGAGCGAATGGATATATCAAGGGTTATCCGTACTAGTCGTTGGTTGTCCTTGTGCATTAGTTGTTTCTACGCCTGTTTCTGTTGTGACCGCAATAGGAAACGCAGCAAGAAATGGTGTTTTAATCAAAGGTGGAATCCACTTAGAAGAAGCCGGTGCATTGAAGGTTATTGCTTTTGATAAAACAGGAACATTAACAAAAGGAGTTCCAGCAGTAACAGATATCGTAACATTTGGCAGAAATGAAAATGAATTATTGACCATCACAGCAGCGTTGGAAAAAGGATCTCAACATCCACTTGCTTCAGCAATTATGAAAAAAGCAGAAGCAAACGGATTAAATTATAATGAAGTATCTGTTGAAGATTTTCAATCTATAACCGGTAAGGGTATAAAAGCCAAAGTTAAGGACGAGATGTATTATGTAGGAAGTCCTAGTATGTTTGAGGAAATTCTTCCAAATGGTATAGATAAAACCATTTCTGAACAAATTTCAACCCTACAAACACAAGGAAAAACGGTCATGATTCTTGGAACCGTCAACGCAATTCTCTGTTTAATTGCTGTGGCTGATCAAGTAAGAAAAACATCTAAAGAAGTTATTCAAAAACTTCATCAACTAGGAATTGAAAAAACTGTTATGCTTACTGGTGATAACCAACGTACAGCAGAAGCAATTGGAAAAGAAGTTGGTGTATCGGACATTAAAGCCGATTTGCTTCCAGAGGATAAATTAAACTATATTAAACAACTTCGCGAAAAGTATCATAGTGTGGCGATGGTTGGAGATGGAGTAAATGATGCACCAGCTCTTGCGGCATCCACTGTTGGAGTTGCAATGGGTGGGGCCGGAACGGATACTGCTCTTGAAACAGCCGATATTGCTTTAATGTCCGATGATTTAAGTAAATTGCCATTTACGATGAAACTAAGTCGAAAAGCATTGAGAACCATTAAGCAAAATATTACTTTCTCTCTAGTAGTTAAAGCTATAGCTTTACTTTTAGTTGTACCGGGTTGGTTAACATTATGGATAGCTATTTTTGCCGATATGGGGGCAACATTGCTTGTAACTTTAAACAGCTTACGATTATTAAAAGTTAAAGAATAAAATAATGTTTCATATAAAGAGCCTGGGACAAAACCCACCTCTGATATGAAAAAGCCGGTGAAATTTTACGACAAGTAAAATTTCACCGGCTTTTGATTATTTATTAAATAGAAATAAGGACCCCTTCTGATAAAATAAAGTTACCACACAAAATCCAATCAGAAAGAAGGGTCCTTATGTTTAAAGATTATAACATGAATCAAATAGTTTTACCTTTAGATTTAGCCATTAAATTACAAGAAAATGATATTGCATTCTCCATCCACCATTTGGTCGAAAGTATTCCAGAAGAAGCC
>NZ_JBYNSB010000045.1:0-49475 GCF_057785455.1 Mesobacillus sp.
CTGAATATCTAACCAGGCAAAGAAGCTTAAATAGCTTCTCTTCTTAAAGGTGCCTAAAAACAAAACCAAACGGGTACTGTAGTGAGGAACTTGACCGTTTCGTTCATATCAGGAGGCTCACCGCACGCCCCGAGGAAAGCGAAGCGCCTGGAACGAAAATCAACAGACTTGTTAAACAGAGCCTTTATCAAAAGGCAATGTTAAAAGATCAGTGTTGAGCACTTTAACGAAGCCTATAAGGAGGAAAAATCATGGAAGAGAACTTGTCAATGCCGACAAAATATGATCCGGCCACAATCGAACAGGGCCGCTATGAATGGTGGATCAAAGGGAAGTTTTTTGAAGCGAAGGCTGACGAGACGAAACAGCCTTACACAATCGTTATCCCGCCGCCAAACGTTACAGGTAAGCTTCACCTGGGCCATGCATGGGATACTTCATTGCAGGATATCCTGACGCGAATGAAGCGTATGCAAGGCTACGACGTGCTCTGGCTTCCAGGAATGGACCATGCAGGTATCGCGACACAGGCGAAGGTTGACGAAAAACTCCGCAGCCAGGGAATCAACCGTTATGATTTAGGCCGCGAAAAATTCCTTGAAGAAGCATGGAAGTGGAAAGATGAATACGCACAGCATATCCGCAAGCAATGGTCAAAGCTGGGCTTGGGGCTTGATTACAGTCGCGAGCGCTTCACTCTTGATGAAGGTCTGTCAGACGCTGTAAAAGAAGTATTCGTTTCTCTTTACCGCAAGGGCCTCATTTACCGCGGCGAATACATCATCAACTGGGATCCGGCTGCAAAAACAGCTCTTTCCGATATCGAGGTTATCCATAAGGATGTACAGGGTGCATTCTATCATATGAGGTACCCGCTTGCTGACGGTTCAGGCCATATTGAAATCGCAACGACACGCCCTGAAACAATGCTTGGCGATACAGCAGTTGCTGTCCATCCTGAGGATGACCGCTACAAGCATCTGATTGGCAAGACAGTCATCCTGCCAATCGTTGGCCGTGAAATCCCGATTGTCGGCGATGATTATGTTGATATGGAATTCGGTTCCGGGGCAGTGAAAATCACTCCGGCACATGACCCTAACGACTTTGAAATCGGAAACCGACACAGCCTGCCAAGAGTCCTTGTCATGAACGAAGACGGCAGCATGAACCAAAATGCCGACAAGTACCAGGGGATGGACCGTTTTGAATGCCGTAAGCAAATCGTCAAGGATCTGCAGGAGCAGGGTGTATTGTTCAAGATCGAGGAGCACATGCATTCTGTAGGACACTCAGAGCGCAGCGGAGCTGTAGTCGAGCCTTACCTGTCAACTCAATGGTTTGTTAAAATGCAGCCGCTTGCCGATGAAGCGATTGCGCTTCAGCAAAAAGAAGACAAGGTTAACTTTGTTCCTGAGCGTTTTGAAAATACTTATATGCGCTGGATGGAAAACATCCGTGACTGGTGTATCTCACGCCAGCTATGGTGGGGACACCGAATTCCTGCCTGGTACCATAAAGAAACCGGGGAAGTATACGTTGATCACCAGCCTCCAGCTGATATCGAAAATTGGGAGCAGGATAATGACGTTCTTGATACATGGTTCAGTTCCGCATTATGGCCGTTCTCCACAATGGGCTGGCCGAATGAAGAGGCAGCTGACTATAAGAGACACTATCCAACAGATGCACTGGTAACAGGCTATGATATCATCTTCTTCTGGGTATCACGGATGATTTTCCAGGGACTTGAGTTCACGGGCAAGCGTCCATTCAAGGATGTTTTGATCCACGGCCTGGTTCGTGCGGAAGATGGCCGCAAGATGAGTAAATCACTCGGCAACGGCGTTGACCCAATGGATGTCATCGACCAGTACGGTGCAGACTCCCTGCGCTACTTCCTGACAACTGGAAGCTCACCAGGCCAGGACTTGCGCTACAGCACTGAAAAAGTTGAAGCTACCTGGAACTTTGCTAATAAAATCTGGAATGCTTCCCGTTTCGCATTGATGAACATGAATGGCCTTAAGTATGAAGAAATCGATTTGAGCGGCGAAAAGTCTGTCGCAGATAAATGGATCCTGACTCGCCTGAATGAAACAATCGAAACGGTTACAAGGCTGTCTGACCGCTATGAATTCGGAGAAGTAGGCAGAGCGCTTTATAACTTCATCTGGGATGATCTTTGCGACTGGTATATCGAAATGGCGAAGCTGCCGCTTTACGGAGAAGATGAAGCTGCCAAGAAGACAACTAGATCGATTTTAGCTTATGTTCTTGACAACACGATGCGCCTGCTACATCCATTCATGCCGTTCATCACGGAAGAAATCTGGCAGAACCTTCCGCATCAAGGTGAGTCAATCACGATTGCAAGCTGGCCAAAGGCTGACCCTGAATTGACAGACAATGAGGCAGCTGAGGATATGAAGCTTCTGGTTGAAGTAATCCGTGCGGTAAGGAATATCCGCTCTGAGGTGAATACACCGCTTAGCAAAAAGGTTGATATGTTCCTGAAGGCTAAGGATGAAAAGACGTTAAAAACTCTCGAAGGCAATCGCGGCTATATCGTACGCTTCTGTAATCCGGAAAGCCTGCAGATCGGACTTGAAGTAGAAGCACCGGAAAAAGCAATGACAGCCGTCGTTACTGGCCTTGAAATCATCATGCCGCTTGAAGGGCTCATCAACATCGATGAAGAAATCGCCCGTCTGCAAAAAGAAAAAGAGAAGCTGGATAAGGAAGTTGAGCGAGTTCAGAAGAAACTTGCGAATGAAGGCTTCGTGAAAAAGGCTCCTGAAAAGGTCATTGAAGAAGAACGCGCGAAAGAAAAGGATTACCTTGAAAAACGCGCAGCTGTAGAAGCTCGCATCAATGAACTTAAAGGCTGATAAAAATAAATACTACATCAGAAGGCGAACCAGTATTGGTTCGTCTTCATCTTGAATTTGAGGTGTTATCATGTTTCAGACATATAATGAGGCAGTGGAATGGATCCATGCCAGACTCAGACTTGGAATCAAATCAGGACTGGCAAGGATGGAATGGATGCTTGAAAGGCTGGGAAATCCAGAAAGGCGAATCAAAACGGTTCATATTGGCGGGACGAATGGAAAAGGCTCGACGGTCACATTCCTGCGCTCCATTCTTGAAACAGCCGGATACCGGACAGGCACTTTTACCTCGCCATACTTCGAGCAATTCAATGAACGCATCAGCATTAACGGCATGCCAATCAGCGATGAGGAGCTGGTGCAGGCAGCCAATATCATCAAGCCGCTAGCCGATGAACTGGAGGAAACAGAGCTTGGCGGTCCGACGGAGTTCGAAGTCATCACCGCGATGTCTCTATATTTCTTTGCAAAAATAAACCCGGTCGACGTTGTCATCTATGAGGTAGGCTTGGGTGGAAGATTCGATTCCACCAATGTCATCCATCCCTTGCTTTCTGTCATCACAAGCATCGGCCTCGACCATATCAATATCCTTGGCGATACATATGAAAAAATCGCTTTTGAAAAGGCCGGCATCATTAAAAACGGCGTAAGTGTCATCACCGGAGTGAAGCAGCCAGAGGCTTTAGAGATGATCCGCAGCAGGGCAGCAGAGCTGAAGTCACCACTGTATCAGTTGGGAGAGCAATTTTTTGCAGGCGAAAAAACATCCTTGAATGACGGGGAACGATTCACTTTTTCAAGCATGTTCAACAAATTGGAGAATCTCGAGACATCCATGATTGGTTCTCACCAGGTGGATAATGCATCATTGGCTGTCATGGCCGCTGAAATCCTTGGCAAGTTCTATTCCTTCATTATAGAAGAAACCCACATCAGGGAAGGACTCAAAAAAGCGTACTGGCCCGGCCGACTTGAAGTGCTCAGTGACCATCCTCATATTGTGATCGATGGAGCGCATAATGAGGAAGGAATAAATGCCCTTGCCACTGAAATAAAATCACGATATGCCGATAAAAAGATTAGTATCCTTTTTGCGGCACTGAAGGATAAAAAGCTGGACAGGATGATCAATATCCTGGAAGATGTCTCGGACACCCTAACCTTCACGACCTTTGATTTTCCAAGAGCGGCCAGTGCAGAAGAGCTTTTGGAATCAGGCCGCCCATCCGAAACGAAAACAATCGCTCAAGATTATAAAAATTATCTTGAAAGCAAGATAGTTGATTTAAAAGGAAATGAAATCCTGATTGTGACAGGTTCTCTATACTTTTTGTCCGAAGTAAAACCATTTATTGTAAAAATATTGGAAAATAAATAAGAAAATTATGACATTGTACAAAAAGTTTGCTAAAATATTAAAAAAGTGTGACTTTTTACCTAATCGGTAATTTCATGAAAGGAGGGTGGATAGATGAATCTTTCGGCCACAGTAAAAAAAGCTATTTGGTTTGCCTGGCTGCTAGTAGTTCCTGTTGGGATCTGGGTAACCTATGAGGTCTATCCACCCTCCATCCAGGGATCAATCGCAGATGTATTGGCGTTTCTCCTGTTGACTGCTGTTGTGGCATCCATGCCAATGGTCGTGAACAATACGCCGATTTTCTTGATCCAGTGGGTTTCGATGGCTGTGTTTCTAACATATGGCCTTTTTGTTGAAATGATTTTGATTCAGATATCTGTAGTGGTTCTCTTGCTGAGGCTTAGGCTTCAGAAGGCGGATATATATAAATTCCCATTGAATTCTCTCATGTTTTTCATAGTATCGCTGCTAAGTGGTTTACTATTTTACGCACTAGGGGGAAGTCATGGAGCAGATTTCGCTAATGAACCATTCATCATTGTTCTTGGCATTCTTTATGGGTTGTGCAATTTCGCTATTAATACCATTCTGCTCATCTTTATTCAGGCCGTCTTAGCTAAGCAAAAAGGCCCTTTTTTCGGCAAGGATTTTATTTGGGAGGTTGTAACGACTTTAATAACCTTCCCGATAGGATTTGTTTTGTATGAACTATACAGAGAAATGGGAGTCATTTCCTTGCTGTTTGTTGGAATTCCATTTGCCAGCTTATCAATCATTCTAAGTCTCTATTATTCCAGCGATAAGGTAAACGAGTTTTTGCAGAAAGCAGCCGAAATTGGACATCAGCTTGCAGAAAGGCTGAAAGCAGATGAAGTTATTGATTTGTTTGCCCAAAAGCTGATAGAAATGCTTCCGGTTGATTATGCCTATGTCTTGGATGTAATAGATGAACGGGAATTAAAACTGATTCATAAAATTGAATTCGGGAAAACACTGGTACCCAATGAAGCGTCTTTAAAAAAAGGCCAGGGAATAAGCGGACTTGTCTGGGCAGAAAAGAAGCCTATGCTCTTCAGCTCCCGCAAAGAGTGGAAGCATATTCACTCTGCATTCATACCGAAAAACGCCGAAAGCGTTTTAAGTGTTCCGATTGTAAGAAACAACCAGGTAATCGGGGTTCTTGTTCTGGCTGCAAATAGAAAAAGAGCATTTGAAAAATCGCAGCTTATGATTGTTGATATTCTTTGCTCCCATTTCGCCATTGCCGTTGAAAATGCAAGGCATCACGAAAAGACAAAGGAGAATAGCGAGCGATGTGCACTGACGGGCTTGTATAACTACCGCTATTTTGAAAACATGCTCTCAAGTGAGTTTGGGCAGCTGCAATAAGGGAGAGAGGGAGCTGCTGTCACTTATCCTTCTTGATATTGATCATTTCAAATCTGTGAACGACACATACGGCCATCAAAGCGGCAATGAAATTTTAATTGAACTGGCTGCCAGACTGAAGGAACGAATAGGAGACATCGGAACCGTTGCCCGATATGGGGGAGAGGAGTTTGTCATCCTTATTCCGGATATGATGAAGGGTGATGCCTTCAAACTGGCCGAGCAAATCAGGCTAATGATTGCCAATGAGCCTTTCGCCCTCCTGCAATCCATGGATCTGGAAGACAGACTGGTACTCGTGGATATCACCGCATCCATCGGTGTAGCAACCGCCCCGCAGGACGCTGACGATTCACTCGCTCTGATCCGCCACGCAGACAGAGCATTATATGTAGGAGCTAAGCGTTCCGGCCGAAACAGGGTTGCGGAATATGTAAAATAAAAAGGCTGACCCGGATGGGTCAGCCTTTAGTATTGAACCTTCACACCTTCATCTGGGTTGATGTACCACTCATCGTCGAGCGGCCTTGGACAGGCGTCTTTCCTGCCGGAAGGAAATGGTGTGTATTCAACTAACTTATTGTTCTCGACATAATAAGTATTTCCATAGACACAAAACGCAGAGTTACCGTTTACATAAGGGTTATCAATATTGCTATAAAAGATTGCATCTCCATAAATGATAATAGTATCTGTACCTTTAAGTGATACATTATCTTTAAAATATGTATCTCCTTTTACAGTCAATAAATTCTTCCCACGTAAATCTATTTTTTTCTCAAAGTAGGTGGAGGTTAAATAGACCTTTGTTGGGTAATTCCCAATTAGCTCGAATGCATTATTTTCAATGGCCAAGAATTTGCTTTTATCGGGTGCATCTTCCCCGTGGCGGGTTATCGAGTTTTTCGTAATGGTAACTGTACTGGTTAAAATTTTCGATTCTTTGTCTGTTTTTCCTTCACTAGTAAATTTCACAGTGATTTTTTTATCTACAGGAGAAGTATATGATGTAAGATTTACTGAATAAGAATTGCTATTTTCTACTATTACCGAAAACTTTTTATTAGCAGTTAAATCTAATTTGCTCTTCAAGATGGGATAGAAGTAAGTGTCATATTCGGGTAAGTTCCTATTTTTTTTCCCATTTTTATTTGCTCCATTTATCGCGGCTTCTACTGCTTTATCAGCGGCTATATTTGAATCACTGACAATCTTAGCCAACAGCGTTTCATAGTGAGCTACTCCCATCTCTGCCAAATCAGTTGCCTTGTTGACTCCATCCGTCTTATTGAACTGCTTCCGGGCAGACAGAGCCATCCCGCTCATCGAGAGAGCCAGAGTGAAAGTGATTGTGATAATCACTAAAACCAGGACAAGAGCATAGCCTCCTTCACTTCTTATCTTCAACATAATCCCTCCTAATACCTTTTTACGGTTGTTTCAACTTTAAGTGTCTGCCCTTTTTGGTCCGTAATGTTCAATTCAACTGTAAGTGGCTGATGTGAATCTATTTTTGTGTCCGTTATCGCAGCTGCTGCGGGAGATCCAACTTTTAAATCCATCCTATAATTGGAATCTCCCAGCAATATATTGGCAGCATCCTTGCCAATGAAGGCCTTTTTGCTTGTGCTATCATACTTGATCCAGTATGAATCATGTGACTGGTGATACTCTTTAATCGTTGCCAGCACAAGATTGGCTGTCTGGTCCATATTGTTTTTATTTGAAATGCGATCGTAATTTTTATTGAACGTAAAAAACACCCCGTAGATGATTCCCGAGACGATGAAGAGTATGGCAATGGCAGCAAGAAGTTCGATTAAGGAAAGTCCTTTTTGGTTATTCACATGTTCACCTTCTTATATATGTAAAAGTTTCGGAAGAACTCTCGGGATCGTCATTGTCAAAAATTACTACTTTTACTTGGACTAATTCTTCTACACTTGGAATGAAGTCAGCCGATATAGTATATGTACTGCTTATGGCTTGACCTGAAAGGGCTTCTAAGCCAGCTTTATCTAAAGTGCATCTAAAGTCAGCGCAATCAGTGCTGGTTGCTAACTGGCCTTTTGAAATGTTCACTTCAATTAAATTGATGATTTGCTGAGCAGTTTGCGAGGTGGAAAGCTTCTCTTCATTTTTCTTTACGAATAATGCTGATTGGCTGAAAAAGGCAGCGAATGAGGCAAGAACAATTGTAAGGATCACAATTGACAGTAAAACCTCCAGCAGTGTCAGGCCATTTTGGTTATGCAACTTTTTTCCCAATACTTTCTTCCCCTATCTTCTAAATCTAGTAATTATATTATACAATATAAAGAAGTGAAAATTGTCATATTTTGAGACTT
This sequence comes from Mesobacillus sp., assembly GCF_057785455.1. Classification (NCBI taxonomy): domain Bacteria; kingdom Bacillati; phylum Bacillota; class Bacilli; order Caryophanales; family Bacillaceae; genus Mesobacillus; species Mesobacillus sp. Next base: position 7,995 of record NZ_JBYNSB010000045.1, read on the forward strand.
TACGTTTGGATTTAAAGAAAATTGTGAAACTCGCAAAATATGTTGAAACAGGGGAGTGGAAGGATGGGGAAGCTGTTATTTTTATTAATATCTATCGTTTTTTCAGGTATTTTGATTTATGTGATACCTATGGGGTTGACCAGGAAAGAAAAAAATATCGTTATAATCATGGCGGCAATAATCGGGACTTTCGGACTAGTGTCAATGATGGTTGCAGAATTATGGCAAGTGCTGTCTTTAATCGTTTTGCTAGGGGCATGTACAAGTTATATACTAGTGAATCGATTCTCTGCTCCAAAAGTTTCAACACCTTTAAAAGAACGTCTACACACCAATATCGACGAGGATTCATTTGATAATCATGGTTCCGTGAACGACATTTCCGTTAAAATGGAGCCTTCGGCGTTAGAGCTTCATCCTGACATAAAGAATAAAACCGGGCTTGTTGAAGATCCGCAATTCTTTGCTGATGATGATATATCATTTTTGGATCAAAGAAATGGTGATCATATACCTCACGTAGAGTGGATTAAACCAGCAGGCAGCATGGAAATGGATGATGTGCTGGCTAATCATGAATATGAAAAGGCATATGCCAGCACCCACTCTTAAAAACTACTAATACATTATCTGCCGGGAGGACAAGTACGTGAGAAAGCAGCAAATCCTGAAGTTTTCGCTGATTCTTTCTGTTTTTTCTATCTTTATCTTTAGCTTTACCTATTTCGGAGCATCAGCATTTGGCTCCCGTGCATCGACTAATCAGCCATTCTCTGAAAATACATACATAGGAAACACGGACGTTTCAAATAAAACACAAGAGGAAGCAAAGTCTGCGGTTGAAGCAAAAATTAACGAATGGACGCAGTCTGCCAAGATCAGTTTGCTTTATAAAGGGGAAACCTTTGCAATCGATCCATCACATTTTGCATTCTTGATCGAGGAGTCAGTCGCCTCTGCACAAAGCGGAGCACAAAATGAACTGATTGTTGAACTGAAGGAAGAAGCTTTAAATACTTTGATATTGCCTGATACCATTTCCGGCCAGCTGAAAAAAGAATTGCTGAGCAGTGATTTGCAGGCAGCAGCTAAAAGTCTGGTTCTTGCAACAGAAATCAGCCTTGAGAAGTATCTTCCGGAAGAAGAGCCTGTAACGATTGCAAAAGTATCTTTAGTGCTGCCGGAAGAAAGCGCAGAGATTAAAGAACTTGCAGAAGCTATTCAAAAAATTGAGATTGCTCCAGAAACCCAATTTTCTTTGGCCAGCCATGCTATAGAAAATAATCTGGCCGAGAAGCCTGCATATGCATATAGTCAAATTGCATCAGCGATTTATAAGGCCATCCTTTCGACGAATTTTACAATCGCCGAAAGGCATATCAGCTCTAAACTGCCAGAAAATATTGAGCTTGGGTTTGAGTCAAAGGTTGATTTTGCAAAAAACCTTGATTTGAAGCTTTTTAACCCTAATAAAACAGCTTACACTATTAAGCTGGAGATCGTGAATGAAGAATTGCTTGTTACGATTACAGGTGCACCGCTTTTGTATGAATATAAATTTACAGCTTCTGACAAGCAGGAATTTAAACCAAGGACCATTAAGCAATATTCTCCGCTTCTGAACACAGGGCAAAAGTCGGTTGAGAGAGAAGGAGAGCCTGGTTTCCTGATTACAGTTTCGCGTGAAACTTACGGAAATAAGGGGGAACTCCTTGAATCAGAATTCATTTCTGAAGATTTTTATCCGCCAATGCACAGGGTGGAAATTGTCCCTGTTGAGCCTGCCGCCCAACCAGCGGCTCCAGATCCAAACACCCCTCCTGGTGCTGATACCGGGACAGCTGCAAACACCCTTCCTGGAGCTGTTACAGGGCCAGATACAAATCAAACACCTCCGGATGCATTGCCGGGAGTGCCGGCAGGTCAGGATGAGACGGCGCCAGAACAAAGCAGTGATGGTTCTTCAAACCAGGAGGATGCCGCTGAAGATGGAGATACGGAAGGCGGACTCTGGGGAAAGCCGAATGAACAGCCTAAGTAATCTATTGAACATGGAGCGATTGTAGATGAGACAAACAAGAAAGCGGCTAGGGGACTTATTGGTTGAGACCGGAATCATAACGGATGAGCAGCTGCACAACACCTTATCCGATAAAGCGGAAGGGCAAAAGCTTGGCGATGCCCTTCTGCAAAAAGGGTACATAACTGAACAGCAGCTGATCGAGGTCCTTGAATTCCAGCTTGGCATCCCGCATATCAGTCTTTTTCGGTACCCATTCGATACGAATCTGTTCACACTAGTACCAAAGGAAACGGCGATAAGACGGTTGGTCATTCCCCTGAAAAAGGAAGGGGACAAGCTATTTGTCGCCATGGCCGATCCAATGGACTTTTTCACGGTCGATGACCTCCGGCTGTCAACAGGCTTCCATATTGAAACGGCCATCGCCACCAAGGATGATATCCTGAGGGCGATCAATAAGTATTATGACAGCAATGAAGGCTTTGAAGAGCTGATGAGTTTAAATACGTTGAACGCAGAGGCTCTTAAAGAAGAAAAAGTAAATGAGGTAGACTCGCCAATCATAAGGCTTGTCAACCAGCTGCTTTCTAATGCGTCTACCAGCAAGGCGAGTGATATCCATATCGATCCACAGGAGACGAAGGTGGTCATCCGTTACCGGATTGATGGCATTCTCAGGACTGAGCGTGTGCTGCCTAAGCATATGCAGAATGTCCTGATTGCCAGGGTTAAAATCATGGCGAACCTTGACATCACCGAGAACAGGGTGCCTCAGGATGGCAGGATCAAGGTCAATATCGACTTCCATCCAGTCGATCTCCGGGTATCCACTTTGCCAACTGTCTATGGAGAAAAGGTGGTTATGCGGATACTCGACATGGGCAGCACGCTGAATGATATCGAGAAGCTTGGGTTCAATAAACACAACCTATCAAGGTTCATGAATATGATTTCAAGGCCAAATGGAATTGTGTTAATAACAGGTCCTACTGGTTCGGGCAAATCTTCAACTCTGTATGCAGCACTTAACAAGCTGAACAGTGAGGAAGTGAACATCATTACGATTGAGGATCCGGTAGAATACCAGCTTGAGGGGATCAACCAGATCCAGGTCAACCAGAATGTTGGGATGACATTTGCAGCCGGACTCCGCTCTATCTTGCGCCAGGATCCGGATATCATCATGGTCGGTGAAATCCGCGACAAGGAAACTGTCGAAGTATCAGTCAGGGCCTCTTTGACAGGTCACCTTGTCTTAAGCACGATTCATACAAATGATGCGCTCAGTTCGGTGACGAGGATGATCGATATGGGCGTCGAACCATTCCTGGTCGCTTCCTCATTAAGCGGTGTGGTTGCACAGCGTCTTGTCAGGAAAATATGCCGGGACTGTGCGGAAGCCCATGAGCCAACCAAACGGGAAGTTGATATCTTCTCAAAAAGGGGGATCCAGATCGAAACGGTCTGGAAGGGCAGGGGCTGCTCGTCCTGCAATATGACAGGCTACCGCGGACGTATTGCCATCCATGAAGTGCTGGCCATCGATGAGGAGCTGCGCAAGGCGATCATGAATGAAGAGCCTGTATCAGTTTTAAGAGATATTGCGATACGCAATAAAACAATCTTCCTGATTGATGATGGCTTGTTGAAGGTAAAGCAGGGCCTTACATCGACAGAGGAAGTCTTAAGGGTAGCTATTACAGAATAAGCGGGGAATGGGCATGAAAGAGAAAATTGAACACTTGCTCAGATCAGGATTTGAGCTTAAAGCCTCGGATATCCATATTTCAGTCGGCACCCCCCCCATTATGAGAATAAATGGTGATCTTAGAAGATACGGGACCGATAGTATTTTGCCTGAGGAAACAGAAGGAATGGCGAAGCAGCTGATTCCCGAAAAATTGTGGAACGACTTTAAAGCAAAGGGAGAACTTGATTTTTCATATGGACTCCCGGGAATTTCCAGATTCCGGATCAATGCCTATCATCAGCGAGGGTGTGTTTCATTAGCAGTCAGGGTTGTGCCTACGTCAATTCCTTCGTTGGAAGATTTGGAACTGCCGCCAATTTTGAAGAGGGTGGCAGAAAAGCCTCAAGGACTCATCCTTGTCACAGGGCCGACTGGAAGCGGTAAGTCCACTACATTGGCGGCGGTCATTCAGTATATGAACCAGAATATGAGGAAGCACATCATCACGCTGGAAGATCCGATCGAGTATTTATACAGGCATGGAAATTGTATCATTGACCAGCGGGAGGTCGGCTTTGATACGAATAATTTTGCCAATGGCCTGCGCGCAGCACTCCGCCAGGACCCGGATGTCATCCTTGTAGGCGAGATGCGTGACCTTGATACAATCCAGACGGCCATCACCGCTGCAGAAACAGGCCATCTCGTTCTCGGGACGCTTCATACATCCAGTGCCCCTGCAACGATCAACAGGATCATAGATGTTTTTCCGCCAGCACAGCAGTCACAGATCCGGATCCAATTAGCATCGGTTCTGGTATCAGTCATCTCACAGCGGCTGTTTCCAACGATTAATAAACAAGGTCGGCGTGCAGCGACAGAGATTCTCGTCAATAATGCCGCTGTAGCCAACCTGATCCGCAATGAAAAAATCCATCAAATCATGAGCATCATGCAGACATCGAAAGCTTATGGCATGCACACTCTCGAGATGAGCATCAATGAGCTCGTCCAAAAGGGGATTGTTTCCAGGGAAGCAGCTGGGCCATATTTATTGGAGAAGTTGGTGTAACATGGCACGATTTAAATATTCCGGCCGGGACCGGACAAAAAAACGCTCAGGCACGATTACAGCAGGCTCCAAACGTGAAGCGCTCGAAAGGCTCCGTGAAGAAGGAATCAGGACAACCGAGATCGTAGAGGTGCCTGAAACACTATTAACGAAGGATATTGCGATTGGAAATCCTGTTAAGCTTCAGCATCTGGTCATCTATCTGAGACAGTTTGCCACTCTATTAAAAGCTGGTGTTTCAGTTGTTGAATCGACAAAAATACTTGCAAGCCAGACGGATAGCAAGGCATTGCGAAAAGCGCTGCTGGATATCGAAGCAGAGCTAAGGGAGGGAAACCAGCTTTCCCAGGCGTCATCGAAGCATGCAAAGATATTTTCTCCGATGTATATCAATATGATCAAGGCCGGGGAAGCAGGCGGAAATATGGACGAAGCGCTCGAACGCCTTGCAGACCACTATGAGAAACAGCATAACACCCGCCAAAAAGTTGTGGCTGCTTTGACATATCCAGCTGTTATTGCGTTCATAGCGATCGGTGTTGTCATTTTCCTACTCGTTTCTGTTGTGCCGACATTTGTTGATATGTTCGCGGATTTTGGAGGAGAGCTGCCTGCAATAACGCAATTCGTTCTTGGAGCCAGTGAGTTCATGCAACAGTTCTGGTGGCTGATTATTTTATTCATAATCGCTGTGGTAGTTTTTATCATTGCAATGAATAAAAACAAAAAGACAAAGTATTATCTGGATTATGCATTGCTCAGGATGCCGCTGTTCGGCAAAATTATGCAAAAAGCAGTGCTCGCAAGGATGACGAGGACACTTAGCTCGCTATTCACGAGCTCAGTCCCGATTCTTCAGGCGTTATCCATCGTTGAAAATGTAGTAGAAAATGAAGTGATTTCACGTGTGGTGCGCCAATCAAGGGATGCACTTGAAGTAGGACAATCGATGACAGGGCCGATGAAGCAGCACTGGGCCTTTCCGCCGCTGGTTACGCAAATGATTTCCATAGGTGAAGAAACAGGCTCGCTCGATGGGATGCTCGGGAAAGTAGCCGAATTCTATGAAAAAGAAGTAGAAACAAGCACCGACCAGCTTAAATCATTGATAGAACCGATCATGATTGTCGTGCTCGCGGGCCTTGTTGGAACGATTGTTACATCAATCATGGTTCCAATGTTCGACATCTTCAATCATGTGAACTAAACTATGCGAAAAAAAGACAAAAACTACTAAAAAATTATATGAATTTTCCAATCTACCCATTATAATATTGATAGTTACATATTTCTTTTGTCATAGGTATATTTTACTAAAAAGGGAGAGTTCAAAATGTTTAAAGCATTGAAGAAGAAATTGAAAGATCAAAGAGGTTTGACGCTTATTGAACTATTAGCTGTAATCGTTATTTTGGGGATTATTGCAGCGATTGCGATTCCGAGTATTGGTAAGATAATTGAGAACTCAAAAAAAGATGCAGCTTATGGTGATGCACTTCAAATTATTAATGCGGCCAAACTTGCGCATGCTGCTAACCCAAACGTTGCTACATGGGATGAAACAGCGCTGGCTAATTATTTATCAAACTCAGATGATAAAGATTTTGAAGTGAATTATAATTCAGGTACAAATAAATACACAATTACTGCTCACGAAAAAGCAGCTACTGCTCTAAACAAAGCTACACCAGCTTCTGCTGTACTTACAGAAGAAGAATTAATTACAGCTGCTCAATAATATGTTGATCTCAAGCCTTTTATTTTTAGGCCTCCTCCTTGGCTCATTCTTCAACGTAGTCGCGTTAAGAGTCCCAGAAGGCAAATCAATCGTAGCACCAAGATCATCCTGTCCAAAATGCGGTCACCAGCTGACTGCACTCGAATTAATACCAGTATTGTCATATGTATTCCAAAAGGGGAAATGCCGCCAGTGCAAGGTCGGCATTTCTCCTGTTTATCCTTTGTTTGAGCTTTTGACTGGTGTGCTTTTTGCTCTTGCTCCTTTGGCAGTAGGCTGGAACAAGGAGCTTGTCATCGCCCTTACATTGATTTCCTTGCTGATCATCATTACTGTTTCTGACCTGTCATATATGATCATCCCGGATAAGGTACTGATGGTGTTTGCCGGGATTTTTATTGTAGAACGGATTTTCATTCCTCTTACTCCCTGGTGGGATTCATTGGCCGGGGCAGCATCAGGCTTTTTTCTCCTTTTATTGATCGCGATTGTCAGCAGGGGAGGAATGGGCGGAGGCGACATTAAACTATTCGCAGTGATTGGCTTTGCTGTCGGCTTCAAGACCATGCTGCTATCCTTCTTTTTCGCCACATTTTTTGGAGCGGTTTTCGGTGTAACTGGGATGCTTTTACGGTTGTTAAAAAGGAAGCAGCATATTCCTTTTGGACCTTTTATAGCTCTCGGTACACTGACAGCCTACTTTTTTGGAAGCAAGATTATCCAGTGGTATTTCAATCTATTAATTTAGGGTTTTTTCATAAAGGAGTTTCAGATCATGGCATTATCTCTTTTTTCCGGCAGAAGCAAGGTTGTTAATATCGTGATTAATGACCATTCAATCCGCTATGTAGAATTGAAGCAAAGAAATCCGGCGACTCCGCTTCATTACGGGCAGCGATATTTGCCTCCAGGAATCATTTTGGATGGCAAAATCCAGGACTTCGACACATTGGAGAACATCCTTGATGAATGCATTGATGACTGGAAGATCAGCAAAAGGGAAATTCGCTTTACTGTACCGGATTCGCTTGTCATCATCAGGAAGGTTTCGATTCCGGCTGATGTAAAAGAGGATGAAATCCATGGCTATTTGTATTTGGAGCTGGGCACCTCCATCCATCTTCCTTTTGAGGACCCTGTTTTTGATATCATTCCTCTTGGGATAGAGGACCAGAAGCAAACGATACTAGTTTTTGCAGCTCCAGAAAAATATGTAACTGAATATGCTGATTTGTTTAAAGGCACCCGCCTAAAACCGATTGCCGCAGATATCTCGCCGCTCGCTATTTACCGGCTTTATTATCAGCAGGCATTGAAGAGTGAAAAGGAAATCCTGCTGACTGTCCAGTTCGATCTCGATGTTGTCAGTATGTGTGTGTTCGAGGAGCATATTCCTGTATTCATGCGCCATATTCCCGGCGATATGCAGGAGAACTGGAAGGTAAAGAGCGGCAGGGGACGCTTCTCAGGCCAGGAAATGGTGTATGAAGGGGAAGTTGCCGAACTGACATTCCAGCTTGAGGATATTTATCGTGATATCGCCAAATTGATGGACTTCTACCACTACTCATTGACTCAAGGGAAAAGGGAAGTCACCAGGATCCTGGTCAACGGGGACCACCCTATGCTTGACCGGATATTGAATGATATGAAAGAACGATTCGGGATTCAGATTGATACCCTGAGAGTTCCGCTCCATGGAGAAGCAGCAGAAGAATTGCCGAAGGCTTTTCATCTTGCATTGGGACTTGGATTGAAAGAGGTGTAAATGATGCTTGTCGAGATTAACCTTTTACCTAAAAAAGAACATAAGAAATCTTCCTCGCTCATGATCGCTCTTTTAATCCTGGTGCTATTTTCAGCAAGTGCGTCGGTCATCTTCCTACAAGGAAACAGCTATGAAAAGAAAATGGCTTCTGTAGATAAGCAGATTGCGAGTGTGCAAAAGCTTAATGAAGCCCAGCAGGCAAAAATCGCCGACGGAGATACAGCCAATTCAGCGATGAAGCTGCAAGAAGCTGCAGAATGGGCCGAGCAGTTCCCGATGGAGACCGTACCGCTGCTCCGAAATGTCATTTCCCAATTGCCTGAACGAGGATTCGTTAAAAACTTTGAATATAGCAACACAAATTCTGTCCTGCTTACCATCCAGTTTGATGCTTCAAGAGATGCTGCGTATTATTTGAGTTCTCTTAAAGGTTCTGATTGGGTTGAAGAGGTCTCATTATTAAATGTAGTGGCTGTAAAGAATGAGGAAACTGCCCTAGCAAATACCGATGCTGCTGTTTCAGAGAAAAGGGAAGAGGAAATAATGCCCCGCTATACAGCAGAATATGAGCTTATTTTTAAAGAAGATGAATTCATGAAAAATAGCAGTGTCGCTTCAAAAGGAGGAGACGAAACGTGAACCTCCGTTTAGAGAAAAAAAACATAACGATACTGGCCGTTGCTGCCATTCTTGCAGCCTTGATGTATGCAGGTGCTTACTTTTTGTATATAAATCCTTTAAAGGACAGCCTCGCATTGAAGGAGAATCAATTGAAGTCAGAACAGCAGCTCAGCGAAACCTTTGAGACCCGCCTGGCAGCTGCAAAAAACGACACCGGCAGTACGATTGAGCTTCAAAAGATGCTGCCTGTCGACCCAATGATCGAACAGCTTCTGCTCGACCTTGAAAAAGCCGAAGTCATTTCCAACAGCTATATCACCTCGATGGAGTTCAGCCAGGAGGCAAGTGAAGCAATTACCGAAGCGGCTCAGACACGAGAAAACGAGGGAACTGACACAGACTCAGGAACAGAGACGGATTCATTGGCAGTCCCAGATGGCGTTGAAAAAACCGCTGTTACTATCACGGTTGAGGCTGATGATTATTTTGGAGTAGAGAAATTCATCGAAACACTCGAAAATCTGAAACGTCTGGTGAAAGTTGATTCAATCTCGTTCAGCGGCCCGGAGGAAATCAATTCACTTTCCGATGAAGAAAACCCAATTGTCATGACGCTTACTATTAATTCCTATTATCTATCAGGACTCGAGGATTTGAAGGATAAAAATCCGAAAATCGAAACACCGGAACCAGCCAACAAACGGAACCCATTCCCGACATTCGGCGACTATTCCGATGATAATGTAACCGGAGACCAGTCAGAAACTGGTGATAGTCTTGATTCGAATGAAGCTATGTTAGAAGACAGTAATGAAGAATGATTTATAGCACCTGTTGATTGAAGTGGAGGGTACTCGACTCCTACGGGCTCACCGGATGCCCCGTGGAAAGCGAGTACCCGGAACGGAAATCAACAGTCTATATTAAGTAAAAAAATTGACGAAAGCATTCTATAACAAGACGACAAAAGTCTTGTTATTTTTTTTTGTCTGTATGATAGGATGAAGCAAAATAGGGCGGGCAGGAGGAGGTACAAGCAGTGGACAAGCAAGGCAAGACCATTACGATAAAGATAAATGGAAAGAACCGGCCGGTAAAAGAAGAAAATACGGGAATGTTGGAGGAAGAAAATTCTTATATCCAGATTGATAGAGAAGAGGCCATGTCAGAATCAGCGGCCGCACAGGAGCAGGCAGAGGATAACTTTGACTGGATATTACCGGATCCGGCCGAAGTGGAGCCGGTCAAGGAATATAAAATTGCCCCGAAACAGAATAACAAGAAGCAAAAGAAGTCAGTTGGGATTTCGGTGTGGAATAAGAAATCACCCCGGAATAATCGATTATATACGACCATCTTTGTGACCGTATTTCTTGCTGTCCTCCTGGGGACTGCCTTTGGCGTGACCATTTTGAAGTTTGTAACTGGTGAAACTGACCAGGCTGCGCCAGCCATCACGACTGTTACGCCGGAACAGAAAGACAAGGACACGCCTGCGGCTGGTAAAACATCCGTCCCTTTAAATCCGATCTCTGCTTTCGTGGTTCAAAATGGGATTTTCACCACAGAGGAAGCAGCGAAGGAGCGAATTAATTTACTTTCCGGGCAAGGGATCAATGCGGAAGTATTCCCTGTGAACGGGCAGTTTGCGATTTACCTGGGAACGGCAGGCAGCATCGAGGAAGCAAAGGAAATCAGCAATGCCTTGAAAGCAAAGGGAGTCGAGGTATTTGCAAAACAGGTTGATATTGCGGGCGGAACCGCAGCTGAAGTAACAGCAAATGCAGCAAAATTCCTGCAGCAGGCACCTGGGATTTATTCGATCCTTTCCAGCGGAAAAGCAGATACACCAGAACTCCAGAAAAAAATCGTAGAATATCAGGTCATGCTGAGTGAGATGCCAGACAAGAATATTAAAGATAAAAATGTTTTAAAGGCAAAGGCAAGTATTGAAAGAGCCAGCAAAGCTTTTGCAGACTATCAAAAATCGAAGGATGCAGCTCAGCTTTCAAGCATGCAGGCTGATTTGCTGGCATTCCTTTCCGCCTATCAGGCGATCGGCAGCTGAGCATTCCCGCCGAAACCGCCAGCCGAATATTTTCCGGGAAATTGAACAAATTAACAGAGCCTTCGCCATTTTGCGCCAGGCTCTGATTTTTTTTGCATAAACAAGGACTAAAGATTGTTTGGAATCTTGAAGTTTGATACGATTAGCTTGTATCTCCCTTTGATGCAAATACAAAAGAAAGGTGATTTTATGCAACGCCTCATTTTAGCCTCATCTTCTCCACGGCGAAAAGAACTTCTTGAAAACCTCCGCTTGGAATTTGAAATCTCGAGCAGTGATGCTGATGAATCGTTCAGTGAGGATTTAAGTCCCTCAGAAGCTGTGATGGAACTTGCTTCGCGCAAGGCAGCCACAGTAGCCGCAAGCTATCCGGATTGTTTTGTAATCGGATCAGACACAGTGGTTGTCAATGAAGGGGAAATCCTCGGAAAGCCTGCAGGTGAACAGGAAGCTTTTGAGATGCTCAGGAAGCTGTCTGGCAGAAGCCATTCAGTCTATACCGGAGTATCCATCCTATCTCCAGAGAAGGAAACACGTTTCTATGAAAAAACAGATGTGACGTTCTGGGATTTGTCAGATGAAGAAATCGACACCTATATTAAGAGCGGTGAGCCATTTGATAAGGCAGGAGGCTACGGGATCCAGGGATTCGGAAGCATGCTTGTCAAAGAAATCAAGGGCGATTATTACACAGTTATGGGGCTGCCTGTTTCAAGACTGATCAGGGAACTCCGAAAGACCGGTTACATCCTTCCTTATTAAAAAGAAAACCACAGAAACTTCTTCTACACTTCCCTCGTCAATAATCATGGACTGGGAGGAAGATCTATTGTCTACACATTCATTGATGATCAGAGATTACCCGCAAAATGAACGGCCAAGGGAGCGTTTTATCCAAAACGGTCCCCAGAGTCTGTCAAATCACGAACTGCTTGCCCTCCTGCTTGGGACAGGCTCGAGGGAAGAGTCCGTCCTGCAGCTGGCGAATCGCCTGCTGACCCAGTTTGAGGGACTTAGGCTGTTGAAAGATGCCACACTTGAAGAATTGACAGATATCAAAGGCATTGGCAAAGCCAAGGCGATTCATGTCCTCGCTGCTGTTGAAATCGGCAGGCGGATTGCCAATCATACTCTTGATGAGCGCTATGTGATCCGGTCGCCTGAAGACGGGGCAAAATATTTGATGAACGATATGCGCTTCCTGACCCAGGAGCATTTCGTATGCCTCTACTTAAATACGAAAAACCAGATTATCCATAAGCAGACGATTTTTATCGGCAGCCTGAATGCCTCGATCGTCCATCCACGCGAGGTGTACAAGGAAGCCGTCCGCCGGTCTGCTGCCTCGGTGATCTGCGTCCATAATCATCCTTCGGGGGACCCATCGCCAAGCCGCGAGGACATCGAGGTGACCAAGAGGCTTTCGGAAGCTGGCAAAATCGTCGGCATTGAATTGCTGGACCACCTGATCATCGGCGAAAATAAATATGTTAGTTTAAAGGAAAAAGGGTATGTATGATACTAGGATTTTGATTGACGTTGAGATATAATATAATTTATGATTTTTGCGGGCATAATTAAATTTTTTGTCAAAAATCTGTGAAAAAATAATCATATTTTGATTGTAAATAGATTGCCTGTTCTTTTATTGCATTTATGTTCAGAAAGGGAGATACAACGATGTTTGGAATTGGAACGAGAGACCTGGGAATTGACCTGGGTACAGCGAATACACTCGTATATGTAAAAGGAAAAGGAATTGTTTTAAGGGAGCCGTCAGTTGTGGCGCTGCAGACAGATACAAAAAACATCGTCGCAGTCGGCAATGATGCAAAGAACATGATCGGCCGTACCCCGGGGAACGTCGTAGCCTTAAGGCCTATGAAGGATGGAGTAATTGCCGATTATGAAACAACTGCGACAATGATGAAATATTACATCAAAATGGCTACTAAGAATAAAGGTTTATTCTCAGGCAAGCCATATGTCATGGTTTGCGTTCCGTCTGGGATCACCGCTGTTGAGGAGCGGGCGGTCATTGACGCAACTCGCCAGGCTGGAGCCAGGGATGCCTTCACGATTGAGGAACCGTTTGCAGCAGCGATCGGTGCGAATCTTCCGGTTTGGGAGCCTACCGGCAGCATGGTTGTGGATATCGGTGGCGGAACAACGGAAGTCGCGATTATTTCCCTTGGCGGAATCGTTACATCCCAATCCGTGCGTATCGCAGGCGATGAGATGGATGATGCGATCATCAATTATATCCGCAAGACTTATAACCTGATGATTGGTGAGAGAACAGCTGAAACGATCAAAATGGAAGTCGGTTCTGCTGGTGAGCCAGAAGGGATCGAAAACATGGAAATCCGCGGCCGTGACCTTTTGACTGGCCTTCCAAAAACTATTGAAATTACAGCAGCCGAGATTGCCAAAGCGCTTAATGATACAGTTTACGCAATTGTCGATGCTGTTAAGCTTACACTGGAAAAAACTCCGCCTGAACTTGCTTCAGATATTATGGACAGAGGCATCGTCCTGACTGGTGGTGGCGCTTTGCTGCGCAATTTGGACAAGGTCATCAGCGAGGAAACAAAAATGCCAGTGCTGATTGCCGAGGAACCGCTTGACTGTGTTGCAATTGGTACCGGAAAAGCGCTTGATCATATCGACCTATTTAAAAACAAAGCAAAAGAATCAAGATAATAAGATTACCCATAGATCATTCATCAAAATTGACGGAGAGGCCAAAAAAGAAGGGAAGCGGATGATAGCCGGCTTCCCTGCTCTCTTGTCATTACAATTTTTATACAGAAGAGGTGTAAATCATGCCACAGTTCTTTTTCAATAAACGCCTGATAATGCTGCTGGTGAGCATTATTGTCCTCGTGGCATTGATTGGTTTCTCATTAAGGGAGAGGGAAGAATTGACTTGGCCGGAGCAGTTTGTGAAGGATTCGACAAGCTGGGTTCAATCCCTTGTATCAAGGCCTGCACATTATATTGCGGGTGTGTTTGGAAACCTTCAAGACTTGCAGAATACATATCAGGAAAACAAAGAATTAAAGAAACGCCTTGATGATATGGCCCGACTTGAAGCTAAGGTTTATTCCCTTGAGAAAGACAACGAGGAGCTTCAGGAAATTTTAGATAAAAAAGAATCCCTTGCAGACTTCGAGCCTATCCAGGCGGTCATGATCGCACGCAGCCCGGATCGCTGGAATGAGCTCATCATCATCAATAAGGGAAAAGCCAATGGAGTCGAGAAAAACATGGCAGTCATTACCGCCAGAGGTTTGATTGGCAAGGTGAAAAGCACGACACCGTTTTCCTCGACTGTACAGCTGGTGAGCGCGCTTGATTCAACAAACCGGATTTCAGCGCTGCTTCAGGGGGAAAAAGAGCTTCACGGAACAATCAACGGCTACGATAAGGAGAAGGAGCTTCTTTTATTGAAGGGACTTCCGTACAATGCCAAAGTAGAAAAGGATCAGAATGTTATTACTTCAGGCCTTGGAGGCGTATTCCCAAAAGGATTGCCAATCGGCAAGGTTGTAAAGGTGGTTCCTGATGAATTTGGCCTCAACCAAACGGCCTACATTAAACCGGAAGCCGACCTGTATGACCTTGAGCACGTCATGGTTGTGAAAAAAGCGATGGCCTCTGTCGATTTTACTGAAGAGAGTGAAGAAGGCGAGGAGGAGGGCAATTGATTCGTTTCCTGCTTCCAGCACTATTCGCTTTTCTGTTTATCCTGGAGAGTCTGTTTGTAGAGCTAATTCCAGCAGAGTTATTTAACAGTGACAGGATTTTTGCCCCTCACTTTTTGATGGCCGGCATTTTATTCTTGACTGCCTATTTGAGTCCGAAGCGTGGAATCCTTTATGGATTCATCTTCGGTCTTCTGTATGATGTCGTCTATACTGAAATAATCGGGATTTACCTTTTCATGTTCCCATTCATTGCCTATCTTTTTGCAAATATGCTAAGGGTTCTGCAGTCAAATATCTTCATCGTATCATTAATGTCCCTCCTGGGGATTGCCATGCTTGAAGTTGGCGCATATGAAATGATGCACTTGATCCATGTGACAGATCTGGACTTTTCGACCTATGCAAAAATCAGATTGGCACCTACTATGATTTTGAATCTCGCATTCATCATCCTTGCTGCCCTTCCATTCAAACGGCAGTTCGAGAACGCTGCTGACAGGCTGCGTCACGATTAAGAAATTTCATGTGCACGGTTATTCAAATAAAGGAATTTCAGATATGCTTGTCGAATTTCTTGTAAAAGAAATGAAAACCAGCTTGATTGAGGATTACTGTCTAGCTGCAGCGCCTGGCCTTCGAGCCGGCCCTGACCAAGGCGCTTGCGCTTTTCTTATGAGGTGAACATCCGGAATGAAGAAGACACAAAATGTGACAATTAAAGGGACAAAAGATGGACTCACCCTCCATTTGGATGATACATGCTCCTACGAGGAACTGAAAAAGGAGCTCGACAGGAAGCTGTCTAATTCCTCGCGCGTTCAGGAGGAGGAGCAATTGCTCTCCGTTAAGGTTAAGGCAGGCAATCGTTACCTAACCGAGGAGCAGCAGGAAGAACTGAAGGACCTGATTCGACAGAAGCGCAACCTGATTGTCGAGGATCTGGAGACGAATGTGATTACCAGGGAAGAAGCTGAGCGGAAACGGCGGGAAACAGAAATTGTCTCCGTTGCAAGGGTGATCCGTTCGGGACAGGTGCTTGAAATTGTCGGCGATTTGCTCCTGATTGGAGATGTCAATCCTGGCGGTACCGTTAAGGCAACCGGGAATATCTTCATCATGGGAACACTGAAGGGAATTGCCCACGCCGGCTGTGAGGGGAATGAAGAGGCAGTGATCGCCGCCTCAGTCATGAAGCCATCACAGCTGAGGATCAGCGATTGTTTTAATAGGGCACCCGACCTGCTTCCGGATGAAGAAAATCGGGTAATGGAATGCGCGTACATATCGGATAATCAACAGATTGTCGTTGATAGATTGCAAGTTTTAATGAAAAAAAGACCTAATTTAACTAGATTTGAAGGAGGCCTCTAAAATGGGAGAAGCGATTGTCATTACATCCGGAAAAGGCGGAGTCGGCAAGACGACCACCTCGGCTAATATTGGGACAGCTTTAGCCCTTCAAGGCAAAAGAGTCTGCCTTGTCGATACTGATATCGGCCTGCGCAATTTGGACGTTGTCATGGGGCTTGAGAACCGGATTATATATGATCTTGTGGATGTAGTGGAAGGCCGCTGCAAAATTCATCAGGCACTTGTTAAAGATAAACGCTTCGATGACCATCTTTACTTGCTTCCTGCTGCCCAGACGAGTGACAAAACAGCTGTCCAGCCGGAGCAGATGAAGAAGCTGGTCAACGAACTTAAGCAGGACTATGATTATATCATTATCGATTGCCCGGCCGGCATCGAGCAAGGCTACAAAAATGCGGTAGCTGGGGCTGATAAGGCGATTGTTGTAACGACTCCAGAAGTTTCTGCCGTCAGAGATGCCGACAGGATCATCGGGCTCCTGGAAAAGGAAGAAAATGTGGAAGCGCCCAAGCTTGTCATCAACCGTATCCGCAGCCATATGATGAAAAATGGCGATATGCTTGATGTCGATGAGATCACGACGCATCTTTCCATCGACCTGATTGGGATTGTCGCGGATGATGACGAAGTAATCAAGGCTTCGAATCACGGCGAGCCAATTGCCCTGAACCCAAACAGCAAGGCATCGATTGCATACAGGAACATCGCCAGAAGGATCCTTGGTGAATCAGTTCCACTGCAGCAGCTTGATAACGAAAACAAAGGCGTATTCTCGAAAATCAAAAAGTTTTTCGGAGTACGTTAAATAAGATAAGGCACCTGCCGATAAGTATTTTCATTCTTATCTCGCAGGTGCCTTTTTCATTTCGCTAACACTCTTATAAATTAGGTATGTCAAAGGTTTGTTAATGCACAATGGGTATATAAATCCTGTTGATTGTAATGGAAGGTGCGTAGACTCCTGCGGGCGCAGCTGGACAGATGAGACCCCGCAGGAGCAAAGCGACGAGGAGGCTCAGCGCCAGCCCCGCGGAAAGCGAAGCGCCTGGAATGGAAATCAACGGCCAGATTAAACAGGAGTTTTAATCTCTTATTGTCATACTCTTGTTGGACAGGTCATAAACTTGTACTAACTTAGAGTACAAGGGGATTGGTGGGGATTTCATGAGCTCAAGAGCGGATGATGTTCGCAGAAGAATGATGAAAAGGAAAAAAGAGCGGGAAAGAATGGAGAAAATGGACCAGGGGCGATTCTTATTTTCTGAGGAGGAGCGGCATGGCTTTGACAGGGTTCCGTCCTACGATATTGGTCCTGGCGATGGAAACCATCCATTATTCAAAAAGGAAGTTTTCTTGTTCAAGATCCTGGCTTCAGCGTGTCTTGTATTGATTGTCGCGATTCTGTTCAGGAGCCCTGCTGAAAAAGCAGTTACGGTTCAAAATTATGTGAAGCATGCGATGGAACAGGAATTTCAGTTTGCGGCTGTTTCAGATTGGTATGAAGATCAGTTCGGAAAGCCGCTTGCGCTTCTTCCGGTAAAAAATACTGGAGACACTGACAAACAGGAGCTTTCAGAAGATACGGAATATGCTCTTCCTGCGTCTGGAAAGATCCTTGAGGATTTTGGCGATAATGGCCAGAGGATCATGATTGAGACAGGAAAAGGTGCAGGAGTCGAAGCGATGGATGAAGGTCTTGTCCACTTTGTGGGTATGAAGGATGGATTCGGAAAGACGGTCATCATCCAGCATGCTGATAAAAGTGAAACATGGTATGGGAATCTTGATGGCATCGATGTGAATCTTTACGAGTACATCTCGAAAGGAACGAAGGTTGGAACCGCCATGGACAGCACGGATGGTACGAAAGGTTCATTTTATTTTGCGATTAAAAAAGGGAATGACTTCATAGACCCGGTCCAGGTGATCAAATTTGAATAAAACTCTTTCTTTGCTTCGTAAAATCCAGATTCATCCTTTGCTGTGGCTGGTTATTGCCCTTGCTGTCGCAACTGCGCATTTTATTGAATTGATGATGGTGCTGCTGATAATTTTTGTTCATGAAATGGGACATGGTGCAGCAGCTTCTTTTTTTTCATGGAGAATCAAAAAAATTGCGATGCTGCCGTTCGGAGGAGTTGCTGAAATGGATGAGCACGGCAATCGTCCTCTCAAAGAAGAGCTGTATGTTGTGCTTGCCGGGCCGCTTCAGCATGTTTGGATGATGGGACTCGCTTATATGTTATATCTGGCTGGCATTTTTCCGGAAAAATGGCATTCGCTTTTCATTGAGTACAATTTAATGGTCCTGGTTTTTAACATGCTGCCAATATGGCCGCTGGATGGCGGCAAGCTTGTATTCATCCTGTTTTCCCTGAGTGCATCCTTCCAGGAGGCGCATGCAAGGACGATCTTTTTATCGATTGCGGCTCTGGCAATCTTTTCACTTAGCATAACGATTTTGGCTCCATTAACATTGAATGTCTGGGTGATCATTGGTTTCTTGGGCTTCTCCCTGTATTATGAATGGAAGCAAAGGCGATTTATTTTCATGCGCTTCTTAATGGAAAGGCATTATGGAAAACAAAGTGATTTTCGGGAGCTAAAACCGATCAATGTGGCAGAAAATGATCTGGTAGGCAATGTCCTTGAAAAATTCCAGCGCGGGTGCAAGCATCCTATCATTGTAAAACAAAAAAACGGGGAAGAACTCGTTATGGATGAGAATGAACTGCTTCACGCATTTTTCACCGAAAAACTGATGACTGCCAAAATAGGAGATTTGCTTTACACATATTGAAATAGGATAATAAATGCAGCGGGACCCTGTTCCTGCTGCATTTTTTTACATGGGGAGAAATCATGGAACAACTGATTATTAATACCATATCGAGAGAAAAACGCTTAGCATTGATCAGGAATGGCAATGTGGAAAAAATACATATAGAACAGCCTGATCAGCAGTCTCTAGTAGGCAATATTTATCTTGGAATCGTAGAGAAGGTCATCCCGGGCATGAATGCGGCTTTTGTCAATTTTGGGGAGGAGATGAGCGGCTTCCTGTCCAGGGACAAGGTTCCGGGATTTGTTCTTTCAGAGGAAGATAATAAATCAAATCGTCCGATATCTGCCTTTATTCATCAGGGCGAGCGTCTCCTTATTCAGGTGGAAAAGGATGCTGCCGGCACCAAGGGGGCAAGACTTACTGCGATCATTGAGCTTCAGGGCTCAAATCTTGTCTATATGCCCAAGGGAAAATACGTGGCGGTCTCGAAAAAAGCGGAAACTCCCGAAATCAGGGACCGATGGCGGGAGTTTGCCCAGAGAGCCAAAACTCCGGAGGAAGGGCTGATATTCCGCACAGAAAGCCTTCGCCAGCAGGAAGAAGCCATTACTGGTGAACTGGATGAGCTGCGTGCCCAGTATATGGATCTGCAAAAAGCTGCTCAAGTCATGAAAAAGCCAGGGATTATATACCTTAGAGATACGTTTTACGAACAAGCTGCCTCAATTATTTCCCTCATGTCTGGAGGCAGTATTATCGTTGACAGCCTCGAGCTGAAACAGAAGCTTGAGCTGCAGCAAAAAGATAGGAATTCTGTCGTGCTTTACAATGGGAAAGATAATATTTTCTCTCATTATAAAATAGAGGCTGAGATTGAACGATTGCTCAAACGGATTGTCTGGCTTGAAAAGGGTGCCTATTTGGTGATTGACCAGGCAGAGGCACTTACAATCATAGATGTGAACACAGGTAAATTTTCCGGAAAAACCAATTTAAACGATACGGCAGTAAAAACGAATATGGCGGCAGCGGCGGAGGCAGCCCGGCAAATCAGGCTCAGGGATCTTGCGGGGATCATCCTTATTGATTTTATCGATATGAAGGAAAACACGGACCGCGATATGGTCCTTGACATTGTCCGCAAGGAAATCCTTAAAGATGAACGCCGGACCCGGATTGTTGGTTTTACCGAACTAGGAATCCTGCAGCTAACGAGGAAAAAGACAAAGCAGTCGCTTTCTGAGTCATTGACTGCTGTTTGCGGAACATGCGGCGGTTCAGGCCAGGTGCTCAGTGCCGAAACAATCGCCTACCGCCTTGAACGGGAATTGTGGGAATATCGCAATGGAGATCATGATGCCGTCTGGATTTCCACAACTGAAGAGGTTGCAGGCCATTTTTCAGGCGGGGATGGCAGCCATAAAACCAGGATCGAGGATGCATTAGGTTTACGGATAAATTTCGAAATAACACATTCAGAGAAACCTTTTTATGATATACTGAGATTCGGTGCTTCAACCAGGCACTTTTAACAAAAAATACAGCTGTCAGTTAACATTAATCAATACGTATTATTATGTTGACACTATCGCTTGGCATATGATAGTATTTTAATGTTATTGTTTGTAGCACCCGTGCTACAACCGCACACATCAGGTCCACAAGTTTTGCTTCGGCAAACGCCTGCTGATGGCGAGTCTGAGTCTAATGAGGAGGTGCACTGGAATGTACGCAATTATCGAAACTGGCGGCAAGCAAGTAAAGGTAGAAGAAGGACAAGCAATCTACATTGAAAAGCTAAATGCTGCTGAAGGCGAAACTGTAACTTTTGACAAGGTTCTTTTTGTAGGTGGCGATAACGTTAAAGTTGGAAGCCCAGTAGTTGAAGGCGCAACTGTAACTGCTAAAGTTGAAAAGAACGGCCGTCAAAAGAAAATCATCGTTTTCAAGTACAAAGCGAAGAAAAACAACCGTAAGAAGCAAGGTCATCGTCAGCCTTACACTAAAGTTGTGATCGAAAAGATCAACGCTTAATTTAGGCGGATTACCATGATTCGTGCAACGATTAATCGTACAAAATCCGGACGCATCCAGTCGTTTACAATCAGCGGCCACGCTGGGTATGCTGCCCATGGCAGCGACATTGTCTGTGCAGGTGTTTCGACCATCTCGATAGGGACTGTCAATTCCATCATCGTTTTGACAGGAATCACCCCGGACATTGAACAGGGTGCAGATGGTTTTCTCCGCTGTGAAGTCCCGGACAATTTGCCCGAGGATACACAGGAGAAAATTCAATTGCTCCTCGAAAGCATGGTCATTACATTGCAATCGATGGAAAAAGAGTACGGAAAGCACATAAAATTAACCTTCAAACAGTAGGAGGTGGAACAAATGTTAAGATTAGATCTTCAATTCTTCGCTTCTAAGAAGGGTGTAGGTTCAACTAAGAACGGACGTGACTCAATCGCAAAGCGTCTTGGCGCTAAGCGTGCAGATGGTCAATTCGTAACTGGTGGTTCTATCCTTTACCGTCAGCGCGGAACTAAAATCTACCCAGGTGTAAACGTGGGTAAAGGTGGAGATGACACTCTATTCGCTAAGGTTGATGGCGTCGTTAAATTCGAACGTCTTGGCCGTGACCGCAAGCAAGTAAGTGTTTATCCTGCAGCTCAAGAAGCGTAAGCCAAAGAGAAGCCCTAACCACTGCGGTTAGGGTTTTCTTGTTTTTTTATTCTTCGCAATAGCTCCTGGTTTTTGTTATTCTGTTCATGAGAGCGTAAATGAACTAATCTTCATTTTTCCAAACATATACATAATAACTTACACAGTGATTCAGCTTTTTTGTTATACTTACACCAAGCAGTTTTATGAGTAGGAGCATGGATATGAAAAAAGAGTGGGATACAATCGAGGTTTTGCGCCATGCGCGCCATGATTGGATGAATCAGCTTCAATTAATTAAAGGCAATCTGGCACTGAATAAAGTGGATCGGGTTAAAGATATCATTGAAGAAATTATCATGGAAGCAAGGCAGGATGCAAAGCTGTCCAATTTACATCTTCCTCAATTTGCCTCTAAGTTGTTAACCTGCAATTGGGAGAATCATTTTTTTCAGCTTGATTATGAAGTGATGGACTCCCAAAACTTCCACAAATTGAATGATCAGCAGCTTGCCGGCTGGACCGAAGAGCTGTTTGCAGCACTCGATTCCTCAATTGAACGTTATCAGGAAAATCATCTTTCCGTAACAATTGATCCACAGGAAAACGGAATTGGGTTCTTTTTTGATTTTAGCGGAATAATAAATGATAAAAATCGTATAGAAAGCTTTTTGGCGCAACAGCCAGGAAAGGGCTTCCGGGTCATTTCCGATGGAGTTGCCGAGGGTGAATTGACGATTGAAGTTTTTATGGATTCTCTGTAGGGAATCATAGGAATGCGGTTTAAATAAGACATTGGGCTGGGCAGGTATAGAAAGTCCGGTGTCTGAGTGGCAATCGTTTGTATTAAGATGAGGTAAGATGCCATGTTCAAAGGGAATAAAAAAATCAGACAGGTGGTTATGACATAATGTTTGTCGATCAGGTAAAAATTTACGTAAAAGGCGGCGACGGCGGCGATGGAATGGTTGCTTTCCGCCGTGAAAAATATGTGCCAAAGGGCGGTCCAGCTGGCGGTGACGGAGGAAATGGCGCAAATGTCGTCTTCCAGGTAGAAGAGGGACTCCGCACATTGATGGATTTCAGGTACCAGCGCCACTTCAAGGCACCGCGCGGAGAGCACGGAATGTCTAAAAACCAGCACGGCAAAAATTCCAAGGATATGATTGTCAAAGTTCCACCGGGGACAATCGTAACCGATGCCAATACAGGTGCAGTCATTGCTGACCTGGTTGAGCATGGCCAGCAGGCTGTTATTGCACGTGGAGGACGCGGAGGACGCGGGAATTCCCGTTTCGCAACGCCGGCAAACCCTGCACCAGAGCTGTCTGAAAAGGGCGAGCCAGGCCAGGAACGAGACATTATTATGGAATTGAAGCTTTTGGCTGATGTAGGTTTGGTCGGTTTTCCAAGCGTCGGAAAATCAACCCTGCTTTCTGTCGTATCAGCGGCAAGGCCGAAAATTGCTGAATATCACTTCACGACAATTGCGCCAAACCTGGGAATGGTCGAGACAGAGGACGGCAGAAGCTTCGTGCTTGCAGATCTTCCAGGATTGATTGAGGGAGCGCATTCCGGTGTCGGACTTGGCCATCAATTCCTTCGCCATATTGAACGGACCCGCGTCATCATCCATGTCATTGATATGGCAGCGACAGAAGGACGCGACCCTTATGAAGACTATTTGACAATCAACAATGAATTGAAGGAATACAACCTGAGATTGACTGAACGTCCGCAGGTAATTGTCGCCAATAAAATGGACATGCCAGATGCAGAAGAGAATCTTAAGGAATTTAAAGAAAAGCTTGGCGATGACTATCCAATCTTCCCGATTTCCGCAGTTACGCGTGAAGGTCTTCGTGAGTTGTTATTCGCAGTAGCGGATTTACTGGAAAATACGCCAGAATTCCCGCTGATCGAAGAAGAAGTGGAAGCTGAAAGTGAAGTTAATCGTGTTATGTACAAGCATGAAAAAGCTGAACAAGAATTTAAAATTACCCGTGAGCCGGATGGATCATTTGTCATTTCTGGTGACAGCATAGAGAGACTCTTCAAGATGACCGACTTCTCAAGAGAGGAATCAGTAAGAAGATTTGCGCGCCAGATGCGAGGCATGGGTATTGATGATGCGCTTCGTGAAAGAGGAGCACAAGACGGAGATACAGTTAAGCTTCTTGAGTACGAATTCGAATTTGTTGAGTAATCCCCAAAGTGAGGGGGAACCTCCATTTTTTGAGTACTTTTTTAACACGGCGACAGCGCACTTCTGATGGGGTGGAATCATGAAACAAAATCAAATGGATAAAAAGTTTTTCCTCGTCCGGGAAGATGTGCTGCCGGAAGCGATGAAAAAAACGCTCGAAGCAAAGGAAATGATTGAACGAGGGAAGGCAGAGTCGGTTTGGGATGCAGTCCAGCGGGTGGATTTGAGCCGCAGTGCATTTTATAAATATCGCGACACTGTATTCCCGTTTCATACAGTCGTAAAAGAACGGATCATCACGCTGTTTTTCCAGCTTGAAGACCGTTCAGGCACATTGTCAGAGCTGCTTAGTACTGTTGCGGCCACTGGCTGCAATGTGCTGACGATACATCAAACAATCCCGCTTCAGGGCCGGGCAAACGTGACATTGAGCTTGAATGTAACGGAAATGAAGGTTGAAATGGATGAAATGCTTGCTCGCCTGAGAAGGCTTGAGTTCATTGAAAAAGTAGAAGTGCTCGGTTCGGGCGCATAGAGAGACAGGATTGCTTCAGGGGAGGATTTGGCATGAAAATTGGATATCTAGGACCTAAAGCGACATTTACCGATATGGCTGCACGCCATTTATTCCTTGATGCTGACAGGATCCCGTTTGTAAGTATTCCAGAATGTATGGACGCCGTAGCCGCAGGTGATATAGACGCAGCCATAGTCCCGCTGGAAAATTCAATTGAAGGCTCTGTGAACATCACGATTGATTATTTAGTCCATGAGTCAGAGCTATCGATCATCGGCGAAGCAGTCGTACCGATCAGGCAGCATTTGCTCGTCCATGCTGAGAATGCTGAAAGCTGGCAGAAGGCTGAGATGATTTGCAGTCATTCTCACGCACTGGCTCAATGCCATAAATTTCTCCACAAAGAATTTAAAGGTATTCCTCAGGAAAACATGGCTTCGACTGCGGCAGCAGCAAAGTACGTCAAGGACCATCCGGAAATGAACATTGCTGCTGTCGCTAACAGCCTGGCTGCGGAAGAATATGGCCTGATCAAAGCGGTGGAAAACATCCATGATTATGGCTATAACCATACAGTTTTTGCGATTCTTTCAAAAGAAGAACACAAAATCGAATTGAAGTCTTCCGGTGACTTTAAGACAACCTTAGTAATCACGCTTCCCTCAGACCAGGCGGGAGCTTTGCATCAGGTGCTGTCTGCCTTTTCCTGGCGGAAGCTCAATCTCTCAAAAATAGAATCCCGGCCAATGAAAACAGGTCTTGGCAAATATTTTTTCATCATCGACATTGCCGAAAAAATGGATGATGTTTTAATTCCCGGAGCCATTGCCGAATTGGAAGCCCTCGGCTGCAGTGTCAGAATGCTTGGGAGTTATTCTAGTAACGAAGTTTAAAAATCCATCAGTTGATGGATTTTTTTATTGGATTCTAACAACCATTTCAAAAGGCTTAGGACAACTCGGCAGCTCAAAAATGATGAGCATTGTTCTAATGGATGCTCTTAAGACAATTCAAAAGCAGAAAACCGAAACGAATGGTTCTAATAGGTGTTCCCAAGACAATTCAAAAGCAGAAAACCGAAACGAATGGTTCTAATAGGTGTTCTTAAGACAATTCAAAAGCAGAAAACCGAAACGAATGGTTCTAATAGGTGTTCTTAAGACAATTCAAAAGCAGAAACCCGAAACGAATGGTTCTAATAAATGTTCCCAAGACAATTCAACAGCAGGAACCCGAAACGAATGGTTCTAATAGGTGTTTTTAAGACAATTCAAAAGCAGAAAAGCCCGCTGAATTGTTCTAATAGGTGTTCTCAAGACAATTCAAAAGCAGAAACCCGAAACGAATGGTTCTAATAGGTGTTCCCAAGACAATTCAAAAGCAGAAACCCGAAACGAAGTGTTCTAACAGTGCCTCTCAAGACAATTGTGATAAAAATAAAATAACCCCTATAAAACAATCCAAGGCGGCAAAACCATCGGAGATTGTTTTTTAGGGGTTATTATCATTCTAGATCAATCAGGAATCCGGCTTTTCTCAATGCTTCTTCTGCTTCATCAAGGACTTTTTCGGATGGAGCTGAAAGGGTATGGAGGTGGATGCCGTCGGTCAGCTCTGATAGATAAGCAGCTTTCGTTGCCCGTATTTTTTCCGTGAATTGTTTTACTTCGTAACGATTCGCTACCATGATGGAGGCTGTGAGATCCCCATATACCGGATGTTCAATTTTTACATCCTTCACTGTCACTCCGTGGTCTACCAGGAGAATCAGCTCCTCCTCAGTCCGGTCCGGGGCATGTGAGCAGGCGATGGTTCGTTCTGCTGCCGTCGGATTGGAAGCGTTCATGTACAAATATCCCTGGCTGGTCGCGATGATTGGCTCATTCCTGGCTTTCAGCAGCGTGATATCTCCCACGATGACCTGCCTGCTGACATTGGCGATGGATGCGAGCTCGCTGCCGGTAATCGGCTCCCTGCTTTCCTTCAAGCGGTTAAGGATAAATGCCCGGCGCTCATCCCCGAGGATTTTAGTAGGTTCACTCATTAATCCGATCCTCTCCTTCTTACTATTCATTCGTGAATTTTACCATAAAAGGTAGACAATTTAAAACGAAGAGGAATGAACGAGTAATTCTGTCAGTATTTTCCCAAGTTCCACAGCATCATCGTGTTTTGTCCCTTTCCCGAATGATATCCTGAAAAATTCCTTTGCCTCTTTTCCGCTAATGCCCATTGCCGCCATTGTTTTTGCAGGTGCCTGCTTCCCAATATGGCATGCAGATCCGGTCGAGATGGCAAAGCCTTTGCGGTTGCATTCAAGCATAACATACTGTCCTTCTATCCCAGTGATGGCCATTCCCATGATACCCGGCAGCTGAGCAGGGCCGTTCCCGCCAAAAATCTTAATCATATCCCGTGCTCCAGCACATGTCTCAATAAATGCGGCCCTCAGTTCCTCGATTCTTTTCGTATCAGTTTCTAAATTTGCATAGGCCTTCTGGGCCGCAGCAGTCATCGCAGCGATTCCAGGGACATTCACGGTACCTGGCCTGAAGCCAGCTTCGTGTGCTGTTCCAGGTATGTAGGGTTTCCAGGCAATCCGAGGATTCACATAAGCTGCACCGGTTCCTTTTGGGCCATAAAACTTATGCCCAGAAATTGAAAGCGCGTCAACCTTTGCTGCAATTTGCTGGATTGGAAGCTTTCCGAATGACTGGACACAGTCACTATGAAACAGGATATCTTCTCTTTTGCAAAAATCAGCGATTGTTTCGATAGGCTGAATGGTTCCAATTTCGGGATTCACATGATGCAGGGATATAAGCACCGTTTCGTTTCTCACGGATTCCTCGAGCGTGGGCAGATCTATTAGCCCATTTTGGTTTAATGGCAGAAAGGTGATTTCCCAGCCCTCCAGCTCCAGCTTTTTCATCAGATTATAGACAGATGAATGTTCCGCAGCTCCGGTAATGATATGCTTTCCGGGCTTTTTCTTAGCAGATAATAGAGCCATGATCCCAAGGAAATTAGCTTCAGAACCGCCGCTGGTAAAAAAAATCCCCTTTGAATCTATCTCAAGCAGGCGGGAGAATTCATTCCTGCAGCTCTCCAAAAGATTCGCAGCGCTGCTTCCGGTGTCATGCAGGCTCTGGCTATTACCAAAGTACTCAGTTGAGGCTTTTACATATAGATCTGCAGCGTCCTGGTCGAGCGGCGTTGTTGCAGCATAATCAAAATATTTCATTTCTGTCCTCCAGAGTAAAAGTATCTATAAGGCTAGTAAAATAGCCCGGTAATGAAAAGTTCTTGTCAACAGTGTAAAACTGTGTAAATATAGATGTCAAGACACCTGTTAACCCAGGAGGCAATTAAATTATGAAACAAGCAAATATAATCATTATTGGCAGTGGGATTGCGGCATTGCAATTGGCCAATACATTATCAAAGAGCTTGAATGTGATGATTCTCACAAAGGAAGAGTTAACAACAAGCAATTCATATATGGCCCAAGGCGGTATTGCGGCTGCTGTTGACTTGAAGGATGACCCTTATTGCCACTATCTCGATACTCTTGAGGCAGGAGCCCATCACAATAATGCCGAAGCCGTGCTGGCGATGACAAAGGCAGCTCCTGAATTAATAAAATCATTCTGGCGGTCGGGCTGTCGATTTGATTTGAATCAGCACGGAGAACTGCTATTGGGCATGGAGGGGGCACATAGCACAAACAGGATTGTGCATAGCGGTGGAGATGCGACTGGCAGGCATATGGTTGATTTCCTGCTGGCAAATCTGGCTGGGAATATATGTGTGGAACATTCTGTCCAGGCGTATGAATTGCTTCTCGATGAGCAGAAAGACATCTGTGTCGGCGTTAAAGGGAAGCTTCCTGACGGCACGATTGAGCATTATTATGCTGACCATGTCGTCCTGGCGACCGGCGGCTGCGGGCAGCTTTATTCATTTACCTCCAATGCAGCCACTGCGACGGGTGATGGCATGGCAATGGCCTATATGGCAGGAGCGGAGCTGGCGGATATGGAATTCATTCAATTCCATCCGACTCTTCTTTTTGTGGATGGAAAAACATGCGGACTGGTTTCCGAAGCTGTCAGGGGAGAAGGTGCCGTGCTAGTTACAGGGGACGGAACTAGAATCATGGAGGGAGTACATCCATTAAAAGATTTAGCTCCGAGGCATATTGTTTCTCAAACCATTTATGATTTTTTGAAAAACGGGACCCAAATTTATTTAGACATTTCTTCAGTCGAACAATTCTATACTCGTTTTCCGACAATCAGCAAGCTTTGTGAAGATCATGGAGTCCGATTGGATAAAGGGCTGATTCCGGTAGTTCCCGGAAGCCATTTTATCATGGGCGGAGTAAAAACAGATTTGGTTGGCCGTACAACGATCGAAGGTTTGTATGCTATCGGCGAAGTGGCCTGCACCGGAATTCATGGTGCGAACCGGCTCGCAAGCAACTCGTTGCTGGAAGGCCTTTTCATCGGACGCAGACTTGCAGAATGGCTGAACAGCAATCCGGACATTAAAGCAGGAACAAACAGCGCTGTTCCCAAGAAAAGGTATAATATAGCACCTGCAAACCTTCCGGAAGTCCATTTATTAAAACGGACGATGATGGATGGGGCGGGAATTGTCCGTACAAAGCACGCTCTGGCAGCA
This sequence comes from Mesobacillus sp., assembly GCF_057785455.1. Classification (NCBI taxonomy): domain Bacteria; kingdom Bacillati; phylum Bacillota; class Bacilli; order Caryophanales; family Bacillaceae; genus Mesobacillus; species Mesobacillus sp. Next base: position 36,914 of record NZ_JBYNSB010000045.1, read on the forward strand.
CAAAAGGAGTGGCTGGATCAGTTCGGGTTCGAGGCCTGGCTTGGCAGCTCTCTCGACGATCTTACTCCTGATGAACTCAGTCAATTATTTTTATATATAACAGCCTGCCTTGTAACAGAATCTGCGCTTGAACGGACAGAAAGCAGGGGAGGGCATTACCGCCTTGATTTTCCGAAAGAAGATAATGCGAACTGGATGAAAAAACAAATCATCCGTAAACGAAAAACTGCAAAGGATGGGAAGCATGAATACAATCAAGCTGCGCTTGCTACTTGAACAATTTTTTATAGAGGATATTGGTGACAGGGATGTATCGAGTGAATTGATTTTTGGCAGTAATCAGTCAGGAAGCATTGTATTGCTTGCCAAGGAGAATGGCATCTTTTGTGGAGCGCAAGTGATCAATACAGGCTTCCGCCTCCTGGATGAGGAATGCCAGGTCAGTATGAAGGTACAGGATGGCGATAGAATCGAAAAAGGCCAGCAGCTCGCGACGATTTCAGGACGTATTTCTTCTTTATTAAAAGCGGAAAGAGTCGTGCTGAATCTTGTCCAGCGGATGAGCGGCATTGCGACTAAGACAAATGAGGCTGTGGCGGTCCTCGGAAGCAGCAAGACGAAGATTTGTGATACAAGGAAAACGACACCTGGGCTGCGGATGCTTGAAAAATATGCAGTCAGATGCGGAGGAGGTTTCAACCACCGGTATGGGCTTTATGATGCGGTCATGATCAAGGACAATCATATTTCATTCGCAGGTTCCATCACCAATGCAGTTGAAACGGTTAAATCCAATCTTGGCCATATGGTAAAGGTTGAAGTGGAAATTGAAACTAAAGCCCAGCTTCAGGAAGCGATCGATGCAAGGGTCGACTGTATTATGTTTGATAATCGGACTCCGCAAGAAATCGCGGATTGGATTGGAATGGTTCCGGAAGGGTTTTTAACGGAAGCTTCTGGCGGAATTACTCTCGAAAATCTTCACAGCTACCGTGACTGCGGCGTGGATTACATTTCCCTGGGCTTCCTCACCCATTCTGTCAAGTCACTGGATATAAGCGCAAAGGTAATTGCGGAATAGAAAGGGGAAACTGAAATGAATATTTTGGCAGCACTTGATGCGAAATCCGGAATGCTCCCTGAAAAATACAGGAATATGTCCGTACAGGAATTAGAGGTCATGATTCAGGATATTAAATCGAAGATGGGAAAAAAATTATTTATTCCCGGACATCACTACCAAAAGGATGAAGTAATCCAGTTTGCTGATGCAACAGGCGACTCACTAAAGCTGGCCCAGTTATCTGCTGATAATAAAGAAGCTGAACATATCGTTTTTTGCGGAGTCCATTTCATGGCGGAAACGGCTGATATTTTAACCGGAGAAGACCAGAAAGTCTATTTGCCTGATATGAGGGCAGGCTGTTCCATGGCAGATATGGCCGACATCTACCAAACGGAACGTGCCTGGGAATTCCTGCAGGTATTATTTGGTGATACAATCCTTCCATTAACATACGTGAATTCAACAGCCGCAATCAAGGCTTTTGTAGGAGCAAATGGCGGTGCAACAGTGACTTCATCAAATGCAGAAAAGATGGTAAAGTGGGCTTTTACAAAAAAGGATCGGCTGCTGTTCCTGCCAGACCAGCATTTAGGCAGGAATACGGCATTCAATATCGGAATTGGCTTAGATGAGATGGCTGTTTATAATCCAAATGAAAATATCCTGGAATTTGACGGACCGCTTGAAAAAGTGAAGGTCATCCTCTGGAAGGGGCATTGCTCCGTCCACGAGAATTTTACCGTGGAAAATATCAAGGATGTCCGTAAAGCCCATCCTGATATGAAAATAATTGTCCACCCGGAATGCCGCCGGGAAGTAGTCGAGCTCTCTGAAATGGCGGGTTCTACCAATTATATTATTGATGCCATAGAAGCCTCCCCATCAGGGTCAGCCTGGGCGATTGGAACTGAAATGAATCTTGTTAACCGTTTGATTGCTGCGCATCCAGAAAAGCATATCATTTCATTGAATCCACATATGTGCCCATGCCTGACGATGAACAGAATCGATCTCCAGCACCTTGCCTGGAGCCTCGACTCCATCCAGCAGGGACAGGAATTGAACATCATCAAGGTTGATGAAAAGACAGCAGGAAATGCCAAACTCGCACTTGACCGAATGCTGCAGCTTTCATAATTAATAGTCCTCCCAGACAAGGGAGGATTTTTTATTTTAGGAAAAGCTTATTAAAGCTTGTTACAACATATTTATTTAGAGTAATGCATAAGTTTTTTTGAAGAATGTTAGCAAAATGCCCACACCCACATACAATATATGGACTTATGCCATAGGAGGGAATCAGAATGAAGCTCCATATCGTACAGAAAGGGGATACTCTTTGGAAGATCGCCAAGAAGTACGGCGTGAACTTTGAAGAGCTGAAAAAGATGAATGCCCAGCTCAGCAACCCTGATATGATTATGCCCGGTATGAAAATAAAAGTTCCAACCGCTGGAGGTAATGTAAAGAAAGAAGCTCCAATCGGTGGAATGGCAAAAATCAATATGGGTGGCAAAAAAGAGATGCCGATCGCTCAACAGCCAATTGCCAAAGAGATGCCTATAGAAGTGAAGAAAGAGGCGCCGGTAAAAGAAGTGCCTAAGGAAGCTCCAGTCAAGGAGCAGCCAAAGATGGAAGCGCCAAAAATGGAAATGCCAAAAATGGAAATGCCAAAGCAAGAGGCGCCTAAACCGATTAAGAAAGAAGAAGCAGTAAAACCATATACTCCTAAAATGCCGAAGCAGATCATGCCTGAAATTGACATAAACAATTATTATATGCTGAATATGTCTAATATGCAGCTTCCGCCTAAGCCACAGCCAAAACCGCAGCTAAAACCGCAGCTCCCGCCGAAGCCAGAAAATATTTTCCCGGAAGTCAAGCCTCAAGTGCAACCTGAAGTGAAGCCGCAAGTAAAACCTGAAGTGAAACCGCAAGCGAAAGCAGAAGTGAAGCCACAGGTAAAGCCGCTGCCAAAAGCAGAAGTGAAACCGAGTGTTAAATCTGAAATCAAACCTGGAATAAAAATTGAAAAGAATGATTACATGGATGAATCACCATCAATTATGCCTATGACTCAAGGAGGTTACCAGCAGCCTATGATTCCTTATCCACACCCTTGCTATCCCGGAGCTCCATCAATGACAGGTCCTGGTTATGGTTATCCTGGAGCGCAGCAAATGATGCCATACCCTCAGGTACAAGGGGCTATGCAGTACCCTGGAATGATGCCATATCCTCAGGTGCAGGGTGCAATGCAATATCCGGGAATGATGCCTGGCATGGGAGAAATGGAAAGCTCCTCATTTGCAGAAAATATGCAGATGCCTCTGAGCCCTGCAGCTGAAAACATGCCGGCGAATATGCAGCCACAGGTTTCGCCGGAGATGACAGGGCCAACCTTTTATGGCATCCCGATTTCACCTGTATTGCCTGGTCCAGGATGGTGTCCGCCATATGGACAGATGCCATATATGCCGCAGGTAGGCGGAATGATGCAAGATCAGATGCCAATGATGCCGCAGCAGGTAGCCGGAATGCAGGACCAGATGCCAATGATGCCGCAAGTAGGCGGAATGATGGAAAGTAATATGCCGATGATGCCGCAAGTAGGCGGGATGATGGATGATGAATCCTCTGATATGCCAATGCCGCAAATGCCGCAGGCAGGCGGAATGATGGGAAACAATATGCCGCAAATGCCGCAGGTAGGCGGAATGATGGAAAATAATATGCCGCAAATGCCGCAGGTAGGCGGAATGACGGAAAATAATATGCCGCAAATGCCGCAGGTAGGCGGGATGATGGATAACCAAATGCCAATGATGCCACAGGTAGGCGGGATGATGGGTAACAATATGCCGATGATGCCGCAGGTAGGCGGAATGATGGATAATCAAATGCCAATGATGCCGCAGGTAGGCGGAATGATGGATAATCAAATGCCAATGATGCCGCAGGTAGGCGGGATGATGGGTAACAATATGCCGATGATGCCGCAGGTAGGCGGAATGATGGGTAACAATATGCCGATGAAGCCGCAGGTAGGCGGAATGATGGGTAACAATATGCCGATGATGCCGCAGGTAGGCGGGATGATGGATAACAATATGCCAATGATGCCGCAGCAGGTAGGCGGGATGATGGATAACAATATGCCGCCGCAAGTAGGCGGGGCAATGCAGCCTCCAATGCTTCCTAAGCAAGGCGTAAAGGGAATGGGCAGTGATTGTGGCTGTGGAGGGCAAATGGGCACTCCATATGGACCGGTGGGAGCAGGTTACCCAGGAGGACCGATGGGCACTCCTTATGGAATGATGGGAGCAGGTTACCCAGGAGGACCGGGAATGCACCACATGCACCCGCACCATGTCTATCCAATGGGAATGGGTATGGGACCTGGACCTGGACCTGGAGGGTTCATGAATCCTTATGGAGCAGGACCAATGGGCCCTGGTTATGCAATGCCTGCACGTTTTGAAGACGAAAGCAATGAATATTAATCTCAACAAGAAAGGGGGAGACGATTTGTACAATAATCGTCTCTTCTCTTATTTATCAAAAAAACTCGGCTTGAATATCATTGAACTGAAGCAATTAAGGGGAAATGTTTATTTTGTAAAGACTGAGAATTTGGAATTCATCGTAAAAGGCTATAAGGATTTAAGGAAGCTCAAAGTTCAGGAAGCATTCGCTTCTTCATTAAGAAAAACAGGCTTTCCTTATTCTTATACTTTTTATCCAAACCCCAATGATCCCCTTTACTGCGAGGATCAATACTTAGGGATAATGGAATTTATTGAACCAGCAAGAGAGCCTTTTCATTATGAACATAAGAACGACCGAACAGCTGGAATTGATCTGTTAGAATTGTTCCATTCAAAAACGGAGAATTTAACCTCTTCCTACTCTTCATTAATACCTAAAGTAAACTTAACAAGGAAATGGCATCAACGGAAAAATGAATTTGTCCATAACTTGCCTAAGGTCAATTATTACATTGGCAAAGAAATTACTGATGAATTCATAAAGTGGGCAGATTTTTCCCTGGCTGGTTTTATAAAATTAAAAAGCTCGATTGATAATGAACCACAGGCAATACTTCATGGTGATGTCGCTCACCACAACTTCCTAAGGGCAAAGGATGGAACACTGCATTTAATTGACTTTGATTTGATCAGCATTGGTTCTCCAGCTTATGATTTGCTTCAATATGCCAACCGGATCCTGCCATTTACCGGCTGGAAGCTTGATGAGCTGGCTGAAATCAAACTCCTGAGAAACTGGCTTGATTCTGAAGCGTTTCTATATGGCTTATTATACCCTGCCGATTTATTTAGGGAATGGAACAGGATCATCAGAGAGGGAAATCATTCAAATCCCTACAGAACCGCACCAATTGTTGAGATGACGATAGGCCAATTACAGCAAAGACAGCAATTCCATCAGGAAATAAGAGCATTGCTTCCCTGAGGTGATTGGGCTTTTCTGACAGAATGAAAAAGCAGCCCCAGCCGCACCCTAATAATGAGCAGAATCATGCTCATAAATAGGCTGCATGGGGGTTTTTCTATTGGATAAAAGAATAAAGCTGGTTCCATTAACATCCCTATTAGTGATTGGCCTGGCTGCGTGCAATGGAGATGACGAGGCAGGGGTTCGGACGCAGAACACAAATGCTGCTCAGCCTTTAGGTTATTATTCCAATGAAAAGGGCAATGAAGTAGATGTCATGGATGACCGCGAAGGTCCTTTGACTGAGATCTTTGACCATAACTTCGGAAAAGAAGGCAGAGTTGCTGAGGAACAGAAACGAATGCGGCTCCAGTCAAAGGATGAAAACGGCAACCCGCCTAATCCTACCGTCCCAAGAGCTGACCATGACCATAACTTTTTTCAGCGGGATAACCGATACAGCCGCGGAGACTTGAATTATCACGGCCATTTGGATGATAAAAGGGGCAGCGGGAAGGCAAGGGTATACGGAAATACAGAGCAGGATGAAAAGCTTGCACGCAAGGTGAAGAATGCTGCTGCTTCTGTAGACAATGTCGATAAGGTAAGATCGATTCTCTTCGGAAAAAAAGTGGAAATTGCTGTAAGCTATAAAGATAAGTCACTCGAGAAACAGACGAAAAAAGAAATCGAAAAAGCTGTCAGACCATATCTAGAAGGCCGAGTATTAAGAATCATCAGGGACGAAGGGACTTTCAGCAGACCAAGAAATATTGACTATGACCGTAAGAATGGGAATCCGGAAGAAAGTATAAATGTTAATTAATTTGGAACATGGAAGGCAAAGCGCGGCTTTGTCTTCTTTTTTACATTAAGATCATTACTGGTGATAACAAGTATTTTGGCTGCGATTCCCTCCATGAAAGGAAGGGTTGGCACTCACTGCAACTCAATCGGATTTTTTTTTTGAAAATGTAAAGAGAGCCTTGCTTAAAACACTTCAGCATGATTTTTCACATCTGAAAGGCAATGAGAGTCAGGCTCAATACAGTTCAGCTGGACTTTTTACATCTGAAAAGGCAATGAGAGCCTCCCTCAATACACCTCAGTTGTCTTTGAAATGCAATGAGGCTCCCTCAATACACTTCTTTTAATATTTTCACCCCTGAGATGCATTGTGATCGACTAAACAAATACAATGTTCAGCGTATTATCACTATGAAGAAATCAAACTCAGTCTTCTCTTAAAGGAGTCGAAGAGCCTGCTGCTTACGCGGTTAATGCTAATCTCAACAATCATAATTAAATAAAATCGCTTGGCATTTTGCCAATTTCATTACCTGGTTTTCTATTGGAGGATAAATGAATAATTTTTGGCTAAACTATTAGTGAAGAGGTAAACATACTCTATCTATGGCAACATAATAAGAAGAGAGGTGGACAGCAATGGGTTCAAAATTTATGTTGAAATTATCCTTCGTCGTTTCAATGGTGCTCATCAGTCTATCAGGCTATGGTTTGGCACTTTTTACAGAACCTGCTTTTGCTGAGAAGCCGGAAGCCACGAGCCAGGAGACGACTGAACCATTAGAAGTGACCATCATTTTGCAAAGATTTTATCTCGATGGAGAAATGAGTGAGGAAAGAGTTACGGAAACGATTTGGTCCATGGAGGATTTCTGGGCTAAATACGATAAATGGCAGCTGGTCGATATTGAAAAGGATAAAGCCGTCTTTCGCCAGGGTATAGATGATATTTCACCGCTGCTTAAGGCGAATGGCTATTTTGGACTTTCCGATGAGGGAGTGTTAACCATATTCAATGGAAGGCCAGAAGGCTCAAATATTATCCAATCCTTCTTTCAAATCGATCTCGGCAGACTTGAAAGCATCAAGCGTGATCAGCTGAAAAAAGGCATTCCGATCCGGAATAAACAATGCTATGAAGAAGTCCTTGAGACTTTCAAACCATATACTCTGCAGGAAGAACATTGAAGGGCCTATTGAGGGTCCTTTTTTGTTTGGTTTAAGGATATAGCAAAATGGTTTTTTTAAAATAAACCATATGTTCGCATTTTTAGATATTTTAGTACGTCCCATTAAAAATTGTATGTTAAAATGAGGTACAGCAAATTAGAGGGGCGAGTGTATTGTACGAATTCATCAAAGGCTCTGTGGATTTTGTCGGGCCTGAATATATAGTTCTTGAAAATAACGGGATTGGTTATCAGATCATGACACCAAACCCATTCGTGTTTGCAAAGGAATCTGGCAAGGAAGTGTGTGTCTATACATATCACTATGTTCGTGAGGACTTGATAGCGCTTTACGGTTTTAAGACAAGAGAAGAAAAGGGACTCTTCACCAGATTATTGAATGTATCTGGAATAGGCCCAAAAGGGGCGCTTGCAATTCTTGCTTCTGGAGTGCCTGACCAGGTCGTCCAGGCGATTGAAAATGAAGATGAAGCCTTCCTTGTAAAATTCCCTGGTGTCGGAAAGAAGACAGCAAGACAAATGATATTGGATTTGAAGGGGAAACTGCATGATTTGGTTCCTGACTTTTTCCCTAATTTATTCAATGCTGATGAGGTGGCTGCAGCAGTCAGTGCTTCGAATGAGCTTGATGAAGCTATTCTTGCTCTCCAGGCACTTGGTTACTCCGAGAAGGAAATACGCAAGATTACACCTGAATTGAAAAAGGAATCATTATCAACAGATCAATATATCAAGCTGGCACTGCAGAAGCTTTTAAAATAATTATTTGATTAAAGGGTGATCTACAGATGGAAGAACGTATCATCTCCAGCGAAGCGGGCGACCAGGATCTTTCCTTTGAGCAGAGCCTGCGTCCGCAGACACTCAGGCAGTATATAGGACAGGACAAGGTGAAAGCTAATCTTGAGGTGTTTATAGAAGCTGCGAAAATGAGGCGTGAAACGCTGGACCATGTTTTGCTATACGGTCCGCCTGGTTTGGGGAAGACGACGCTGGCTGCTATCATCGCGAATGAAATGGGTGTAAACCTTAGGACAACTTCTGGTCCTGCAATCGAGAGGCCTGGGGACCTTGCTGCAATTTTGACAGCACTGGAGCCGGGCGATGTCCTGTTCATAGATGAAATCCATCGTCTCCCAAGGACGATCGAGGAAGTTCTTTATCCTGCGATGGAGGATTTCTGCCTGGATATCGTTATTGGTAAAGGGCCAAGCGCGCGTTCTGTCCGGCTGGATTTGCCGCCGTTCACACTGGTAGGGGCTACAACAAGGGCAGGTTCATTATCAGCTCCTCTGAGAGACAGGTTTGGAGTCCTTAGCAGGCTGGAATACTATAATGAAGAGCAGTTGACGGACATTGTTGTCCGGACTGCTGACCTGCTTGAAACGGATATAGACTGGCTCGCAGCACAGGAACTGGCCAGGAGATCAAGAGGGACGCCAAGGATCGCGAACCGCCTGTTGAAACGGGTACGTGACTTTGCCCAGGTTCGGGGAAACGGTTCTATCGAGGAATTGCTGACAAAAGAAGCACTTGAATTGATGCAGGTAGACCGTTTAGGGCTCGATCATATTGACCATAAATTACTTAAAGGGATCATTGAAAAATACCGGGGAGGGCCAGTCGGGCTTGATACAATCGCTGCTACGATCGGTGAAGAATCCCAGACAATAGAAGATGTGTACGAGCCCTATTTATTGCAGATCGGGTTTTTGCAGCGCACGCCAAGGGGAAGGATAGTAACGGAGGCTGTATATCGACATTTCCAGATGGAGGTGCCTGAATGACAGGTGCGGCAAAGTTCATCATGATTGCTGGAGTGGTCATTTTTATCATTGGCTTTATCATGCAATTCATCAATTTGGGCAGGCTGCCTGGCGATGTTGTCATCAAGAAGGGCAATGCCACATTTTACTTCCCAATCGTTACATCTATTGTTGTAAGCATCATATTATCGGCGATTTTCTATTTTATTGGCAGATTTCGCTGAAACTGAATAAAAGTAAGGGTGACATCATGAAGGTAGAATTATTTGATTTTCATTTGCCAGAGGAATTAATTGCTCAGACTCCGCTTGAACAGCGGGCCGAAAGCAGACTGATGGTTTTGGATAAACAATCGGGAAATATTGCACACAGTACATTTAAAAATATCAAAGAATATCTTAAGCCGGGGGATTGCCTTGTTTTAAACGATACAAAGGTGCTTCCTGCCAGACTATTTGGCTTAAAGGAAGACACAGGCGCAAAGATTGAAGTCCTTTTGTTGAAACAGGGGGAAGAAGATGAGTGGGAAACGCTTGTCAAGCCTGCAAAGCGGATCAAGGAAGGAACAAAAATTGTCTTCGGCGATGGATTATTGACAGCAGTTTGCACTGGGGAAGCGGATCATGGGGGAAGGACCATGAAGTTTTCTTATGAAGGAATATTTTATGAGGTTCTTGAGCAGCTTGGCGAAATGCCCCTCCCTCCGTATATCAAGGAGCAGCTGGATGACCGCGACCGGTATCAGACTGTATACGCCAGGGAGCGGGGTTCTGCAGCAGCTCCAACCGCGGGACTTCATTTTACCGAAGAATTGCTTGAAGAGCTGAAGGAATCGGGAATCCACATTGCCTTCATCACTTTGCATGTTGGCCTTGGGACCTTTAGGCCGGTAAGTGTTGATTCTGTTGAAGAACATGATATGCATTCGGAGTTTTACCAGGTAACAGAAGGAACTGCCTTGCTTTTGAACAAGGTCCGGGAAGAAGGCGGCAGAATTATTACCGTTGGGACTACTTCAACGAGGACGCTTGAGACAATCGCGACAGCAAATGATGGCAAATTCGTCCCGGAAAATGGCTGGACCAATATTTTCATTTATCCAGGCTATGAATTCAAGGCGATTGATGGAATGATCACAAATTTTCATTTGCCGAAATCAACATTGATCATGCTGGTAAGTGCACTGGCAGGACGTGAAAATGTCCTTCATGCCTATAATACAGCAGTCCAGGAAAGATACCGTTTCTTCAGCTTTGGCGATGCAATGCTGATATTATAGTTTGTTGTAGGTATTTATTTTAACACTGCGATATAATAAAAGGGCTCAGTTATAGATGTTGATTGTAAAACCGTTGATAGTAGCGGAAGGCGCGCAGACTCCTTCGGGATGCAGCGGGACAGGTGAGACCTAGGCAGGAATGGCCCGAAAGAAGGGGCCAATTTACCCCGCAGGAGCAAAGCGACGAGTAGGCTCACCGGACTCCCCAAGAAAAGTTCGCTCTTGAAAAAGCCGGCAATTGGGCTTTCATAATTTTTCAGAGGAAAGCGAAGCGCCTGGATTGGAAATCAACATATATCTCTAGAAGTAAATATTTTTTATAAATACTGCCATGATTTATCAATGGAAGGGGCATATAACTATTGTCAGCAATACGATACGAATTAATTAAAACCTGTAAGCAAACCGGAGCAAGGCTTGGACGCGTCCATACGCCTCATGGTTCCTTTGAAACGCCTGTTTTTATGCCAGTAGGGACTCTTGCTACTGTCAAAACGATGGCACCTGAAGAGCTAGTCGAAATGGGAGCCGGGATCATTCTCAGCAATACCTACCATCTTTGGCTGAGACCAGGGCATGAAATTGTCCAGGAGGCTGGAGGCCTGCATAAGTTCATGAATTGGGACCGCGCTATTCTTACTGATTCTGGAGGATTCCAGGTGTTTTCTTTGAGTGAGTTCAGGAAGATCGAGGAGGAAGGTGTCCACTTCCGCAATCATTTAAATGGGGACAAGCTGTTCCTGTCTCCTGAGAAAGCGATGGAAATCCAAAATGCACTTGGTTCCGATATTATGATGGCGTTTGACGAGTGCCCGCCGTATCCAGCTGAATTTGATTATATGAAAAAATCAGTGGAAAGGACTTCCCGCTGGGCTGAGCGCTGCCTGACTGCACACAAGCGTCCGCAGGACCAGGGATTATTCGGCATCGTCCAGGGCGGTGAATATGAAGAATTAAGAAAGCAAAGTGCTAAGGACCTGGTATCAATGGACTTCCCAGGCTATGCCGTTGGCGGATTATCCGTCGGGGAACCAAAAGACGTCATGAACAGGGTTCTTGAATTTACAACTCCTTGGCTTCCTTCTGATAAGCCGAGGTATTTAATGGGAGTTGGGTCACCGGATTCATTGATTGATGGCGCCATCCGCGGAATCGATATGTTTGACTGCGTTTTGCCAACCCGTATTGCCCGTAATGGCACATTGATGACAAGCCAGGGAAGGCTTGTAGTTAAAAACGCGCAGTTCGCAAGGGATTTCGGACCGCTTGATCCAAATTGCGATTGCTACACTTGCCGAAACTACAGCAGGGCATATATCCGCCATCTGATCAAAACGGATGAAACCTTTGGAATTAGATTAACTTCTTACCATAATCTCTATTTTCTGATAAACTTAATGGAGCAGGTCAGACAGGCGATCCGCGAAGACCGCCTCGGTGACTTCAGGGATGAATTCTTTGAGCAATATGGCTTCAACAAGCCTAACGCTAAAAATTTCTAATGATCTGTTTTCAGGCTTGAAAGGAGGGGAAATGAATGGAAGGACTAATAGGTACAGTATTCCCGCTGCTGCTAATGTTTGCATTGTTTTATTTCTTGTTGATCCGCCCTCAGCAGAAGAGGCAAAAAGCGGTTCAGCAAATGCAGAGCGACCTTAAAAAGGGTGACAAGGTTGTGACGATCGGCGGTTTGCACGGTATCGTCGATGCAATTGACGAAGGAACTGTTGTCATTAAGTGTGGCGATGGAAGCCGTCTTACATACGACCGTGGAGCGATCCGTGATGTAACGGGCTCAGCGGACATGCTTGCAAAATAATTTGGATAAGAACAAAAAGCGCAAGCGCCTCGTTCAGCCCCGAAAACGAAAAGTATAGCCGACTGCCCAGAAACGCAGAAACTGGAGACTCCGACAAAGAAGCGCTTTTTGCTTCTGCCGGCGGAGTTGAAGTTTCGGAGTTTCTAGGAGGCGAAACTAGACAATAAGAAACGCGGAGGC
>NZ_JBYNSB010000046.1:0-82075 GCF_057785455.1 Mesobacillus sp.
GTTGATTTTCGTTCCAGGCGCTTCGCTTTCCTCTGAAGAATTATGAAAAAGCCCAAATGCCGGCTTTTTCAAGAGCGAATTCTTCTTGGGGCGTGCGCTGAGCCTCCTCGTCGCTTTGCTCCTGCGGGGTCTCACCTGCCCGCTTCTTCCCGAAGGAATCTGCGCGCCTGGAACGAAGAGCAACAGGGTTTAAAAATCAAATTCGGCATTAACAATGCGAATCTTTTAATGTCCAAAATCTATCAGACTTTCTAAAAGACATGCATACGTTCAAATCCTTGTGTAATGTCCTTTAGAACGTGCCTATGAGACATTCAACCACTCAAACTTAGCTGGATTGTCCTTTAGAAACTCCCTATGAGACGTTCAACCTCTCAATCCCTGTTGGAATGTCCTACAGAACCGCATATGAGACATTCATCCATTAAAATCCAGCTTGAATGTCTTTTAAACCTGGTCAAACAGCCACAGAAAAGTCCCTGAAGCGCATCAGCCAGCGTACAAAGCTAAGCAAGCCTGCAACGAAGGCCATAAATAAATTTTACTGAAAACATTAGACTAAAGTCGCAGAAAAAATCAAGCTAACTGATGAGGAAGCAAATTGAGCAAAATCCTATGATGGAAATAAGAAGAAGAAACACATAGGAGCTGATGTAAAATGTTGAAAAATAAAGTTGTTATGATTACTGGAGCCACTCAAGGACTCGGACGGGCATTGACTCTGGCATTTGCAAAGGAAGGCTCAAAACTGGCAATTTGCGCAAGAAGACAGAAGGAATTGGAAGAAGTAAAGCAAGAGGCAGAAGCATGCGGTGGAGAAGTTTTCGCAATACCTGCAGATGTGTCAATTCCAAATGAAGTTGAGAAATTTGTTGCCTTGACTGAAAAGGCATATGGCAGGATTGATGTGCTGATTAATAATGCTTCCATACTCGGCCCAAGTCCTATGCCGCTTCTCCTGGATTATCCTGAAGAGGACTTTGCCGAAGTCATCCGGGTTAACAGTATAAGTCCATTTATGGTTGCACGCAGGGTGCTGCCGATTATGCTCAAACAAAATGAAGGTCATGTGATTAACGTTACATCGGAAGCTGGTAACGTTGGTTATGCAGGCTGGGGTGCATATGGAATTTCCAAGTTTGCAGTAGAAGGGCTAACGGAGACTTGGGCAGATGAACTCATCGGGACCAATGTGAGAATAAATATGATTGACCCGGGGGAAATGGACACTGAAATGCATGCTCTGGCAGTCCCTGATTGTGATTATGAACTTGCAGATCCAAAAGAAGTGGCACAGGTTTTTGTGTACCTGGCATCTGATGCCGGGAAAGAGATTCATGGCCAAAGGATCCTTGCTCAGGACTTCAAAAAGGGGGAGAGATGATGCGTTCAAAGTATGCTCAAGAATCGTATGACTTCTTTCTTCCTTCAAAACTCAACGCGTCTGTACCTCCTGAAAGGCGGGGGATTCGCCGGGACCAGGTCAAAATGATGGTACTGAGCAAAAAAGACGGCGAAATTAAACATGCTCAATTTAATCAACTATATGATTATCTAAACCCAGGTGATATGTTAGTTTTGAACAGCAGCAGGACAATCCCTGGAGTAATCAAGGGGGATTGGAAAAGAAATGGGAAGCTATTGAAGGAAAAAATCGAAATTCGGCTCGCCAGAAAGAAAAATAGTTCTGCATGGGAAACTCTGATCCTTGCTGAAGGAGTTAAAGCAGGAGATGAATTCACTTTTTCAGAAAAACTACAAGGGAAAGTAATCGGTGAGGTATTTAAATCTCCCTTGAAAATCATTCATTTCACGTTGAGGAATCTGGATTTGATGGAGGCTATTTATACAATTGGTCAACCTGTCCGTTATGAATATATAGATCATCCCTGGACTCTGGATTACTATCAGACTGTTTTTGCCAGTGAGCCGGGATCGATAGAGATGCCTTCTGCTGGCCGGGCATTCAGTTGGGAGCTTTTGTTCAAGTTGTTGGATAAAGGAGTCAAGCTGGGCTACATTCAGCTTCATACAGGCTTAAGCTATTTACTGGATGACGAATACAGCCATTCACCAGAGGACAATCACGAGGAATATGTTATCCCAGAAGAATGCATGAAAAACATCCTGGAAACAAAAGGAGCAGGTGGCAAGATCATCGCGGTAGGAACCACGGTTGTTCGTGCACTCGAGGCGGCGGCGGCCAGTTCATGTTTGAAAGGCTGGACAAATTTATATGTGAATTCAGCATATGATTTACAGCTAGCTGATGGAATAATTACCGGCTTCCACGAACCAAAAGCAAGCCATCTTGACATGCTGACGGCTTTTATTCCCGAAGAAAAACTGTTCACAGCTTATGACGAAGCAATCAAAAAGGAGTATTTATGGCATGAATTCGGGGATATGAATTTAACATTTAAAGGAGACTTATGATGCGAATTCACCATTTTGCGATTGAAGTAAGAGAAATAAACCGATCAATGGCCTTTTATGAAAAAATAATAGGATTTACTGAACACCTAAAACTCAACTCCAATGGCGAAGATATCATTTTCCTGGAGCTGGAAGGTTTTAAGCTTGAGTTGATCGAGAATAAGCTTGCCAAGGCAGCCGATTATATTCACTTATGCTTTGAAGTGGGGAATCTGAATGACCTGGTCAACAAGCTGGAAGAGTACTCCCTGAAACCAGAAGAAGGTCCCTTCCAGCTGGAAAATGGATGGAAGAATGCTTTTTATCGGGGACCGGATTGTGAACAGATCGAATTTCTTCAAACAAAGGTATAAGCAGTATAAAAATGACCAATTGACAGTGCAAAGAGGCAATTTTGAACAAAAAAGGGATGGAAATCTTTAAATTTCCAATCCCTTTATTTTTTTATGTTCCATTTTTTTATAGCGGTTAGAAAGCTTAGACGATATTTTTGTATTAGGGTAAAAATCAAAAAGTAAACGATGAAGCCGAAAAGAATTATATTTATGACCATACCCAGGAAAAATGCTGCACCTACATGCATTCCTGTATCCAATAAGGCACCATGGTGAGGCATACCTGCCGCGCCAGGGAAAAGACCATAAGGAAAAAGACTCTCACCAACGATAACATTTAAGTAGAATAGGAATGGAAATAACCAAATCAAGGACACTCCGCCGATGAACCCTGCTACCGTATTGCCTTTCAATAGCTTGGCGAAAGCAGTTGATATTAATGGACCTATTCCAAATGTGGGAACGAAATGCACCAGGAATCCTATAGTGAAGCCTAGAGAGATATTGTGGGCATTTCCTTTTATTCTAAATAGTCTTATAAGGAGAAATTTTGCATGTCGTAATTGTTTTTTGATCATAATTCACCAGCCCAAAAATAGTATACAATTTGATTAATCAGATTAATAGTACTTTTTTTAACCATATTTTTACTGAGCACTAATCATTCTTCCTTATCAGATAAAAATTTTTTATTCAAAATGGGAGGTATAAGATATAATGGGGTGTAATCATCTATTATTTTCGGCGTTATTTTCATTATATAAACATGTTTAAAGATCTGCTTGGGTAAAAGAATAGGAAGAGAGAAGCAGGAATACCTTTTTGGAGAGTGATGACAACAGATGCGGTTTACAAAGATGATCCCGAATATGTTCACGCTTGGAAATCTATATTGCGGATTTCTATCAATCGGATTCGCGGCCAATGGACAGTTTAACAATGCGGCGATCCTGATTCTAATTGGAATGATGCTGGACAGTATGGATGGCAGGCTTGCGAGGATGCTGAAGGCAGACAGCCAGCTAGGAAAAGAACTGGACTCCCTGGCTGATATTGTTACATTTGGTGTAGCGCCTTCTTTTTTAGTTTATTATACATACTTCCATCAATTCGGCATTTTAGGTACATTGGTAGCAGGTTTGTTCCCGCTATTCGGTGCATACCGATTAGCAAGGTTCAATATCAGTACTGACAAATCCTCTTTGAATTATTTTATCGGCGTACCGATTACAGCAGCTGGCGGTATCCTGGCAATACTTACACTATTCGGCCATTTGATACCCAATATCGTGACCACTGTTGTTTTTACTGCATTAGGATTCCTGATGGTCAGCAGAATCAGGATTCCAAGCTTCAAGGAAGTGCCGCTTCCTAAATACGGAACGATCGTAACTGTATTTCTAGGTTCCTTACTGTTTGTCATTTGGAAGGGTACCTACGGACAATTCCCATATTTAATCTATATTGCAACACCTCTTTATATTGCTTATTTGGCATATCGTTTTGTCAAAGGGAAAAATAAAAACAATATCGATTAAACATCAAAAAGCCTTTGCACTCCGCAAAGGCTTTTTGATGTTTAAATATATTTATGTCAATCTCTTGAGACATTATTGAAAGCGCGAGAGACGTCTTCTTTCACATCTCCTGCAGTTTCTCTTAGCTTTCCTTTTCCTTTATCGAAGCGGCCTTCCGCTTCCATAGATTCATTATCTGTCAGTTTCCCAAATTGTTTCTTGGCTTCACCTTTTAACTGGTCAAATGCACCTTTGGTCTGGTCGTTATTCATATTATGGCCTCCTTAAATGTTTATATCTTTTTTTACCACGGATAATATAAGGACAAACACTTGTTACTATATTGGATTAATTTCACATTAGTGCAGAGGAGGGAATGAATGAAGAATCATATAGAAGAAGTATTGCAAAGGATTGAGGATGATTTCCAGGTAAAAATCCTTTATGCGTGTGATAGCGGAAGCCGGGCGTTGGGAGTTGCGTCCCTTGAAAGTGATTATGATATCCGTTTTATCTATGTCCACAGACTGGAATGGTATTTATCGATTGATAAAGGAGAGGATGTCATCGAAGTCTCTAAGCGCAACAAGCTATCCCTTCAAGTGCATCCTCTCTTGGATGTCAGCGGGTGGGAGCTGTCAAAGGCGCTTAGACTTTTTCGCAAATCAAATCCCTCGATATTTGAATGGCTGCATTCAAACCAGGTTTACACCGAGGAACTTTCATTGGTCAAAAAACTAAAAGCATTGGAACAAAGGGTTTTAGCACCTAAACCTTTTATTATGCATTATGTAAACATCGCAAAAAGGAACTTTAATGATTCAGTGATTGAAGGTAAAAAGGTGAAAAACTATCTATATATATTCCGTTCCATTCTTGCAAGCAGGTGGATATTAAGAAATGGCTCGGCTCCACCTGCCGAATTATCCAATTTATTAAGTCTGCTGCCTAATGAAACTATAAAGAAGACCGTCTATGACATGGCAAGGATCAAACAGGCAGGGAGAGAGCAGTTCCCAGATGACTTAGGAGCATGTAATCAGTTTATTAGGGAAGAACTTGAAAGTCTTGAACTTGAGGGTAAAAAGCTGAAGGGAACCACCTCCGACTCAACTGAGCAATTAAACCAGTTATTCAGAAAAACACTTAAAGAAGCCTGGAAATCGTAAATCAAACAGAAGATAAAAAATATTGGACAACCATAATGCAAAAAGCCACCTGAAGACACTGTATTCAGGTGGTTTTTTTTCATTAGCTGCTCATTAAGCTGAAAATACTAATTATCCAATTAATCTTTTCGATTGGAGTTCTTTTCCCTTCTAAAAAGAAACTTCGCGCTATAAAGTAAAAAAATTACGTTTTAAAGTAATTTATTATTGCTTTATAAAGTAAAATCCTTTACTCTTTAAAGTAAGGAGGTGGTAAAAATGGAAAACCTTAGATTAAATGTCGATTTACTGAGAAAGAGAGTTCCCAATTTAACTACAGCAGCAAAATCGGTAGGCTTGAGACCTGCAACAGTCTCGAATTTATCAACTGGCAAAATACCTGTTGGGAGGGCAGAGGTACGGACTATCGTTGCACTGGCAGAGCTGGCAGGCTGTACTCTGGATGAGCTAATTTTAAAAGGGGAGAGAATCGAAATGATCGAAACCGGAATTAAAACACTTGATTTATTTGCTCCAATAGCAAAAGGCGGTACAGTTGGACTGGTGGCAAGACCCGGTATGGGGCAATTAGTTGTGCTGGCGGAGATGATATTCCGACTAAAAAGGGGAGGGTTTTTCATAATTTTAATCCAGCCAAAAGGGGAGCATCCTGAACTTAATGAGATTACGGGAGATGTTGATGTTTTAACTGAATCGGTTGAGGAGACAATTAAAGCAATGGCATCTGCGGGCAACACAAAGGATTTTATTGTAATTGCCGATCGCTCTCTTGTCTTAGCCGGAGAAATGTATACTTTGCAGGAACTCCTTATGGAGCAAGGTATCGATCAGGTTACAACCTTCCTTCTGGACTTAAAGGGTGAGGCAGTAGATGAGGATCTTCCTTATGGACCACTGGATACATTATGGCAATTCGATGCTGACCTCGCTGCAAGACACAAATATCCCGCAGTCAATCCAATCTATTCAACCTCATCAATCTTAGAGGGTTCCTACCTGGACCCCGTTCATCATAGTATTCAGCAAAGAGCGCGGAAGCTTCTGCGCAGGTACCGTGAGCTGCGTTCAGTTGTGATTGTTCATGGAATGGACCGTTTGCCTGCTTCAGAGCTACAAACCTATCAGATAGGCGAAAAACTTGAGGCATATTTGACCCAGCCCTTTTATGTAGCAGAAGCCTTTACAGGCCAAAAGGGCGTAGACGTATCGCTGCAGGAAACATTGAGTGACGTCAGAAAAATCCTTGATATCTCTCAAAATCACATTACTGCAGAAGAGCTGAATTTTATCGGCTCGATAAAATAATAACCAGCTAATGACAAAGCCCATTCGAATATGGGCTTTGTTTTTTGGGGTTCACGTATATTGACGTCTGATCCCGTGAAAATTAACAGGTAAATAGCTATCCTTAAGGTGGTGGAAGGGGTAAAAATGAAAATAAATAAACGGCATAAAAAAAATTCCATACCCTTCTTAATCCTTTTGCTTATCCATACTTTCATGCTAGGCTATACGTTTTATCGCAAGAAGGATCGCAAAAGATTATTTATTCTCCTTCTATCAGGAACGGGGTTTTGTTTCCTGTTTGAATACTTGGTACTCTCGCTTTTCAGCGCTTACCGGTACAAGCCGAAAATCTTCAAAAATAAAGAACTGGACAATTTACTCGGTGCTCTTCTCTCACAAGCAGTCTTTATTCCATTTACTGCTGTATTTTTGACAGCTTTCAAGCTGGGGTGGAAGGGCAAATTGTTTTTTGCCTTCTATTTCTCTGGAGTCGAGAAACTTTTCCTGAAACTAAAGGTCCACCAGAATAACTGGTGGAAGACCAGTTTTACGATAACTTTGCTGCCGTTGTTTTTTTTCATAAATGATTGGTGGTATAAACATTTAAAAGCAGGAACACCGATCGTCCAATTCGGCTCGTTATTTATGGGGATTATGGTGAACAGTTTGAATTTCCTGTACTCCAGGTCCATATTCAGGAACATTCGCTTTGGTTTGTGGCGCTGGAATGACTGGAAACATTATTTTAAAATTGCACCATTATACTCAATCATATTGTCATTCGCAACCGCAATTATTATAAAAAACAACAGCTTTGACAAAGGTTTCCTCAAAGCTGTTTCCATTGCAAAACTGCTGGATTATTCTTTATTCAAAACAAGATTTGGCAAACACCGTTTCCGCCAAATAACAGCCAGTAATTCGATACATATCATAATGATTTATTTGGCTGTCTATTTAAAAAAACTTATCTATATTGATATTTTGAAGGAAAAGGAATAAAAATAGACTAGAAGCCAGCGTGAAGAAATTGCTGGCTTTTAGTCCTTAATACCGTCCGACCTGTAGCTGTTTAAAGACTTCCTCTCGAACCTCATTCATTGTTTTAGGGTGAAGAAGCTTGCTGGCACTTATTTTAAGATAGGTTTGTTCATCGATATTTCCTTCTTGCAAAAGCTTATCAAGATGTGGGATCCAAAAGCTCCCGATTGGAAGGTAAGCAAGATGGAGTTTCTGCCCGTTGGTAATTAATGATATTTTTATCCCTTTAAGCAAAGGAAACAGAAAAGATGAATAATCATGTTCTATAATCAAATCCTCTTTTCCTGCCGCTTTTAAATAAGGGAGTGAAGTGGGCATGGAAATAAAATAAATCATTTGGTCATATGAATAATTCAGTTCAGAGACTGTAAACCCAAATTTTGTCGGGATTCTTTTTGTGAACAGTTTCATCGATAAGTTATAAAAAGGAACGCTAGTCAGGGAAGACGTTACCAGGAAGAAGAGGAATGCCGTAATCAAAGTCACTTCATTCAATGCTCAACAACTCCTTATATGAAATCACGGTATTCTTGCCTGCATTTTTAGCATAATAAAGTGCTTTGTCAGCAGCTTCAATTAGTTCATTTTTTGAAGTAATGGTCGGATGTTCCGTGCAGGCAGTACCAATACTCACAGTCAGCATGCCATTTGGCTGGGTTTCTTCACCAGGGAATTTGGTTCCTTCAACCATCTTCCGCATCTTCTCGGCGACTCCCACTGCATCCTCCAATGGAGTTTTAGGAAGAAGGACAACAAATTCCTCGCCTCCAAATCTGAAAGAAAAATCTCCAGGTCTTAAAGTCTTTGAAATTAATGTTCCAAGCTTCATCAAAACCTCATTTCCCAAAAGATGCCCATTACGGTCATTGAACACTTTGAAAAAGTCGATATCAAAGATAATAAGGGAAAGAGGTTCATGCAATTGTTTACTCACTGGAAAATGGTCGTCCAGGATTGTCTGGAACGCACGCTGATTCAGCAGGCCGGTTAAACCATCCTTTAAGGCCATTTGCTCGATTCGCTCGTAAAGCCTGGCATGGTCTAGTGCAATCGCAGCCTGATTTGCCAGCGGCAGGACGTTTTCCGTATCCATTAGCGTGATCTCTCTTCGATTTACGATATTATCAATCAGCAGAATGCCGATTTTTTTACCTTGATTCATGAGTGGGATAACAGCGAACTCCTCGGCCCGAAATAAATCACGCATCATAACCTGGGAAGTGTCCAGCTGATCTATTTGATGTACAATTATCGGTTTTTGGCTGTTCAGCGCTTTGCCGAAGACATTATTATCGTCATAGGGGATTTCCAGTGATTGCAGGATATCGTTCAGCTCAGGATCAGTGAAATTGCTGTCAAAGTTATGTTCGATTAAATCACGCAGCTTAAGCTTGTCCTCTGTGATTTTCTCCCACACTTCATATCCTTTTTGGACATCCATGGGGCCTACTCCGACGATGCCTTTCAATGATTTTGATTCACTTGTCAAAAGGAACACCATTGCACGATTAAAACCCAATCCATGGCCTGCGGTTACCGATGTTAATATCACTTTAAGCAGAAGATCCTGCTGCAGAGTCCGCTGCATGGTAGTACTTACCTCACGAAAAACCTGTAGGTGCTTCGATTGCTCAATCAGCATTTCTTGCCAATTATGATCATTATTCTTCTTTGCAGTCATATAGGAAGAAACGAACCCTGAACCTAAACCCAATGCAAGATAAGCCAATAAGCCAGGAATAATGGGACTGCCGGTATGATTAACGCTTAATGCAGCCGCAATACCAGCAGCCAGCAAGCCGCCTCTATGTTTGAAGGAATGACCTGCTGCACCGATGAAAAAAAGAAGCATCCACTGAATCTCTTCTGTGCTGACTAATCGAGCACTAAGCAAAACAACTAGTAAAGCAGCTGCAGTAAAAATCAATTTATTCAGAAAAGCGCTTACATGGAAACGCAATGAATTAGCCATCAATGCAATACCGATGGCAATGCTCAGTAATAATGAAAACTCTCCCAGTTTGCTCACTCCTAATCAGGAATCTTACATTTAATTTACTACTTTTCACCAAAAATTGATAGGACATTTTTACCAGATGATCTGGATAAACTCAGAGGAAAATTTATAAATAAATAACGGATTTATATGGAAAGATAATACTATAATTCTTTGTTGGGGTGTTTAAATGGAGGATAAAACCAAAATACGGCTGACAGCTGCCGAAATTTCAACCCTTTGGACACAGTATATCAATGATACTGTGTCAATGTGTGTACTGTCATACTTCCTGAACAACACTGATGATTCTAGTGTAAAGGAAATAATAGAATTGGGTCTCAAGTCATCAGAAAAAAACCTCACCCAATTAGGAGAACTCTTCGAGAGAGAAAAATTTCCTTTGCCAATTGGTTTTACACATGAAGATGTTAATAAAGATGCCCCTCGGCTATTTTCTGACACCTTTGTGATGATGTATTTACGGCATATGTCGCTGCTTGGGATGGCAGCGAACAGCGGGGCAATCGGACTGGGAACAAGGCCCGATGTGATCGCTTTCCATAAAAGTGTTTTGCAATCTGCCATGGACCTGCAGGACCAGACTCGCCAATTAATGCTGAATCAAGGGACATATATAAGGCCGCCTTTTATTTCTATACCAGATAAAGCCGACTTCGTTGAGAAACAGAGATTTCTATCTGGTTTGACCGGGAGGAAAAGGGCCCTGACGTCTGTCGAAATTACCCACCTGTTTCTGAACATACAGACTAATCAAATAGGCAAGGCGTTAATAATGGGGTTTCTTCAAGTCGCCCAGGACAAGGAAGTCAAAAACTATCTTCTGCGCGGAAAGAAAATTGCGCAAAAACATGTTGATTTATTCAGTGATATTTTAAAACATAATGATATCCCGGCCCCTATGTATTGGGATTCTGCTGTAACTGATACTAAGGAAAAGGTATTTTCAGACAAGCTTATCATGTTCCATGTTTCAGCAATGATAGCGGCAGGTATCGGAAATTATGGGGCGGCGATGTCAGCCAGCCCGCGGAAGGACGTGGGAGTGAAATATGCCTCGCTCATTCCTGAAATCGCCCTGTATGCAGAAGATGGAGCAAATATTATGATTAAGAACTCCTGGTTGGAAGAACCGCCTATGGCCGATGACCGGGATTTGCTGTCTACTTAGCAAAGCGCGGTGGCTTACAAACAGGGTCATAGCATCTCCTGGCGTAAGGGGAGCAACGGACAATCTTCTTAAGTAGATTAGAATATTACATCCTCCAGAGAAAAGAGCTTCTGCATTCAGCAGAAGCTCTTTTGAAAAGGTTTGATTCTTCAGGACTGGGCACCTGGAAGATCAGGAAATTTAATAGGCCTATCTAAGGAAAGCTGATCACGGTAAGATCGATATGAAACAACTGAATGATTATGGGTGCGTACGTCAAGCTGCAGGACTTTTTGATTATTCATCTCCATATAATACTCCATATCACCCTGCTTCAGCTCATAAAAAGATAAAGGAACACCAATGTACTGTTTCTTTTCTATCTTTGTATCTGGATGGCTGATGATAAAATCGGCAATTTGCTGAACAGAGGCAGAAGATGTGCCTGTCATGGAATAAAGAGTTTCTTTTGCATGACCGTAAGCCTGGTTCAAGGTAAGCTTCGCTTTATTAATAAGATTGCTGATTGATGGGTTCATCCTTATACCTCCATATCTTTGAGTAAAATATGTTAATTAATATACCCTCTAAATTTAGTCTGATTCCTTCTTTTGCCCAAAATCCCTCATAAAATACCTTTTTAGCATAGGAGGAATGACAAAATAAATAAAGAAAAGGCGAAATAACTGAAATCCAGTCACCATTGATAAATCCGCGTTTACTTCATGTGCTATGATCCCCATTTGATCCATTCCTCCAGGTGCCAGGCTAAGGAAACTTGTAACGGTTGACACCGATATTACGTCTTTAATATTGATGCTTACTGCAAAGGAAGAAAATACAAGGAGAAGGCCACTTATTAAAGCTAATGTAATCGTAATTGCTTTACGCTTTAATTTTTCAGGCTTCAGCAAAAGACCTATGTAACCGCCAATCATAAATTGGGATAAATCGAGAATTGCGGGAGGCAGGATTGGACCAGTTATGCCCATATTTACCAGGAAAGCTGTCCCAACGATTGGTCCTAAGAGAAACGGCGTTGGAAAGCGAAATCTTTTTCCCACAAACGCCATGATAACGGCAATAGAGGCAAACAACAGCACTGCTGGTACAGAAAAATCTCCTGCCTTGTCTGGCAAAAGACCAACTTCACCATGTTCAATATCCAGTACCGGACCAAAGATGATAAACGGGACAAAAAATACAATCATGATTAATCTCGATACCTGCATAAAAGTCACTGTAGTTATGTCGATTGTCTTCATTTCCTCAGCGAAAATGATCATCTGTGACAAGCCGCCAGGAATACTTCCTGTCAGGACTGTTGGGTAATCAGCACCTGAAATTTTTGAAACAGCAAAAGCAATAATGGCGGCAAAAGCGATCAGCAAAATCGTTAGAATCATCATCATCGGCAAGTTCCTGACTATATTTATAATTGCTTCTCTTGTAAAGGACAGTCCGATGGAATATCCCACAATAATCAAGGCAGCATCCCGGAAGTAGGGCGGCCAGAAAAATTGGTTATTAAATCTAGATGCAATCAATAAAGCTGCCATTGGCCCAAGAAGCCAGTGGATTGGTACTGAAAATAGTGAAAATAACAGGCCTCCGCTAAATGCAGTTAATAATGCGTATATAAATGGCAAATTCAACATTTTCCTAATCTGCACCTTCCGGTTGAAATTGAATATAGAAAAGCCAAATCTCTTATCCATATTGTGGTAATATTATCATATCATTTCCTGAGGAAAAATATTTGCATGCAGAAGTAAGGGCCTTTTTTAAATCTTGGCTCTGTTAGAGCATCATGTTGTTTTTTAACACCTGTTGATTGTAGTGGAAGGCGCGCAGATTCCTCCGAAACTGCTACCGCATTTCCATCGTGCGTGGGCAACTTCGAAGAAGCCAATCAAAGTCCTGCGGGCGAAGCTGGACAGATGAGACCTAGGTAGAAATGAACCGAAAGAAGGTTCATTTTACCCCGCAGGAGCAAAGAGACGAGGAGGCTCAGCGCCAGCCCCAAGAAGAATTTGTTCTTGAAAAAGCCGGCAGTTGGGCTTTTTCATAATTCTTCAGCGGAAAGCGAAGCGCCTGGAACGAAAATCAACAGCCTTGTTTAACAGAGGCTAAATCTTAAAAACATTTTATTGCTATTTTAGGAGTTGATCCATGTGAATCATAAAATTACTAGTTTTAAAGAATTAAGAGAATTATTCGGTGAACCAAGTGAGCTTGCCAAAAAGAAAGTGATCACATACATAGATGAGCATTGCCGCCATTACCTGGCACTTTCTCCTTTTTTGATTTTATCGACCGCCAACGCTTCCGGCAATACTGATGCTTCTCCCAGAGGGGATGCCCCAGGTTTTGTACTCGTACTGGATGAAAAGCGAATTGTCATTCCAGAACGGCCGGGAAACAAGCGTATGGATTCATTAAGTAATATATTATCTAACCCAAATGTAGGATTGCTTTTCTTAATACCAGGAATGGCTGAGACACTTCGGGTCAACGGGAAGGCTGCATTGACACGTGATCCAGTACTGCTGGAAAGGATGGCTGCTGGAGGGAAGGAACCGCTACTCGGCATTGAAGTGACGGTTGAGGAATGCTTTATACAATGCGGCAAGGCATTGCTGCGTTCCGCACTGTGGAAGCCCGAGGAATGGCATGATAAACACACTCTTCCTAAAGGTGCGGAGATTTTAGCATCGCACTCAAAACTTTCTTTACCACCTGAAGCTATTGAAGCAAGGCTTCAGGATGGCTATAAAAATCGCCTTTACTAGGAGTATTTCGAAATGAAAGTAAAAAATTTAAATCATCTATTATTTTCAGTTTCAAATCTATCGGAGTCCATCCAATTTTACGAGAATATATTTGGTGCAAAACTTCTGTTAAGCGGGAAGACTACTGCATATTTTGATCTCAATGGATTGTGGATTGCCCTTAATGAGGAAAAAGGCATCCCAAGAAATGACATCCATCACTCATATACCCACATTGCTTTTACAATTGAAGAAAGTGAGTATGAGCAAATGCTGGTAAAGCTGAAGGACTTGAATGTGAATCTCCTTTCTGGTCGGGAAAGAGATTCACGGGATAAAAAATCAATTTATTTTACCGATCCTGACGGACATAAATTCGAATTTCACACTGGAACACTTGAAGAACGACTCCAATACTACAAAGAAACAAAGCCTCACATTAAATTTAATTAGAAGCTGGTGCTGCAATGGCAAAATGGAAACAACACATCATTAAAACCTCCCGAGGGGATTTTGAGATTTTCACAAAAGGGAGCGGGAAGCCACTTTGTGTCACTCATCATTATTCAGAGTTCAACCAATCAGGTGACTACTTTGCGGAGGCATTTACACAGCGAAATAAAGTCATTCTAATAAATTTGAGGGAAGCAGGGAAGTCAGCAAAGGCTGTGGAAGGCTATCAGCTAAGTTTGATAGAGGCGGTCTTTGACCTCGAAAGCATACGAGAGGCACTCGGCTATAAGTCATGGATTTTTGCGGGTCATTCGACGGGCGGCATGATCGGCATTTTATATGGAATAAGATATCCTGAATACATTGAAAAACTGATTGTTGTTGGTTCAGCGGCAAGGGAATATTCCTCGTCTTCGGATTGTATCTATAATAAAGGTCATCGTGATTTCGAACTAATGCAATCTTTGATTGAACAGCTGAAAGAACCAGCAATATCTATTACTAAGAGAACAGAAATCTCAAGAAAAAGGACGATGCTGTCTCTGCATAGACCAGAAATGTATGATCAATATTTCAATCAGAACATAAATAAAAAAATGTCTGCTAAACGGATGAACTTTTTCGCAAGGGAAGTATTAATTTTTGATATTACCAGGCAGCTCCCTAGGATTAAGGCAAAGACTCTTATCATGTGCGGCAGGCACGATGTGCAATGCCCGGTTAGTTTTTCATTTGAAATGAACAGGCTGATTCCTGATAGCAAACTCCATATTTTTGAAAATAGCAATCATTATCCTTTTTTAGAAGAAAAGGAACTATTCAAGGAAATGACCAAGGCTTTCCTTGAAGACAAGGAGAAAATTTCATGATATTGAACTCAGAAAACGATGTCCTGCGCCTGATTGCCGAGGACAAATGGATGATGGATATCCTTGTCAGCGCCAGATCGCTAGGGCTGCATGACTGGTGTGTATGTGCCGGCTTTGTCCGGTCGAAGATCTGGGATACTATCCACGAGTATGAACGAAGGTCGGAGCTTTCTGATATTGATGTCGTCTATTTTAATAAAGAATCAGCTGATGAAAGCATGGAAAAAGCATTGGAAGATCATTTAGGCTGCATTCATCCAGGGTTGCCCTGGTCAGTAAAGAACCAGGCACGCATGCATGAAATAAACTGTATCCCACCGTATTTATCGACGGAGGATGCTCTTTCAAAATTTCCAGAAACGGCCACCGCCATTGGCGTGACTATGGAGGAAGACGGCAGCCTTCGGTTGATCGCGCCACATGGGATACAAGATGCAGTGGGAATGAAAATACGGCCAACACCTTTTTTCCTGGAATCTAATAGACTGATGAGGATATATGACAGCAGACTTGCATCAAAGAGCTGGCAGTCTAAATGGCCACGCGTCACTGTGGAACTACAAGGAGACTCTAAATGGAGATGACGGCATATGGAACGGACAAAAAAGAATAAGCGAAAGCGCAGGTTTAAAATATTTGGTGCACTGGCAGTCCTGATTGCCGCAGCAGCCGGATTATATACATACTCTGTCTATAAATCAGTAACCGAAACTGTAGAAACGATGCATCAGCCATTAGATCGCGAGAAATCTGAAAAAAGAGCAGAAGAACTTTCTTTTGATAACAAAGAGCCATTCTCTGTGCTTCTCCTCGGTGTTGATGAACGGGCGGACGATGGCGGAAGATCCGATACCATGATTGTGCTGACAGTCAATCCCAATAAGAATTCAGTTGAAATGGTAAGTATCCCGCGGGATACTCGTACAAAAATAGCCGGAATGGATAAAGTGACGAAAATTAACCACGCCTTTGCTTATGGCGGGCCCGAGATGGCGGTAGCCACAGTTGAAGAGTTCCTGGATATCCCAATCGATTATTTTATTAAGGTGAATATGGAGAGCTTTAAAGGCATTGTGGATGCACTTGGCGGCATAACCTTATTCAATGATTTGGAATTCGCCTATGCCGGCAGCCAGTTTCCGATGGGAGAGATCACACTGGATGGCGAGGAAGCCCTTAAGTTCATCCGTATGCGATACGAAGATAAAAGAGGGGATTACGGAAGGCAAATCCGCCAGCGCGAGGTAATCAAGGCGATTATCGATAAAGGCGCCAGCTTCTCTTCACTTGCAAAATATGAATCTATTCTTCAAGTGTTAGGAGAAAACATTAAGACTAACCTTACTTTTAGTGAAATGGCGGATATCCAGAAAAATTATAAAGAGGCAAGAAAACAAATCCATCAAAACCAAATAAACGGGGAAGAGCAAAGAATTTATGACGAAGAATTCGGAAAGAAATTATCATTCATTGTTGTTCCGGAAGAGGAGCAGCAAAGACTGCAAACATTGCTGAAAAAGCATTTAGAAATAGAAGGATTATAGAAAGAGGGAGAAAATATGGGGATAATAGTTGCAATCAGAGGCGGAGAAATTGCAGAACTCGAAACTCTTGGAATTGACAGGGAAATAGTCAAGCTGACCGGAAAAAGCCAGCCTGCTGCGCTGTTTATCCCGACCGCAAGCGGTGATCCACAAGGTTATATTGATACATTCCGCGAAATTTATGGCGGATTAGGATGTAAGACTGATGCCTTAACCTTGATAGATGGTTCCTTAACAGATGAGCAGATCAGAACTAAAATACTCGAATCTGATCTCGTTTATGTGGGTGGAGGAGATACTGCAAAGATGCTGGAAATCTGGAAGGCAAAAAAAGTTGATGAATATCTAAAGGAAGCTTATCAAAAAGGAATTGTCCTGTCAGGTTTAAGTGCCGGCTCGATTTGCTGGTTCAGGTACGGCCACAGTGACTCATACACATACAGGACTGGAGTACAGCAGGATTATTTTAAAATTGAAGGATTGGGCCTGGCAGAAGGTATACATTGCCCGCACTACACTGAAGAAGGGCGGGAGCATGACTTCGAAATAATGGTTGCTGAATCTGAGGATATTGGCATTGCAGCGGATGATAATTGTGCCATTGAATTTAACGGCAGCCGCTACAGGATATTGAAGTCCCATCCAGCAGCTAAAGCTTATAAAATTTATAGGCGTGAAAAAGAAATCGTTAAAGAGGAATTAACTAATACTGACAGCTATAAACCAATCTCCCGTTTATACGAAAAGAAATAGCCATAAAATAAAAGCTGCCAGCCGGCAGCTTTTATTTTGCTCGTCTCATGTCTATGACTTTATTCAGCCTGTCAGGATAGTTGGTGAACATTCCCGAAACTCCCCAATCCATTAGCATTTCCATGTCCGCACTCTCATTGACTGTATATGGATAAATCAAGAGGCCTGAGTCTTTGACCTTTTTGACATATCCAGGACTGATGGCGGTAAAGTGCATACCTATGCCAACTGCATAGCTTTTTATCTTGGCTATTTCCTTGTCAGTAATCACTGCTGGAGCATAGTAGGAAAGCAGCTGGATAAGAGGAATCGAATCATCAATCTCATGTATTTTTTTAAGGCTCTCCGGACTGAAGGATTGGATCAGTACCTTTCCCGGGGGCACATTATCGCCAATTAGATTATACTCAATCAGCAGTTCCAATAGTTTTTCTTCCATACCCGGATAAATTTCAGGTGATTTTGTCTCAATATAAAATCTCGAATATCGACCATATCGTTCAAAAATTTCCCGGAGGGCAGGCACCTGCTGGCCTAGGTATTCAGGCTTTGCCTTCTCTGGATATGCTTCGTTAAACCATGACCCTGCATCATATTTTTTAATTTGTTTCAGAGTGAAATCCCTCACCAGTCCTTCTCCCGTTGTGGTCCGGCCGAGAGATTCATCATGCATCGCCAGTAACTCGCCATCTTTTGTCATTTGGAGATCAAGCTCAATATAATCGGCGGCCATCATTTCAGCTAGCTCATATGCAGGGAATGTGTGTTCAGGAGCATGTCCCGAAGCGCCGCGGTGCGATATATTGATTGGTTTGAAAGGGCCAAATTGATGGTAGCTTGATGCATCAGCTGGTTCTGCTGAAAACACAAGAAAGTGAATAGCAGCAGCCAGTATAAATGACATTTTGGGATAAATACGCAGCATCTCTGCATTCTCCTCTCTTAGTAAAAACTCAAGAAGTAATGTAAGGGAGACCTTAAGAGTCCGAGAACTTTATCTGGGTGTCAATATTATTAGCTACTTTTATCTTAATATGTCTGTGACTGATGGATAATCTTTATCATTTCCAAACCTTCCACCAATTTCGTTTATCCTGTTTCGAAGCGGCGGCCTCACGGAAGCTTTCTACCATGTCCTTGAACATTTCATCACGCTGCCTGATCTCGCTCCTGAACTCCTCACGTTCACTCTTAAGGGTCCTCACTAAGAAGTCGCGTTCCTGGGTAATGACTTGATTCAAATTTGACAGCTCTTGATTGGTAGCTTCTCTGCTGTTTGAGACATAGTCAGCAAGGATTTTAAATTCTTCTGATACCGTTTCAGTTGTTTCATTCAGAACTTCAGCCAAAACATTGATTTCCTTATTGGTACCAGAAGAAAGCTTCTCCACTGATTTTGCCAGGCTGACTATTTTCTCCTCTGTGCCCTTTGTTGTTTTGGTCAAATTGCTTGCCAGGGATGCAATCTTTTCGGAAGTACCTTTTGAAACATTCGCAATGCTGCCAGAAAGAACATTTATCTTTTCGGAAGTACCCTTCGAAATCTTCGCAACGTTATCTGCCAGCTTTGAGAGTTTATCGGTCGTCCCTTTAGTTGTCTTTTGGATGCTGTCAGAAAGATGCACCAATTTCTCTTCAGTTCCCTCAGAAGACATGGCTACCTTTTGTGAAAGCTCGCCAATCATCTTTGTGGTACTATGAGATACTTTGGCAAGATTGATGTTAAGTTCGGAAGTACCCTTTGAAACGTTCGAAAGCTCTTGAGAAATGCTCCCAAGCTTTTTCGTACTTGCTTCTGAAGAATGGCTAATGGCACTTGAAAGCTCATTGATCTGTTCGTTCGTTTTTTCTCCTGATTTATAGATTGAATCCGACAGTGTCTTGACAGTGGTAAATGTACCTTTTGATATCTCTTTTTTCACTTCTTCCAGAACCTCTTTACGGATCCCATTCCGGATTTCTGCCTTGACTTCGGATATTAAAGTTAGCTTATATTCCTCCATTGCTGCCATGAAGGTATCGTATTGATTCCCCTCAATATTCTGGTTCGGTACAGCGGGAAAATTGCTGTCAAGCTGAAGTGTCATAGGATCAGAAAAGTCATCCATCTCAGTCCCCGGACTTGATTGCATATGCATTTGCAGCAAATCACGTATCATTTCCTTGCTTAGGTTTTTATCGCGCATTTGCTTAACTTTCAGCAATAATTCAATTTCCATATCCGTATAAAATCTCGCGCCTTGTTTTGTCCGCGGTATGATGAGCAGCCCGGAGAGATCTTTTTCCCATTGCCTGATGGTCCCGGAAGGAACATTAATTTTTTTGGACACCTCTTTAATCGTGTATGCCTTCATGAATTGAGTGTCAGTCATCATGCACATTCCTTTCTGTAAAAAAGTTTTATAAATTTGTGTAATGATAAAATTCAGCAAAGCTATTCCTGTTTTCCTGCATGGTGACAAAAGCTATCAAAAGTAGTGTTAATTCTTCATAACCGGCTGAATTTAAACACACTTCGAGTTAAACGATGAGGATTGTTCCTATTTTTTGCCGCTAGGATTTTTTATCCTGAAGATATTATTGATTTATCGTGATGATTTGGGCCATTTGATTTACAATATAAAAGGAATGTCTGTGGGATGAGGGGGAAGGTTTAACATTTTTTGCAAAGGTGTCGAAACCTGTATGCAAATACAACTTCTAAACTATATACATTGTGAAATGGTTATTCCAAATGGAGGTAAATAAAATGTCAGAAGTGAAAGTACGCATTGAAAAAGATTTTTTAGGAACCAAGGAAGTTTTGGCAGATGCTTACTACGGAATCCAAACATTAAGGGCTGTCGAAAATTTCCCTATCACGGGATACAGAATACATAGTGAATTGATTAAAGCGATGGCCATTGTCAAGAAAGCTGCAGCACTGGCTAATATGGAAACAGGAAGATTGTATGGAGGTCTTGGTGAAGTTATTGTCAAAGCAGCTGACGAAATCATTGAAGGCAAGTGGCATGATCAATTTATCGTCGATCCTATCCAGGGTGGGGCAGGCACATCGATCAATATGAACACGAATGAAGTAATTGCAAACCGGGCATTAGAACTGCTTGGTGAAAAGAAGGGCGATTATTTTACTTTAAGTCCTAACTCTCACGTGAACATGGCTCAATCGACGAATGATGCGTTCCCAACCGCCATTCATATTTCTGTTCTGGCGCTTCTTGATAAATTGCTTGATACTATGCAAATCATGCGAGAAGTATTTTCCCAGAAGGCCCGCGAATTTGATTCAGTCATCAAGATGGGGCGCACACATCTGCAGGATGCTGTTCCAATCCGACTAGGCCAGGAGTTTGAGGCATATACACGAGTCATCCAGAGGGACATCGAAAGGATTGGACATACACGAGGACATCTGTATGAAGTTAATATGGGGGCAACAGCTGTTGGTACTGGGTTGAATGCCAACCCGAAATATATAAAAAATGTAGTCCGCCATTTGGCTGAAATCAGCGGCTATCCATTGACAAATGCGGACCACCTTGTCGATGCAACGCAGAATACTGATGCCTATACTACAGTTTCTGCAGCATTAAAGGTCTGCATGATGAATATGTCAAAAATCGCTAATGACTTGCGACTTATGGCTTCCGGGCCCCGAGTAGGCTTCAATGAGATCTTCCTGCCTTCACGGCAGCCAGGTTCATCGATCATGCCAGGAAAGGTGAACCCTGTTATGCCGGAGGTCATTAACCAGGTCGCATTCCAGGTAATCGGCAATGACCACACCATCTGCCTTGCATCTGAAGCCGGTCAGCTCGAGCTAAATGTAATGGAGCCTGTACTAGTCTTCAATCTGATTCAATCAATCAGCATAATGAACAATGGTTTCAAAGTATTTACTGACCACTGCCTTGTGGGCATCGAGGCCAATACTGAGAAATTACAGAAGGATGTAGAAAGAAGCGTTGGCATCATTACAGCCGTCAACCCGCATCTTGGGTACGAAGCAGTATCCAGGATTGCAAGGGAAGCCATCCTCACCGGCAAATCCGTCCGCGAACTTTGCCTTGCATATGATGTATTGACAGAAGAAGAACTTGATCTGATTCTGAACCCATACGAAATGACCAATCCGGGAATAGCCGGGGAAGAACTCTTAAACAAAGATTAATAACCATTTTCACATATAAAAGCATAAAACCACTTTACCACATTAAAGCGCCGGGGGTCAGACCCCCGGCGCTTTAATGTGGTAAAGTGCACTGCATTTTTCGGTTATCCGCTTACGTTTTTCACTGCAGTTTGCGGTGTTCCTTCCTTTAAACGTAAAGTTAATGCAAGTGAACCAAGAATGAAGGTTGCAATCCCAGCTCCGATCAGTACAACCGAAACACCAGCCAGCCTGGCAAGGAATGCTCCCGCTGCCGGGGCAACCAACATGGAAAATGTCTGCAGAGACATTGCAGCCGCTGATACTCTGCCCATGATTTCCTTTGGAGTCTCAGACTGAAGCACATATCCATATGGAACTCCTTCCGCTGAGGCTAGAATCCCTAGGAGGAATGCTCCTGCCATCCATCCCAGCTTGGGCAATTCAAAGATTCCTTTAGCTCCGAGACCAATTGTAAGAATGAGAATCCCGCTGAGCAAAGATGCAATAGCCATCAAATGAATCGGCTTCAATTTCCATTGCGTCCATTTCCCCAGCATAAGAGCGCCTACTACACTGCCAAAGCCAACCGAGCTGATCAGCCAGCCGAATTCTCCCTGGCTAAAACCTAATTGCTGGGCGATAAAAACAAACAGGCCATCATACAGGAAGATGATAAAGAAGGCAATAGAAGAAAGGATAATGGCGGCTTTTAATATACTTGCTGAAAAAATATGGCGAATCCCTTCAGAAAACTCCTTCATATAAGACACTTTTTTTACAGCAGTTACATCCTCTACTTTCATGGAAGTCTCCATTTTAGGGAATGACATTAAAAATAATATTGCGATCATAAAGCCTGCTGCCTCAAAAATAAACGGGCTTTTGACTCCGAATACAGCTATCAAGCCACCACCCAGTGCGGGACCGACAATTTTCATCGTATTGACAGAAAGCTGGCTCAGAGTAACAGCTTCCGGTAAATCTTCCTCTTTCACTGTAAATCTTATTGCACTTTGTCTTGCCGGGTCATACAAAGCAGCAACAGTTGCTTTCAGGAAGATAAACACCAGCAGGACATAGAGGTTCGGGGAAAAATACAAACCTGCGACAAACAGGATCCGAAGCAAAAGGCAGGCTATCATCAAAGATTTCTTGGGCAGCCTGTCGATAAAAACACTCGCTAGCGGGCCAATGATGACCCATGGAAGTCCAAGCATTATGATTACAGAAGCAATTGCTGCTTCTCCAAGCCCCCAATGATATGCCACAATGACCTGGATCGCGACAAAATCAAGCCAATTTCCAAGATCTGAAAATACCTGTGCCCCAAACAGCGAGCGGTATGCCTTGTTGTTCAAGGGTTTAAACATTCCCGACATCCTAATCTTCCTCCTACACTGATTTCAGCGCTTTATTTCTTCTTTCAAGCTGTTTTTCCTCCAGTCCCGCTGGATCCTGGCCAATGGGCAGAGTATCTTGTTCAATTGCAGATATAGCCTCATCAAGCCAAAGAAGCTCAGCTTCAAGTTTCAGTTCAGCGTACCTGATTGCAAGCATACCAACGCTATTGATAAAGGATGTTTTGTTTTCCTTCCACTTATTTATATAGCTTAAGAGTTCTTTTGATTCGGTCATTCGTATTTTTAAATGTCCTGATAAAGTAGAAAGATCCATTTCTTTATGCCAGGCAGCCATTTTCATGAATAATTCATCCCTAATGGAAGGTGGTGCGGGCGTTTGGGCAAGCCAATTCTCAAGCTCCAGCCAGCCTTTTCCGGTCAATTCATAAAGTTTCCTCCTGCGTCCTTCACTATCAGTTTCAACTGTTTCAATAAAACCATCTTTTTCAAGTTTATTTAATTTTGGATAAAGGCTTCCATAGCTTAAACCCCAATAAAGTCCGGCAGCCTTATGTTCGAATTCATTTTTGATGTCATACCCTGAGCTTGGGCGGAAGCTGAGGACAGCCAGAATGGAATGTTCAATCGACAACTCCAATTCCTCCTTTACTTAATATATATCAAGTTGATATATCAATATGATATATATGATAGAAAAAAATGTCAAAACTATTCGTTCACTTATACATAATTAGTTTTTAAATTGGACAAAGGGGAATTATGCGATTAAGGGGTACTATATCGACAAGCTATATAAACAACAAGACAGGAGGAATTGAAGTGGCTTTTCGAAAACCACAGGAAATTGCCCAGTACGCCATTGAAGCGGGTACCACAAAAGCATCATTGCCAGTAAAAAATATGCTGGTGCTTGGATTTTTAGGAGGAGCTTTCATTGCACTAGGATACTTGCTTGATATCAGGGTCATTGCCAATCTCCCGCATGAATGGGGAACGTTTGGAACCTTTCTTGGTGCAGCCGTTTTTCCCTTGGGCTTAATACTGATCCTGCTGGCAGGAGGAGAATTGCTTACAGGGAATATGACAGCAATTTCAATCGCCAGCCTTGCCAAGAAAGTAACAGTAAAGAAACTGCTTAATAATTGGTTTTGGATTACGATAAGCAATTTTGTGGGAGCATTATTCGTAGCATATATTTTTGGACATGTCGTCGGACTTACAGAGACAGGACCTTACCTTGAAAAAACAGTAGCTGTGGCTGGCGCTAAACTGAATGATGGGTTCTGGGCAGCCTTTTTTTCTGGAATTGGCTGTAATTGGCTGGTTGGCCTGGCAGTTTGGCTTTCTTACGGAGCAAGTGATATGACAGGGAAGATTCTTGCCATATGGTTTCCGATCATGGGGTTCGTCGCGATTGGATTCCAGCACGTTGTAGCCAATATGTTCGTAATCCCGGCAGCAATTTTTGCAGGCCATTACAGCTGGGCGGATTATTTCACGAACTTTGTACCGGTATATCTTGGAAATGCTGTGGGCGGGGGAGTATTTGTAGCTTTGATGTATTGGATCAGCTATAAAGGATATCTAAAAAAAACTGCGGTACAGCCGGAAAATCAAATTTCTAAGGCGAATGAACGCAAAAGGGCTGCAAGATAATAAGAACAGCTCTGCGACTCGAGGGCTAGGCGCTGGAGCTGGACATTATTCTAAGTGGAAAATCACTTCCTAACTTGGTTTTATAAACAAGGCTCTGTTAATGCCGAGTGTTGATTTTTAAACCTGTTTCTCTTCGTTCCAGGCGCGAAGACTCCTTCGGGATGAAGCGGGCAGGTGAGACCCCGCAGGAGCAAATCGACGAGGAGGCTCAGCGCACGCCCCGAGGAAAGCGAAGCGCCTGGAACGAAAATCAACAGCCTAGTTTAACAGAGCTATAAACAAAAGGGAATCCCGGCTATCGGGATTCCCATTCATTTGATTAGACCAAGAGATTTTAAACCGTTATAGATTCCTGAGTCAGATACTTCTGTTGTTTTATGTTTCGCATAATTTAATAAATCCGGATGGGCATTTCCCATTGCAAAACCCTCTCCTACAGAAGAGAGCATTTCTTTATCATTCATCCCATCACCAAAAGCGATAGAACTTTCTATTGGAATCCCAAGGCGGTCAAGGAGGAACCTTATTCCTGCACCTTTATTGACTCTATCACGGATGACGTCATAACAGTGTTCCATACCTTCAACATTTACCTGGGACAGATGGATATCATGATTGAATTTATATAATTCATGCCCCGATTCTCCTGAAGTAATTATCGTCATTCCCAGTATATCGTTAATTACCTTTTCACTATAAAGCTCATTCTTCTTTAAATGGAAGTGTTTGACAAAATTCCGCGCGTTTTCAGAATCCATGCTAGTCAAATAGTTTCTATCAGCTGAATAAAGTACAGCTTCATGGCCATGTTCCTTTGCTGTTTCGATTATACTTCGTACAGCAGCTGCCTCCATTTGTTCTGCAAAAATCGTTTCTCCCTCATAAATTCCTAAAGCACCGTTATAACCGATAAACGAAGTGATAGCAAGTTCTTCTGCTATATCCGAAATTTCATGGATGGGCCTGCCGGTAGCAAGGACTACTTCGATATCCTGCTTTTTCATCTCCGAAATTGCCAGCCGGGTTGAATACTCGATCGTATCATCCGGCCTAAGAATCGTACCATCAATATCAAGAAATAATATTTTATAATTTGACATAATTAACTCCTTATCCATAATAACAGTCCTTTTTCTAGTTTCAGTGTTACATATTTGTGGGCGGGCAATCAACCATCTGACAGCAAGCAAGCTTGTTTATTCAGGCAATCAGAAGGGTAAGCTGATAATAAGCTATAAATATCGAAAATATTGAAAGGAGATGATTGACATGCTATGGACAATTGCAAGTATTTTGCTGGTTCTATGGGTGTTAGGATTGGTTTTCAAAATTGCCGGTGGGGTTATCCATATCCTTCTCATAATCGGTTTGATTTTAATAGCTTATAATGTAATCAAGGGAAGAGCCAAAGGGTCGAGATACTAAGCATAATGGGCAGTGGCAGACCGCCGCTGTCTTTTCATTTGTATTGCCTTTAGCTCAGCAGCATGGGTAATAGGGGAAATCCCGTGTACATTTCCTTGGCAGAAAATAAAATGCCATTTTCTTTCTTTTCAACTCTGATTCATAATAGAATATTAAATACAAACAGGTACGGGGAGTGGGAGTCCAATAATGCAAATCAAACAAATATCTGACATTTTATTAGGGCGAACTGCCTCTATTCTAGGTCATGATCATTTCATGAAATTCGCTGTCTTGCTGCCGCTTGTTGAGGTAAATAATGAGGTTCATATTCTCTTTGAAGTACGATCCTTGACTTTAAGGCGGCAGCCTGGGGAAATCTGTTTCCCAGGAGGAAAAATCGAACCGGAGGAAGATCCTCAAACTGCTGCAGTAAGAGAAACCGCAGAAGAACTTGGTTTAAAGGTGAATGACATAAAGGATGTTTTTCCTCTCGATTACATGGTTTCAGCCTTTGGAACTATCATATATCCATTCGCAGGAACTATCGCCGATTCAGAACAGATTTCCCCTAATGCTGCTGAAGTAGGGGATATATTTACAGTCCCTCTCTCTTTTTTCAAAAAGAACCAGCCAGAACGGTATAAGATCAATTACCAGGTCGAGCCGGAGGACGGATTCCCGTTCGATTTGATTATCGGAGGGGAAAATTATAACTGGCAGACACGCACTCTTGATGAACATTTTTACAATTATAACGGGAAGGTTATATGGGGACTGACGGCAAAAGTTCTGAACCATTTCATCGGTCTTTTGGATGTCCATAACCTGAACAAGTAAAGGGCGCATTTTTTGCGCTCTTTTTTTGTCCAAATTGAGACGCGTTTTGCACTATTACCGTTATCCTGAAAAACTGTTCTTAACCGCGTTGCAGGAGCCCTCAGACATTTAGAGACACGAAATTCGAAACAAGTAAGTAAAAACTTTGGTTTATCAAAACTCAAAAACATTATTAAATGAATAATATTTTTATAGAACCTACTGTGGGGGACAATTCTACTATTTCTGTGCATGGCATCAAATAAATGGTAGAAAAGGTTGCGGATGGTAGATTTATTATTTATAATTTTAAGATAATTATCTAACAGAAAGTTGGGCAGAAATATGAAATTATACATATCAGTAGATATGGAAGGAATCACGGGCTTGGTAGACCATACCCACGTTGATTCTTCCAAACACAATTATGAACGCAGCCGTAAAATCATGACACAGGAAGCAAACCATGTCATTAGCTCTGCTTTTAAAAACGGATGTGAGGAAGTGGTTGTTAATGACAGCCATTCCAAGATGAACAATCTTCTAATCGAAGACTTACACCCTGACACACAGCTGATTACAGGGGATGTAAAACCTTTCTCAATGGTCCAGGGACTTGACGGAAGTTTTGCAGGTGCCGCCTTCGTCGGATATCATGCACGTGCCTCAATGAAGGGCGTAATGTCCCATTCCATGATTTTCGGAGTAAGGCACATGTATATCAATGGTGTACAAATAGGGGAATTGGGTTTCAATGCTTATGTTGCCGGCTACTACGGAGTACCAGTCATCATGGTAGCAGGAGATGACGGAGCAGCAAGGGAAGCAGAGGCATTGATCCCGAATGTAACCACGGCCATCGTCAAGGAATCAATCTCCCGGTCTGCAGCTAAATCGTTGACCCCTGTCAAAGCTGGAGAACTCCTTGCTGAAAAAACCGCGCTCGCCTTAAAAAATGCCGAAAAAGTGAAACCGCTTACTCCTCCTGATCATCCAGTTCTTCGCATCGAGTTTGCGAACTACGGACAGGCAGAATGGGCTAATTTAATGCCAGGTACCGAAATAGAAGAGGGAACCACAATCGTCCGCTACCAGGCCAAGGACATCCTTGAAGCATATCAGGCTATGCTTGTCATGACCGAGCTGGCAATGAGAACATCTTTCTGCTAAATACATAATAAACCTTGGCAGCATACCGATTGATAAGGAAGTGAGTAAATGATCCGGTATATTATGAAACGGCTTGGGTCGATGGCCATTACGCTTCTGGTTATCATCACTCTGACGTTTTTCCTGATGCACTCTATCCCTGGTTCTCCTTTTAACGAGGAGAGAGCTACCAGTGAAGCTGTGCAAAAAAACCTTGAATCGTATTACCACCTGGATGAGCCCCTGTATGTGCAGTATTTTTTATACTTAAAATCTGTTGCGGCATTTGACTTTGGCCCCTCCATAAAGAAATCTTCACAGACGGTAAATGAAATGCTGGGAAGAGGCTTCCCGGTATCATTCGAGCTTGGTATGGTCACTTTGATTGTAGCCATTTTTTCCGGAATCTTATTGGGAATCATTGCGGCACTAAGACATAACGGATTCATTGATTATATAGCGATGTCAATTGCTGTAATCGGAATATCTGTCCCAAACTTTGTAATGGCCACTTTGCTGATCCAGCAGCTTGCCGTGAACCTGGGAATACTTCCTGTTGCCACCTGGGCAAGCCCAAAGCATATGATTCTCCCAACGCTTGCATTGGCTACAGGCCCAATGGCAATCATTGCCCGCTTAACAAGGGCAAGCATGCTTGAAGTTTTAACCCAGGATTACATTAGAACAGCAAAAGCAAAAGGATTATCTCCAGTAAAGATCGTTTTCAAGCACGCTTTAAAAAACGCCTTGCTTCCCGTTGTCACAATTCTGGGTTCCCTTGCAGCAAGCATCCTGACAGGAACGTTTGTCATTGAAAAAATCTTCGCTATTCCTGGCATGGGGAAATATTTCGTAGAAAGCATCAATCAGCGTGATTACCCAGTTATCATGGGCACAACCATTTTTTACAGTACGGTGCTGATCATGATGCTGTTCCTCGTCGATCTCGCATATGGACTACTCGACCCAAGAATCAAACTCCATAAGAAGGAGGGGAAATAATGGCATTGCGCAAATATCAAGAAACAAACTCAACTTCAAATGTACCAGACGAGTGGTTTGTGCCTAAACAAGTCAGTGCTGACGAATCGGAAGCTGTTGTCAGGCCGAGCCTGTCATATTGGCAGGATGCATGGCGGCGGCTGTTAAAAAACAAACTCGCCTTGCTTGGACTATTCTTCTTGAGCTGCCTGGCCATCATGGCGATATTCGGGCCGATTATATCTTCGCATACAATGGACCATCAGGATTTAATGAACCAAAACCAGCCCCCATCTCGTGAACACTGGTTTGGAACTGACGAACTGGGCCGCGATGTATTCACAAGAACCTGGTACGGAGCGCGTATTTCTTTGTTTGTCGGAATTGCTGCTGCACTGATTGATTTTTTAATTGGTGTGGTTTACGGCGGGATTGCGGGATACAAAGGCGGCAGGACAGACCATTACATGATGCGAGTCATCGAAGTGCTTTATGGTCTGCCGTACTTGCTGGTTGTTATTTTAATCAGTGTTGTGATGGGGCCAAGTCTTGCCACAATCATTTTTGCCCTGACAATAACAGGCTGGATAGGCATGGCCAGGATTGTCAGGGGACAGGTGCTGCAAATCAAGAACTACGAATTTGTTTTAGCATCTAAAACCTTTGGCACAAAAACAGACCGGATTATCAGGAAAAATCTCCTGCCAAACACAATGGGACCAATAATCGTGCAAATGACACTTTCAGTACCATCCGCGATTTTCGCCGAAGCTTTTCTCAGCTTCCTGGGACTAGGCATCCAGGCACCGATGGCAAGCTGGGGTTCGATGGCCAGCGATGCATTGCCTGTCATTCTATCCGGGGACTGGTGGCGCTTATTCTTCCCGGCGTTCTTTATATCAATGACAATGTTCTCATTCAACGTTTTAGGGGACGGGCTTCAGGATGCACTTGATCCGAAGCTAAGGAGGTAAACATCATGGAAAAAGTACTTGAAGTAAGAGACCTTCATGTTTCATTCAAGACATATGGCGGAGAAGTAAAAGCTGTCCGGGGTGTCACTTTTGACTTACATAAAGGAGAAACACTTGCCATCGTAGGGGAATCCGGCTGCGGAAAAAGCGTGACTTCACAGAGCATCATGCGTTTGATACCAGAGCCGCCCGGGAAGTTCGATGGAGGTTCGATCCTTTATAAAGGCAAGGATTTAACAAAGCTGAAGGATGCTGAAATGCGAAAAATCAGAGGATCTGATATTTCAATGATCTTCCAGGACCCTATGACAGCACTGAATCCAACGCTGACTGTCGGGGACCAGCTGACAGAGGGGATCATGCAGCACAAGAAGGTCTCAAAGACTGAAGCAAAAAAGACGGCTATTGAAATGCTTGACCTTGTCGGCATCCCAAGTCCGCACATCCGCCTTAAACAATATCCACACCAATTCAGCGGAGGCATGAGGCAAAGGATTGTCATTGCCATGGCATTGGTTTGCGAACCGGAAGTGTTAATTGCAGATGAACCAACCACTGCATTGGATGTAACGATTCAGGCCCAAATTCTTGAATTGTTCAGAGATATCCAACAGAAAACAGGTGTCTCGATTATCCTCATCACTCATGACCTTGGTGTTGTTGCCCAGGTAGCAGACAGAATTGCCGTCATGTATGCAGGGAAAATCGTTGAAACTGGCACAAGACGGGAAATTTTTTATAACCCGCAGCATCCTTATACAAAGGGATTGCTGAATTCGGTGCCAAGGCTGGATGTGGAAGGTGCTGAATTAATCCCGATAGGCGGTACTCCGCCGGATTTATTTTCTCCGCCAGTGGGCTGTCCTTTTACAGCAAGATGCCCGTATGCCATGGAGGTTTGTGACAGGGTTTACCCATCAAAGACTCAGCTTTCGAGCAGTCACGGAGTCGATTGCTGGCTTCAGGATGAGAGAGCGAAGAGTTTGATTGCAAGCAGGTAATCCGTTCAATCAGGCGCCAGCCTTTTTGATATAAAATTTTTACATATTCGACAAAGGGGGAAAAGGAATGAAGAAAATTTTATCATTGCTGATGGCTGCCATGCTCGTTTTCACGCTAGCTGCCTGTACTGCAAATGAAAACGCAGGCAACGAAACAGATGGGAAAGACAAGGGGGAAGACAAGGGCGGGGGAAAAGTCCTTTATCTGAACAACGGGCAGGAACCTACTTCCTTTGATCCGCCAATCGGATTTGATTCAGCGTCCTGGAGCGCTTTGAACAACCTGATGGAAGGCCTTACACGCCTTAACGAAGAGCATCAGCCAGAAGCGGCAACTGCTGAAAAATGGGATGTATCAGAAGATGGAAAGACTTATACTTTCCATATCCGTGAGGATGCAAAATGGTCTAATGGCGACGATGTTACTGCCGGCGATTTCGTATTCGCCTGGAAGCGCCTTCTGGACCCGGCAACAGGTTCAGCTGCTGCATTCCTTGGATATTTCATTGAAGGCGGAGAAGAATTCAACAGCGGCGATGGATCTGCTGACAACGTGAAAGTTAAAGCCGTAGATGATAAGACGTTCGAAGTAACTCTGACAAGCCCGCAGGCATATTTCTTAAGCGTAATTGCGAATCCCGCATTCTTCCCGATTAACGAGAAGGTAGCAAAAGAAAATCCTGAATGGTTTGCAGAAGCAGAATCATTTGTAGGAAACGGTCCTTTCAATCTTGCAAGCTGGGAGCACGACACCAAGTTTGTAATGGAAAAGAACGATAAGTATTGGGATGCAAAAAATGTAAAGCTTGATAAAGTTGAATGGGCAATCGTTGATGATACAAACACTGAATACCAAATGTACAAAGCTGGAGACCTGGATGTATCCGATGTTCCTGCAGAACTTGCTGACAAGCTGTTCAAAGAAGGGGATGTCAAGGTCGAGGACCAGGCTGGAGATTATTTCTACCGATTTAACGTTACAATGGAACCTTTCCAGAATGTGAATATCCGTAAGGCATTCGCCCTTGCAGTTGATCAGCAGAAAATTGTTGATTTCGTAACGAAAAACCAGGAAAAGGCTGCCTATGGATTTGTTTCTCCTGGATTCCAGGACCCATCAGGCAAGGATTTCCGTGAAGCGAACGGCGACCTGAATAAGACTGATATTGAACAAGCAAAAGAATTATTGAAAAAAGGTATGGAAGAAGAAGGATACACGAAGCTTCCAGATATCACTTTGACTTATAGTACAAGTGATGTTCACAAGAAGATTGCCGAAGCTCTT
Organism: Mesobacillus sp.; assembly: GCF_057785455.1. Lineage (NCBI taxonomy): Bacteria > Bacillati > Bacillota > Bacilli > Caryophanales > Bacillaceae > Mesobacillus > Mesobacillus sp. The sequence continues at coordinate 32,129 of NZ_JBYNSB010000046.1, forward strand.
CAGCAGATGTTCAAGGAGAACCTTGGCGTTGAAGTAAAGCTTGCCAATATGGAATGGAATGTTTTCGCCGAAGAGCAAAAGGCTTTAAAACATCAGCTATCACGCAGCTCATTCCTTGCTGACTATGCAGATCCGATCAACTTCCTTGAGAATTTCCAGACAGGCCACTCCATGAACCGTACAGGCTGGGGAAATCCTAAGTATGATGAACTGATCAAGAAAGCTAAGAATGAAGCAGATGAATCAAAACGCTTTGAGTTAATGTACGAGGCAGAAAAAATCCTGTTTGAAGAAGCTCCAATTTTCACAGTTCACTTCTATAATCAGGTATACCTTCAGAACGAAGCAGTCACAGGTGTAGTTCGCCACCCTGTTGGCTACCTTGAACTAAAGTGGGCAGACAAGAAATAAAAACTGCTGTACTTTTAATCTATAAGAAAGAGGTGTCCATAATGGATTACCTCTTTTTTACTAGTACATACACTGCAGAAATATACATATTGATAACATAGCAGTAACAAGGAGTGGATTCTAAATGTTCATTAAACCTGAACGGCTGAAAAAAGGGGATACTGTAGGTGTCATTGCCCCGGCAAGTCCCCCAAATAAGGAGAATCTTGCCCGAGGGTTGGAGTTTCTTAAAGAATTAGACATTGATTATAAGCTTGGAGAATCTTTATATAAGGAATTTGGTTACCTGGCAGGAAACGATGAAGAAAGACTGGCAGATTTACATGCAATGTTCCTGGATGACAATATTAAAGCGATCATTTGTGCAGGCGGGGGCTATGGAACGGCTCGAATTGCTGCCAGGCTGGATTTCGACCTCATAAGAAACAACCCTAAGATTTTTTGGGGTTACAGCGATATTACCTTTTTGCATACAGCCATCAGGCAAAAAACAGGGCTGGTCACCTTCCATGGTCCAATGATTGCATCCGATCTCGGTAAAGTGGACGCAAACGAAATCTCCAGGAATCAATTCAAGCAGCTTTTCGAACCAAATGAATTGAATTACCAAGTTGAGCTTGAACAGCTCCATGAAATGGTTCCCGGCAGCGCAGAAGGGATATTGGCTGGCGGCAATCTGTCCCTCCTCTCGAGTACAATGGGGACTGAATTTGAAATAGATACAAAAGGAAAAATCCTATTAATAGAAGATATCAATGAAGAGCCCCGGGCGGTTGACCGGATGCTGAATCAGCTTTATATGGCAGGCAAGCTTCAGGAAGCCTCGGGTATTTTGGTTGGTGATTTTAATAATTGTGTGCCAGAAAGAGAATTGTCTTTAACACTCGATGAGGTGATTGACCATTATATCCATTTAGCTGGAAGGCCGACATTGAAAGGTTTCAAGATGGGGCATTGCTCTCCGCATATTGCTGTGCCTTTTGGCGTACAGGCTAAAATGGATACTCATACTAAAACTCTTGTTGTTGAGAGCGGTATTAAGTAAAGGAGTCAACAGAAAATGATCATAGAAAAAGTGGAAACCTTCCGGACAGCCGTACCGTTAAAAAAACCATTTAAAACAGCGCTTCGCACTGTGACAGTTGCCGAGGCAATCATTGTAAAAGTTTCCTGCGACAACGGAATCACTGGATGGGGAGAAGCACCCCCAACACATGTTATTACTGGTGACAGCATTGCCAGTATTGATTCAGCCATCAAGGATGTAATAAAACCATTCCTCCTCAAAAAGAACCTGTTAAACTATGAAGCTATCTTCCAGGGTCTTAAAACAGTGATGGTTGCCAATTCAAGTGCTAAGGCAGCAGTTGATATGGCGTTATATGACTGCATATCCCAAAATTGCGGATTGCCGCTTTACCAGTTCCTGGGCGGTTACAAAAATGAAATTGAGACAGATTTTACTGTCAGCGTAAACAGTCCCGAGGAAATGGGTGAAGATGCCACAGCATATGTGTCGGAAGGGTTCAATGTATTAAAGGTTAAGGTGGGAATAGGTGAAATCGCTACAGATATCGCGAGGATCAAAGAAATTCGCCGCAGGATTGGCAATGCCGCCAAAATCCGGCTTGATGCTAACCAGGGCTGGAAACCAAAGGATGCAATCAGAGCCATTCGTAAAATGGAGGATTCAGGCCTGGATATCGAACTGGTTGAACAGCCAGTAAAAGCTGAGGATATTGAGGGCCTCAAGCAGGTGACAGATTCTGTCGACACATTGATTATGGCAGATGAAAGTGTTTTTTCGCCAAAACAGGCCTTTGAAGTCATTAAGACGAGAAGCGCTGACCTTATCAACATTAAGTTAATGAAAACGGGAGGCATCTATCAAGCGCAGATTATCAATCAGATGGCTGAGGCAGCAGGAATGGAATGCATGGTCGGCAGCATGATTGAAACGAAGCTGGGCATCACTGCTGCTGCCCATTTTGCTGCCAGTAAGAAAAACATTACCCGATATGATTTTGACGCTCCGCTAATGCTTGCCAGAGAAGCAATCTCCGGAGGCATTCATTATGCTGGCAGAACAATCACTCTGACGGAGCAGCCTGGTCTTGGGATCTCTGATGTAATGATTGAAGGGGGAATCGTTAATGGAAAGCAATAACTTATGGCTCGTGAATGTACCAGTAGCAACATTATGGACATCGTTTGACTCACCTAGACCGATTGATGAGGATGCAATTACAGGTACTGGCAACATCCAATCCTGGCTGGATAAGATGAGCTATGAACCGAGACTGGAGCTATGCGATAATAACTTGGTCCAATCGCAGCTTTTATATGGCCAGGAGGTATTGGTCATCGACGAAAAAGATGGCTGGGCCAAAATAGTTGTACCTGACCAGCCTTCGGGCAAGGATGAACGCGGGTATCCTGGCTGGGTCCCTAAAGCGCAATTGATTCAGCAATCCGACTGGTATATCAAACAGGGACCAGTGGCTGTCGTGACAGCTAAACAGGCTGAACTGTTCTCAGAAAAGGAAGGTCGACCTCTGCTATTAAGCTATCAGACTATGCTTCCGGCAATCGAACAATCAGGTACCTCCATACGAGTTAAAACTCCTGTTGGCATCGGTTCACTGAAGGCCGAGGATGTTGAGCTATACCCTTCAGAAAAACTTATCACGAAAGGCAACGGTTCTCAGATTGTCAAAGCTGGAGAACAATTCCTTGGACTTCCTTATCTTTGGGGAGGAATGAGCAGCTTCGGATATGACTGTTCCGGATTCAGTTATTCAATGTGCCGTGCGAATGGATATATCATTCCAAGGGATGCACACGAACAAGCTGCGGCCGGTGAAGACGTGCCTTTATCAGAAATCCAGCCTGGTGATCTGCTGTTTTTTGCATATGAAGAGGGCAAAGGAACAATTCACCATGTAGGGATTTACTATGGTGATGGAAAACTTCTCCACTCGCCCAATACTGGCAAAACCATCGAAATTCTCCCGCTTGAAGGGACTATATACGAAAAAGAACTCTGTGCAGCAAGACGCTACTGGATGGATACGGAGGAAAAATAAATGGAAAGACAAGTGCTGTTAAGCGTAAAAAACCTGAAGAAGCATTTTCATTTGGGCAAGCATGAAATCCTAAAAGCGGTTGATGGAATTTCCTTCGATATTTACAAAGGGGAAACATTTGGATTGGTTGGCGAATCCGGCTGTGGAAAATCGACTGCAGGGCGCACAATGATCGGCTTATATGACCGGACAGAGGGGGAAGTGATTTTTCACGGTAAAAACGTTCATACACTTTCTGAAAAGGAACGATTCCTTTTTCACAGACAGATGCAAATGATTTTCCAGGATCCATATGCATCTTTAAACCCTCGTTCAACTGTAAAAGAAATTATATCCGAGCCTATGGAAGTACATGGCCTGTATCCTGATAAAAAAGAACGTCTTCAGCGTATTTATCAGCTCCTTGAGGACGTCGGGCTTAACAAGGATCACGCTAATCGATATCCGCATGAGTTCAGCGGCGGCCAGCGACAAAGGATTGGCATTGCCAGAGCGCTTGCATTGGATCCGGATTTCATTATAGCTGATGAACCAATCTCTGCACTCGATGTATCTGTCCAGGCCCAGGTTGTGAATTTGCTTAAGCGATTGCAAATCGAAAAAGGGCTGACCTACTTGTTCATTGCCCATGACCTTTCCATGGTCAAGCAAATCAGTGACAGGATTGGCGTGATGTATCTTGGCCATATTGTCGAGCTGACCGCAAGCAGCCAGCTATACAAAAAACCGCTTCATCCTTATACACAGGCGTTGCTTTCAGCTATTCCAATTCCAGATCCGGATATTGAAGACAAGCGAGAACGCATTATCCTTAAAGGGGAGCTTCCAAGCCCGATGGATCCTCCAAGCGGCTGTGTTTTCCGGACACGCTGTCCACACGCAATGGAGATATGTGCACAGAAAAAGCCACAATGGCAGGAAATTGACTCAGACCACTTTGTTGCATGCCATTTATATGATGAAAACCTTCCTGACAGCAACAAACAGGAAATGATGATCAATCTAAGGTAAGGACGATTATGATGGACTTTGACAGTTTAAAAGAATCGCTGTATAAAGAACTCGCCGGGTGCAGGGGCCGGGCGAGTTTGTTTTTAGAATTAGAAGGTTCCACCTTTGAATTGAACAGTCATAAAAGATACCAAGCTGCCAGCCTGATTAAGCTTCCTATATTATTCGAAGCGCTGAGGCAAATTGATGAGAAGGTCATTTGCCCTGAGCACAAAATAAGTATTGCTGAAAGTAATAAAATTGGCGATACCGGTATTTTACAGGCACTAAAATATACTGAAGCTTTATCATTAATGGATTTATTGACATTAATGATCATTGTCTCAGATAATTCAGCAACAAATATCTTGATTGATAAAATTGGTATGGAAGCTATAAATAAAACCATGCTTAATATAGGAATGAAAAATTCAGTGCTGCAGCGAAAAATGCTTGATTTTCACTCGATGAAAGCAGGTAGAGACAATTACTCTACAGCTGCGGATATAGTTTGCTGTCTTAAAAAGGCTGCAACAGGAGATTATTTAAGTCAGAATAGCAGGGAAGTTTTTGTTTCAGTACTCCGGCAGCAGCAATTCAGGGAAAAACTCCCTGCTTACATTGACTCCTGTCAAGCAGCAGTCGGAAACAAGACTGGAGAATTGCCTGGTGTGGAGCATGATTGCGCAATCATTCACTTTGCAAATAAAAAAGCATTTGTTGCGGTTTTAATTGATCAGCTCCCTGATGCAGAATCAGGAAAATCGACAATCAGAAAAGCAGGAAAGCTCTTAAACTCCTTTATTAGCGGGCTTTCGACAAGAAGCTAAAAAATTCGCTAATAATCGCTAACAAATGCATATCATCTGCTAGCAAAAGACTATCAGTATAATTTATACTATTTTGGTAGGTGGATTTACTTATTTTTATTTGTGAACATTTTATTGGCGAGTTCACAACTTATAGACGGATAAAGCAAAACAAGCCCGAGGATTGGATCCTCGGGCTTATTTTTAACCAGCTTTCTCCCTTAATTTAAGTTTTTCCGTTTGCATGCTGTATTTGAAAGACCAAAGTAAAAACATGAAGCCTGCAAAGATATACATTATACCTCCAAATAGACCAAGGTTTCTCGGGTCGAACCATTCTAGTACTGCACCTGACAAAAACATTGATATTCCAATCATCGTATTAGAAATAGTCGCCGTCAGCCCGAAATATAGACCATGCCATTTTGCCGGAATTGTCTCCATAGCAACAGTATCAAGGAGTGCATTTCCAACTCCGCTAAAAATCGCTGTCATCCCAAAGAATAACGCGGCAAGGACAAAAAATGGTGTTTGGCTCACCGCAGTCAGGAACAGGCCCTCACCAATAATACATAGGAATGAAAACAGCAGAAATTTACTCTTAATCATTTTTATGAATATCGGACTGATAACCAATCCTGCACCAAGTACACTATAAAAAATCCCCACTCCCAGGTCTGCTTTTGCAAAAGTTTCTACCGCATATACACTTAAAAGAACATTTTCTATCCCATTGATAAGCGGGATGACACTTTCGAATAGAAGCAGCATCATCAAAAAGGATGTGGACGCCAGGATAGGGAACAGCTTTTTATAATTGACCGATTTGATCCCCGATAATTCTGCAGTACTTTGCCTAGGTTCTAAACGAGGAAGCTTCGATAGAATCCAGCCTGCTCCCACAAAAGAAAGGATATTAATGAAAAATGCAGCTTTTGCACCTAACAAATAGGATACAACACCTCCACTAAAAGCTCCTATAACCAGGACAAAACCTGTTAACACTTGCTCCCATGCATTAATTTCTTTTAAGGATTTAGCAGAAACCATTGCAGGAATGCTTGATTTCCTGATGGGTGAATATACTGCTTCACCCGAGGCTAATAAAAATGACGATACGTAGACAATCCACATATCATTAGATTCATTAATTACCAGAAAAGAAAGTGCTATTAATGCACGAGATAGATCGGTGAAAATCAAGACTTTTTTACGTTCGAATTTTGCAGCTATTTTGCTGCTTAATGGACTGAATAATAAAAAGGGAATCATCCTTAAAGCCATAGTAATCCCCACAGACAATCCAGAGCCAGTCATTTGCAGGATTAAAGTGAGTAATGCCACCTGGCTGAAACGATCCCCAATCCCATTGATGATACCTGCAAAAAAAAGCTTCCGATAATACTTTTCGAACTTCAATGTATGAAACATATAAACCTCCGAGTTAGATATTCACCTAATTAGATTTTAATCTAATTTGATTTTATTCGAAATAAACAAAAAAAGGAATGGTTTTTCCAATTTTTTTATCTTTCAGGCTTAACTGCGATCGCCCCAGAAAGAATTCGGAAATCATCAAGTGACATTCGGGGTAGATCTAATAATCGTAAAGAAAATTCCTCACCAAAATGATTAAAAATTGTATTCATTAGAAGTAAAATGTTTTATAATGATTTTCGTATTTCCGAAAATTTGAATTCAAGATGAAAATTTAAATAGATCCAGGGGGTATCGGATATGAAAATGAGAGTATCTGCGGTCCAGTATCATCTTCACAGCATCAAAAATTTCGAAGAGTTCGCTCAACAATGCGAGCATTATATTAAAACAGCCCAGGAATATGGCTCCGAATTTGTGCTTTTTCCTGAATTCTTCACGACACAATTGCTTTCAATCGGCAGTGAACAGGGTACAAGATTAACAATTAATGAACTCCCTGGTTTTACAGAACAATATCTTGACCTGTTCCAAAATTTCGCTTTAGAAACTGGCATGCATATCATTGGCGGTACCCACGTAATCGCAAGGGAAGGGAAGCTTTTCAATGTCGCCCACATGTTTTATCCCGATGGAAGGATTGCAGAGCAGGCGAAGCTTCACATTACGCCTACAGAGGTCCACGAGTGGAATATGAGTGCCGGGGAAGATTTCAGGGTATTTGATACTGATAAGGGCCGTATTGCTTTGCTGACATGTTATGATATTGAGTTTCCTGAAATCGTCAGGATGGCTAAAGCAAAGGGAGCAGATGTCATTTTCTGTCCTTCTTGCACTGATGACCGCCATGGATTCCATCGTGTTCGCTATACGAGCCATGCACGTGCGGTTGAGAACCAGGTATATGTTGTTTTGACCGGCACTGTTGGAGCACTGCCTACAGTTGACTTCATGCGCGCTAATTTCGGCCAGGCAGCGATTATAACACCAAATGACATTCCTTTCCCTCCTAAAGGTCTTCTTGCAGAAGGTGAATTGAATAATGACATGATAGTAACCGCAGATCTGGATTTGGAGCTTTTATATGAAGTCCGTGAACGCGGCTCAGTCACCACCTGGCGCGATCGTCGAACAGATCTTTACCCAGACTGGGAAGAAGCTGAAAAAATTTAATTTATAAAAGGAGCAATGATCATGGATTACATTCGAGTTACTAGTATAGAAGACCCGCTATTCACTAAGCTTCATAACCTGATGAAGGAAGTCTTCCCTCCGGAAGAAGTACTGGAATTCGATTTGTGGAAGGAACCACTTGAAGACCCAAGTATCCGTGTCTTCGTGGCCGTAGATGGCGAAGAGGTAGTCGGTGTGACAGAGTATCGATATTATCCGGATTGGAATATAGCCATGACTGATTTTACGATCGTTGGCAAGCCAGGACTGAGCCTCGGCCGGTTCCTTGCGAACAAACGAATGGAAGACCTCCAGAGCCTGGCGGGCGATAATGGGGTAGAATTATTCGGCATGTTCGCAGAAATCTATGATCCTTACAGAAAAACAGATCACGATTTTGGCGGCGTTAAAACGATGGACCCATATGTACGACGTGAAGTATTATCTCACTTAGGCTACAAACGCCTGGACCTTGAATATGTTCACCCTTCATGGGAGAACGATGGTGAAGCGGTTGAAGGATTAGATCTTTGCTTTATGCCAGGTGATGAAAGCACGGTAGAATTGCCGGCTGCATTGGTTGCAGACTTCCTGACAACTTATTATTCTGTATTGGAAAACAAACCGGAAAAATGGACGGCAATGGTAGAAAAACTTAAAAACACAGAAACAGTAGCATTACTTCCACTATAATTCAGCAAACAGCGGAATCAACTGATTTCGCTGTTTTTTTGCTTGATTATTTAATTGAGCCTATACAAAAAAAGTACTGCCAAAAATTTCTAACTATTATATGATTTAAATAGAAAGAATGGGGAGTGAATGCTGAATGATTGTAAGGGAAGCAAGGAAAGAAGAATTGTCTCTGATTCAAATGCAGAGAATTTTAGCTTATGAGGAATACGCTGAACATCTGCCTCCAGGTCACTGGATAGCTTTGAAAGAGAGCATCTCCTCTGAAATTAATGCTTTCACCGGCGTTGAAGTATTAATCGCTGAATTAAATGGAGAGATACTAGGGAGCGTGGCTTTATTTCCCGCCAGTTCTGATTCCTATCAGGGATTGGTCGAAAAACAAGAATACCCGGAGATTCGGATGCTGGCTATTTTACCGCAAGCCCGAAAAAAAGGCATAGCCAGTCTATTAATTGATGAGTGCATTAAAAGATCAAAATCAAGAAAATCAAAATACATAGGACTACATACCGGAGAGTTTATGGAGAATGCCATAAAACTATATGAAAAACTAGGCTTCGAAAGGGTACCTGAGTCAGATTTCATTCCAGCGGGGGACGGGATTGTCGTAAAAGGGTATAGATATCAAATTAAATATTGATAGAAAAAATGTCGCGGCAATCTGTATGCGGCATTTTTTTTATGGATAATGAACCTCAGGTCAATCTGTCCATCTGAAAAAGACAGATGCAAACACTCCTAGTACCAGGTGCTAATTAATACCTTTTAATCATAGGAAACCGGGTTTTTTATAAAGAAATTAAACAAAATTATCTTAAAAAAGAACATTATTATATTAATATATATATTGTATTAAAACTCAATAATGAATAAATCCCTGTTGATTGTAGTGGAAGGCGCGTAGACTCCTCCGAAAATGCTACCGCATTTCAATCGTGCGTGGGCCTATTCGATGAAGCTTTTCAGAGTCCTGCGGGCGCAGCTGGACAGGTGAGACCCCGCAAGAGCAAAGCGACGAGGAGGCTCAGCGCCAGCCCCGCGGAAAGCGAAGCGCCTGGAACGGAAATCAACAGCCTAGTTTAACAGAGCAAAACAAAAAAAAAAACGGCATACACCGTTTTAAAATGCATATTGAAAAATGCCATAATACAAAGGAATGATGAATACCAATCCACTAAGCTTTGCACCAAGAGGCATTTTTTCCTCTTCCTCTTCCTCTTCAAAACCAAAGTCACCAGCAAAGCGTTCAGCGAAAAATATGGTAAAGACCAGATCCCATAGCAGACCTAGAATGAAGACCAGCTTCCAGAATACTGGAGTAAGCATTTCTACACCTGTCACATAACCGAAGAGTCCAAACCACGTGAAAATGGAAATGGCAAAATCGAGTCGAGTAACATTATTTTTGTATTTTCCTTTAATTAAAAACCAAATTGCTGTAGTGCCCATAAAGCCGAGATACATCAACCATAAAAATTCAACCATCTTAAAAACCTCATTCTATATTGTATCTCTACATTATATAGGGGAAATGACGGCCTGAAAATAGAATTTTGTCGAAAAAAGGTTCTAAATGTTTCTCTGCTAAATATTGAAATTAATTATAAAATGTGTAAAATTACACTAAAAGGGTTGAAGTTGGATTTCAATGAACAGGGGGATCTTAATGGATTTCACTCCAAAAGAAGAACGAAGAAGAATATTCCGAAACGAGTTATATAACTTAAAGGAACTCGGCTATGTTACTTCAGATCAATACAATAGCGTATCTGAGGCCCACAACAAATATTTTTCTGACTTAATTCAAAAAGAAAAGTCTCAAGTACAGACAGCTCAACAGGCAAATCAGAATACTGAATTGCCTACAGCAGCGCCAAAAAAAGCAGAAACACAAAAAGAAAAGGCAAACCGCGTCAAAGTAAAACCAAAAAGAACTGCCGAAGAAATCCGCGAAAGGAATATTTCATGGTCAATGAATATCGGAGTCATCATGGTACTGATCAGCGGATTATTCGTTGCAACCAGTAACTGGGAAACAATGACCCCACTGATGAAGGCAGGATCAATTGCACTTGTATCAGCCTTATTTTATGGTATTGCTTTTGTCAGTTACCGATTTCTGAAAATCGAAAAAACCGCATTTGCTTTTGTTATACTCGGCAGCTTATTTTTGCCTATTTTCACATTGTCCCTGGGATGGTTCGAATTGCTGGGAACATACCTGTCGTTTAATGGAGAAGGCAGATTCATATTGGGATGCCTCAGCAGTGCCGTCTTGATACCTGTCTATGCTTTGTTTGCGGCAAAATTGTCATCCAGATTGTTTGCTTGGTTCTCCTTTATTGCTGCAACTGCATCGGCAGCATATTTTCTCAGAGCAGTCGGGTTGGAGGCAGACGGTTTTTATTTAGGTTTAATGATCTTTAACTCATTATTGGTTTTTGGCTACCATCTCCTTAGAAAGAAAAACGTGTTCACTTTGTTCACAAAGGAGTTAGCTTTTTATTCCCAGGCAAATCTCATCTTATCAACCTTATTAATGCTTGTGTTTTTTGAAAACCAGATATATTACGGTTTTAACTTGATTTTGACATCTGCAATTTACCTGTCAATGATTTTTGTCTCAGGCAGGAAGGAATATCATTTTGTGTTCACCGCCATGCTGGTATACGGAGCTTATGAACTCCTGGATAATTGGAGATTTCAAGAAGCAAGCGTAATCGGTTATGCGCTGCTTGGTTTTGTATTTCTTGTTTTGCCAATCTTATTCAAGGATCAGACAGCAATGCAAAAAGCTTTCAGGCTGACAAGCGCAGCAGTATCGGGACTGGCTTTTATCTTCATTACAGCAGAAGGCATTTTGCTGCGTTCACAACTGCCTTCTCTATCCTTGATCCTAGCATATTTGCTGGTCACGGGTAATTTCATTTACCTGGCGAATACTGACAAAAATATTTTATTCAGATATTTAAGCCCGATTTTCCTGGCTGCAGCATTGCTCGAAACTGTTATGAAACTGGATCAATGGATTGAGTTTAATAGCTATCTTCTGCCATACTTTTTAATCGGATTTTTGTTATTCACACTATTAGGGTGGCTGATTAAATCAGCATTTCTCGCACCGATCAAGCAATCCTCGAGGGATATAGGCTTAGGAATAATGTTCTTAATCATGTTAGCTGGATTTCGTTCAAGCCAGTGGCTAGAATTAGCCCTTATGCTAACGATAACTGCACTTGTGTTCCTCCTGATGATAAAAATAGAAGAACGGCCCGTACTGCATAAAAATGCTGAATGGGCTTTCCCTATCGCAGCTGGTTTTGCCACAGCTTCTCTTGCAGAAGAATTACGTGCACACTCATACACTTATAATGAAGTGTTCGGTCTGTCTGGGAATTTCGCTGCTGCAGGTCTTATTCTGCTTTCTTTAAGTTATCTTCTAAAGATAAGGAAAATACAATCGTTAGCAAACAGCACTTTTTATAGCGCAAATGGTTATTATGCAGTTTCCTTATTGACCACATTCATTACACCGGGCATCAGTGGAAAATCACTCATCTGGTTTGTCGGCATCATAATGTCACTTTTTGTGTATTACGCAACTAAGAGCAGGGCTCTTTCTTTTTTATCGGGTGCTCTCGCACTTGTTTGGTACTTGCTGACTTTGGATTTCATCAACGGAGAGGTTTATCGCTTCACCAGGGAAACAGGGGCAATTCTCTTCCCAGCTGCAAGCTGGCTGCTGCTTGTGGCAGCAAGATTATTACTAAATAAAGAAAAACAGCTCGCTGCCAGCTTGGCCTTGGTCGCACATTTATACTTGGTGCCGAGCCTGTTGTTGACCTATTTGATGTATGGGGAACTTGCATTATGGAGTTTCCTCGCAGCTACAGTCATGTATTTTATTAACGTATCCTTTGCCAAACAGGAGTGGAAAATTAAAGCTCTATTGTATGGTGCATTTACAACACTTTTCTTAAGCATAAAGACTGGTTTCGTTTATTTTACAGGTGAAGATTTGGGTCATTACGCTTTCCTCGGATCAAGCATCCTTCTCCTGGTGTTTTGGCATAAAGCAACTGATGCATTTAAGCAGCGAACCATTCTTTACTTTGTACCTTTCTCTTTACTAGGCATAGCTAGCTTTATCATTGCTTATCCTTACAGCTTGCATTTATTTATCATTACTGTAATCTATGCTGCGGGCATTTTGGCTTTTCTGCATAGAATCAACTGGGACCTGCTTTCGGTGATTCCATTATTACAGGTGTTTTATGCAGCGATGACTTTCATTTATCAATCTGCAATGGAGGTATTCTTCTCAGTTGCCCTGCTTGCTCTAATAGGAATAACCCTATTACTGTTGGGGAGAAAGCTGTATCCTAAGCTTTGGGAAAGTGGAGGAGACTTTGGAATCAAGCAGCTTGATGGCTATACCATTGTGTCACTTATTTTCTTAATTGCAATTTCAGTTTTCAAAACAGAAGCATTCTGGGCTCAAATAGTCCATGGCCTTCTTTTATCCGCCGCTTTATGGCTGCAGAGGAACAGGACAATTGCCGAGTGGAAGTTAGGAATAACCTTCATTTCCGGAGCCTATCTGCTGGTACCGTACTATACAGCCGCAGAACAAATAAACATTCCTGCCATTTGGTTACGCGAGGTTTATGTACTGCCATTTGTTGCTCTCGTCATTTTTCTACGTTTGATCGCGAAAGGAAAATGGGAAAAAGCCGCTGAGTATATTCAATGGGCAGTTCTGGGGATCGTATCACTTGTACTAATACAGGATGGACTTGCCAGCAATACGATTTATGATGCGATAATCCTTGGTTCCCTATCATTAATTTCAATGCTTGCAGGTATGTGGCTGAGGGTGAAAGCATACTTCTTTGTCGGTGCAGGAGTCTTGCTGCTCAACGTGATTATGCAAACCCGGCCATTCTGGGGAAACCTTCCTTGGTGGGGCTATCTGCTTATTGCAGGCACCATCCTGATCAGCGTAGCAAGCTTCAATGAATGGAATAAGCAAAAAAGGACTAAAGGCGAGAAAACCTTCCTTGCAAAATGGAAGGACGCTCTCCTTGTGAAGTTTAAAAACTGGAAGTAGATAGAAGTAAGCTGGTTTAGGGAGGCAGCATCCAATCCCTTGCCAGCTTTTTTCATATACTGATTAGTAACGGCACGAAAAATGGGGAAAGTTACTTAAAGCTTGATAGCTTTTCTTACTTAGCAGATGCATTTATCGATGAATTCTGTTAACATTCATTAAAATACGGGTATGACTTCAGTCAAGGAGGTAATGTAATGAGGGACGTGACACTTTTAGATATATTTGAACACCATATAGCCCAAAAATATGTAAAGCGTTCTGGCATGGCCCACGCAATCGCAGTAGCATATCACGCCTTCCACCTTGCGAAGGAGCAAAACGTAGATGTTGATATCGCTGCAAAAGCAGGTTTCCTGCATGACATTGGCCATTTCACCTGGTACAAAAACGGCAAATGGGATTATGATTTATATCGAAAAAACGATATCCATCCGATAAAAGGAGCAGAAAGAGCGCATAAGCTGTTGATTCGGCTTGGCGAAAACCCCGTAAAGGCGAAAGCCACTTCACTTGCAATCCTTTTCCATACCGATTCCTTTTTGCCCTCCAACGATATTGTCCGTACACCTCTGCAGCAGGTAGTGAAATGGGCAGATGAAAAAGACGAGGAGGAAGGCGGAAACCACCATTACCGGAAAATCAGCCAGGAGCGGGCGAGGGACAGCATCATCAGGCTTGATCAGATGATTGACGCTCAAATAAGCAGCAAGCAGGAAGAAGGCAAGCTATTGTCTTAAAAGAAAATTAAAGTATTATCACTAAAAAAATGGCGTATGAATTCATATGCTATTTTTTATTCCAGTTTTAAATCCAGTAAATAGAGTAGGTTACATTTTGATGGCGGTTCGCGCAATTGGAATTTGCTGTTATAACAATTTAGATAGGGGAACGGTGTTTGAATTGTCTTAAGAGGGAACCTCATAACATTCCAAAAGGAAAAAACGCGGTCAAATTGTCTTGAGAGGGGCCATTATAACAATTCAAAAGGAAAAAATGAGGGCGAGTTGTCTTGGGAGGGGCCATTATAACAATTCAAAAAGAAATAACGTGGTCGAATTGTCTTAGGAGGGGTCATCATAACAATTCAAATGGCAAAACTAGGGGCGAGTTGTCTTGATAAGAGCCATCACAACAATTCAAAAAGAAATAACGTGATCGGATTGTCTTGAGAGAACCCATCATAACATTTCAAGTAGGATATATATGTTTGAATTGTCTTGAGAGGGGCCTCATAAAAATACAAGAGTGTAAAGTAGTTTTAAAATTGGAACTCAAATACCCCATAATTTATCACCGAACTAAAATAAGATAAGCAAAATGAAATTCTTATTAATACCACTTCTATAATCATGAAAGAAGGGGATCCAGGTTAAGAGGAAGAAATAGTAAATACTAGATAGTAATTTTAGGAGATTATAATGAATAAAGTAGTTAAAATTTCAGCACTTAAATACCCTAACATCCCTCATTACGAGTGGGAAGGCGAGCTGCTGCTACATGCCCCTGAGTTTTTACTTGTCCTGTGTAAGCCTGGCCGGAAATTGATTCATCATACAAAAAACAATGTCTTCACAATTAATAATACCTCATTGGAATATTTTTCTTTGAAAGAGTGGTTCACCGCTGCCATTGAAGTTGAAAATGGGAAAGTCATATCTGCATATTGCAATGTAGCCATGCCTTCCGTATTTAGCAATGGCCACATACGCTTTATTGACTTAGATTTAGATTATATCCAAGACGAGAATAAAGAATGGACATTAGTTGATGAAGATGAATTTGAAGAAAATAGTATCATATACGATTATCCAATTGAATTAAAAAAACGGACCATATATGCCTTGAAAAGATTAAAGGAGCAAGTGAGACAGGGTAAATTTCCTTTCAATAATGAACTCTTGACTATTATGTAAGTAAAAGTATTTAACCAGTAGTGAGTAAGCGGTTATTTTACATGAACTATGCTCGACCAAGAGGAGATTGAGTCACTTGGAAATGGTCAGAAAAGCTTATGGATATGTAACAAGAATTAAAAATGATAAAGTTCAAGTTTTGGTTTTTCAGCATCCTAATCCTGAAGCAGGTATTCAAATTCCCAAAGGAACAGTGGAATTGGGTGAAGATCCAACGACTGCCGTACTTAGAGAAATTAAGGAAGAAACAGGATTGAAAGATTTCAATCTCAAGGGGCTGCTTGCTGAGGATTATTGGATCTATGATGATGGAGCCTTACATCATAGGTTTTTTTATCAGATAAATGTTTCAGAAGAGAGAGATGAGTGGGTACATTATCCAACGGGCGGAGCCTTAGAGGAAGGATTACTCTTCAAATTTTTTTGGCTATCGTCAAAGAGTGAGATTCAGCTTATAAGAGGTCATGGAGATTACTTGGATATAATTTTTTCTTAAAAGTCTCATAATAACCTTTATTCTAAGATTACCATTAACAGCTTTTTTATCGAAGGAGTTGCCAGAGCAGCTCCTTTTTAACCCAAAGGCTCTGTTTAACAAGGCTGTTGATTTTCGTTCCAGGCGCTTCGCTTTCCTCGGGGCGTGCGCTGAGCCTCCTCGTCGCTTTGCTCCTGCGGGGAAAAATGGTCCCTTCTTTCGGACCATTTCTTCCGGGGTCTCACCTGCCCGCTTCATCCCGAAGGAGTCTGCGCGCCTTCCACTACAATCAACAGGAGTTAAAAACAACATTAAGCTTTAAATGAGCCAATCTAAAAATAATTTCTTCAATACTATTAAAAATTTTATAACTAAAACAAAACCTTTTGAATCTAATTACGTCTAAGATTTAAGTTTATTCACAAGGGGAGTATTTCAATGGACGATTATCGGGAAGAGGAGATTCATGAATGGTACGATCAGTACCATCAGACAATCTTTAAGTTTATATGGATGCTGACGAAAGATTATCAGCAGGCAGAGGATTTAACCCAGGAAACCTTTTTCAAAGCCTATAAAAAATTTCATACCTTCAATCACAAATCGAGTGAGAAAACTTGGTTATTCAGTATTGCACATAACGTGACCGTGGACTACATACGAAAGCAAAAGCCGATCCAATTCTTTAAAGAATGGTTTCACCCGCAAATTGATGACAAGCTCGATCCGGAAAATGTTGTCACTGTAAAAGAGAGTTCCAGGGAAATTCATCAGGCATTAAGCTCGCTTAAGCAATCACACCGGGAAGTCATTATCCTTCGGAAGATTAAGGGCTTTTCTACAAGTGAAACAGCAGAGATACTAAACTGTTCGGAGAGCAAGGTAAAATCCCTTTTGCATCGAGGGATGATATCTTTGGAGAAAAAATTATTAAAGGAGCCGAGTTTGTATGAACATACAAAGTGAACAAAAAACCTTTGATCGTGCTCTTCAGAAATTAGAATTTGATATGGAGTGGAATATTGAAAAGTCCAATGGTGTGCGAAAAAAATTGGATAGACAGATGCGTAATGAGCAACTAAGGTCCCATAGTTTAAAAATGTTAGGGTATGTTGCAACCGTTGGTGTTGCGTTTGCGTTTCTTTTTCTGGTTATAAGTCTCTCAGGCAGCACTTCTCAATTTTTTAATAGCCCTCTTGGAACCAATAGCGAGAAGCTTTATACCATGGAAATGATAAATGGAAAAGAAACACCTGTTTTAACGGATAAAGGTATGGAAACCGTGGTTTATCCAATGGATGCCTACAACGATATTGAAACAATAACTGGGGAACCAATCCTGGCCGTTTCTGTTGAAAATACCGGAAAAAAGAAGAAAATTTTTACTCATGCCTTTTACCCGACTACTTCCCAAGGCAGGTTCATTTCCGTTCACTATACGACGAATGATATGAAATCCGCAGAAAAGATGGCTGCAAACTTTTTGCCAAGCTCTCCTCTTTATGGAAGGGTAATCAAGGAAATAAATATTGCTGGCAAACGCGGCATTCTATATGAGCCAACTACAGAATACGGTTCAGCTCAGCTGTTCATCATTACAGAAAAATACGTATATTATATGTCAAACTCCGGAATAACAGAAAAGAAACAGGGGGATGCGGAGGAGTTAATCAAGCTTGCCAATTTGTTTGACTTTGAGGCAGAAAGATAATAACCAGTAAAAATTCATTAAAATTTTTAGGAGCTTAGTATAGGTGCGTTAATCCAGGCAGGATTAACGCATATTTTGTGGAAATTCTTAGAATCTATGACAAGGCATTAGTTTTGATTAACATAAGGTGAATAAATAGGTGGAGATTATGCACAGATATGAATACCCATTTACCAATAGAATGAAAAGGATTATCGAATTGGCTTCACAATTTAGCAAAGAAGAAATTATTTATCCACATCATTTATTTGTTGCTGCCTGTCAGGAAGCAACTGGGGTATGCGGAGAACTGCATTTATATATGCATAAGAAAGTAGGACCGGAATACGCAAATTACATCCTAAGTATGTATAGAACAAAGATAGATGAACCAATTACAATATACAAAAACTTGAAGTTATCAAAATCAGCTGTCCTCGTTTTTGCCAAAGCCAACGAAAAGAAGGAAACATACAACCAGGTACTGATAAATGAAGGACATATTCTTCAAAGTATCTTTATGACAGATGAGCAATTAATTGAAGTTTTGAATAGAGATGTTGTAAAAGGCATTATGAATATCGCCTGTTTACCCAGAGATTTAATTGTAGATTTGAAAAGATTCACTTCATCCGACTTTTGTGGTTACCAGAATTCAATTAGAAGAGCGGCTTCCTCTGACTTAAGCAGTGTAAGAGAGTTTATTAGAGTTGAATTCGGCGAACGCTGGCTGGAGCATATAGATAAGCTCAGAATAAGAGATAATCTCCCCATATTTATTGCTGAGGATAGAGGCATTATTATCGGTTTTGCCTGTTATGATATCGTGAGAAATAAGAAGGGAGTATTTGGTCCAATGGGTACTTCAAAAGACACCCGATTACACTCAGTTGGAAAAGAATTGTTATATAGGAGTTTAAGTGAAATGGCTATCCTCGGATATGAGTATGCGATAATCGGTCAAGCAGGACCAATCGAGTTTTACGAGAGGGTATGCGATGCCAAAATTATACCAGTGAATATATTAACAGATGAATTTTTCCACTTTATGTTAATATATAAAAGTACCAATCTTGAACGAAGGGATGAATTCAAATGTTTAAAAGAGTAGCATCAGATGTGCTTGGCCTTAGCGATGTAGGCAGTGTAATCAGCCCAGCTGACTATGATAAGGTGGATGCTGATGATTATGTCATGCATGAAGATAATGAGAAAATATACTTTTTGATCAAATCCAAAACAGATGAATATTGCTTTACCAACAAAGCATTAATCCATTTGGATGGAACAAGTGCAATCAGCAAAAAGCGCACGCTGCACCGTTATAGCTTTAGTGAACATAAAATTACGAATGTCCATCTTGAAACAGCCGGGACAGTAGACCTGGATGTCGAAATAAAATTCGTCATCGGTTCAACTCCATTTTCAATCGATGTACATAAAAAGCATATTGAGGAATTAAAAGATTTATATAAAGCCTTGATTCGCATTGCTGAAATCACAAGAGAAAACGAATTCTCGATGGAATATGCACAGCAAAGCCTGAATTTGGCTGCTACTACACTCAGCCGCATCGCCACAAAGGAAGATAGCGTCGTAAATGATTTCAGGGACCTGAATGAAATGGCGTTCAATTGGCTGATGAATTCGCGGAAAAAATACAATGTAAAAGACTTCGGTTTTGTTTATGAACGTTATATAAATAATTAATGAGAGAACCCCGTTCATCTTTACCTCGGGCAGCTATGTTCCGGCCAATAGCAATAAGAAAAGCATCGGTCTGCACCGATGCTTTTCTGTATGCACCTAACCCTGGATGTCAGGGTCAATGATATTTTTCTTTTGGCGCAGTCTATAAAATTTCCAGACATCCTTTATGATGATTTTTACCACGGAATAGAGCGGTATCGCAATCAGGATGCCTATGAAGCCATAGATCGATCCTGCTGCGATCAGAAGAAGGATGACCGTAATCGGGTGGATATTCAGCTTCTTGCCCATCACCTGCGGCGTGACCAGATTGCCTTCAAGCTGCTGGACTGCAATAAGGACAATTAGTACCTTTACCATCATCATTGGACTGGCTGCCAATGCAACGAATAAGGCAGGAATAACACCAATAATCGGTCCCAGAAATGGAACGACAGTAAAAGCCATAGTGAAAATCGCGAGCAGAAGCGCGTAATCCAATCCAATTATCTTATAGCCTATATACGTAAGAATGCCATCAGCAAGGGCTATGAGGAACTGGCCAGTAACATAAGTGAAAAGAGTTTTGTCTATATCTTTTAAAATTTTATTTCCTTCCTGTTCATGTTCGATGGGAATTAATTTTATTATATAAGGTCGGAGCTTTTCTTCATCTTTTAAAAAGAAAAAGACAAGGAACGGTACAACGACTAGCACAGTAGCCACACTAGTGACAAAAGAAAAAATCGTCATGACATTTTCACCCAGGCTCCTTGATATCTCGCTTAAATAATTTAGGGCTTTTTGTTTTAATTCCTGTGCATTGACAACCTCAACCTTGTTTTCCTTCATGACTTTTTCAGATTCCTTTGTAATCTCTTCGATTTTTTGAGGGAAGTTTTCAGTAAGGTTACTAATTTGCCCCCCCATCATGGAACCGGCAAAATAGAAGAAGACGGAAAAAATACCTGCTGCCGTGAGAAAGACAATAAGGATACTGATAACCTTAGGCATGAATTGAGCCAGCCAGCGTACAGGCTTTCTTAAAATATAGTAAATGAGGCCAGAGATTAAAACGGGAAAGAAAATTGCAATGATGAAATTCTGCAGAGGCCAGACAAAATAATCAATTTTACCAAATAAAAAAATGATAAGCAGAACGAGAATAATTCCAGTTGCATATTTAAAGAATGGTTTTTGTACCCACATGCACATACCCCCTGTATTTAATATGTATCTCCTTATTACTTCCTCAAATGCCTGTTCAGTAAACAAGCTAATTCTTGTCATAAGTTGGACACCATGTTCATATAGTAATTTAAGGAATACTAGTTTCATTTGATTTCTAACGGGTAAATATTCTGGTCAACAGAAAAAGATTCACAGCTAAAGCCAATGGTCATCTTCTGTGTAAAGGGGTCTCTGTATGATTGCAGTCGAGGAGAATCTGATTTTTATAAAAGAACTTGGGCGTTTGTTTGATGAGTACTCACAATGCGAGGATGAAAAGCTGAAGGATGAAATCTATAAAGACATCCAGCTGTTAGGGAAAGCAATTAATATAAACAACTGAAACTAATCTTAGCGGCAAGCCGATTTGAGCTTGCCGTTTTTATTTTATAGGAATAGTGCAGCGCTTACTTATCGTTCTCACAGCGCAAACCGATTTTGCAGTCAACACTTGCACCATGAACGGAACATCTGAATTTATCTAAAACCTATAATCTCCATTATGACAATGTACAATTTTAATAGCAGAATAATTAGACTTTTTGATTTGTCAAGAAATAAGTATAATAAAAGGAAAATCCTTATTACATCCAACATATATATGAAACAAGCATATGAAGGGGGAGGTTCAAATGAGGATTGAACTTTCAAAGGAACAATATTTGACACTGGTAAAATTGCTGCAGCTCGGAAACTGGCCGCTTGGCCTGACAGAAGCCGACCAGGACCTGGTTGGCAAAGCTGAGGATCTCGAGCAATATATATTTGCCCTGGCCCGAGATTTCGAAGCAGGTGACCAAATTTACTACGATAAAGAAGAAGAGTATTATTATCTTTCAGATTCTCTGAAGGAAACTGTCGAATCAATCATTGATGAGTATGAGGAAGATGTCTTCTGGGACCAGCTTACCCATAAGCTCGCTACCATCGACCTGAAAAGGGAGATTGATATTAATGCCAGTATTGAAGAGAAAATAAACCGGCTTTTCCAGCTAAAAGCACGTTATGAGAAGTATTTTTTGGAGAACGGTCTTAATCGCATCGATCTCCTATAGAACAAAAAATCCGGCCCGTTAATTGGCCGGATTTTTTATCTTAATCTATATGTCCATTCACTTAATAAAGTATCTTGATTTTTCCGAGATATAATCAGCGGCGAATACCAATATTAGATAGCAAATTAAAAGGAGTGACAAATCGGTATAATGGAAAAAGCTCATGCTAAGCTTAAATTGCTGCCCGAGCCCGCCGGCACCGACAAAACCCACGACAATCGTCGTACGCATGATCACTTCCCAACGGTAAAGGATATATGTTAAAAAACGGGGAAGGGCAGAGGGCAGTACACCGTAAAACAAAAGCTGGACTCTGCCTGCACCGCTAGATGCCAAATTCCTCACAGGCCGTGCATCCAGATCCTCAATGACCTCTGCGCAAAGCTTTCCAAGAATACCGAAATTATGAAGTGCGAGAGCGATCGCTCCTGGCAGAAGCCCCGGCTTGAAAATAAAAATAATGATCATTGCCCATACAAGTTCAGGGACTGCACGGGAAAAAACATAAACTCCCCTGATCACGGCAAAGGAAATCCGGCCATGCCATTTTTTATCCAGCGTCAGCGATCCATCCGCCACATTCCTTGCAGCAGGCACTACGGTAAGGAGAGCAGCAATGGTCGCAAACCCTGTAGCCATTATACTCATTATTAACGTATCGAAAGTGAGAGCAAGCGCATTTTTCCAGCTTTCCATGCTCATGAAAGCAGGCCGTTCTTCACCTATTCCAAAAAGCCCCTTAAAAAATTTACTTGCATATGCAGCATTTTGTTCTGTAAACAAAGCTCTTATACTGGCATTTTCCAATGTAAAGATGGATACCCATGAAACTGCAGCAAGGAGAAATAGGACGTAGACGGAGGCAGATACAAATGTGAGCCTTCTCTTTTTGCGTGCTTTCATTGTACCAGCCTCTTTCTCAATTGATTGCTCCAGGAATCAATGATGATCACAAGCAGAATTAAAAAGAACATGAACGTCCAGACCTCATTGTATTGCAGGTCATCAAGGCTCAGCTGGATCTGGTAACCCAGTCCGCCAATCCCGACAAAACTCATGATTGCCGATGACCTGACCGCGCATTCAAATCGATACATAGCATAGCTGGTTATGCTGGCTCTCACCATTGGAAGATAGCCATACCATAAGGTTTGCAATTTTGTTGCACCAGCGGCCTCAAGTGCTTTTATCGGCTCTTGCGGAATATCCTCCAGCATCTCAGCGAAAATCCGGCCAAGAATACCTCCATATGGAATCGCCAGTGCAAATATTGCCGCGAATGGCGACAGGCCGATTGAAGCAACAAAAAGCCATGCCCATACCAGCTCATGGATAGCTCTCATAAATCCAAGCTGGCCACGGAAGAAAGCCTTGGTGAATGTTCTTGTTTTAGAATTTCCGCTTAAAATGCCAGAGGCCGGGATTCCAAAACAGAAGGCGATTATTAACGCCAGACTCATGCCTGCAGCCGCGTAGGAAAGGGTAGTCCAGCTTGATTCAATTGCGAGGAGAAGGATGTCACTTGATAAATCCGGCTGAAAAAGCGCTAAAAATATTTGTCCAGCAGTTGCCAATCCGCCACTATGGATTAATTCTTCGTTCCAGTCTATTGAAAATAAACTCCAAATAAAGAACAAGGAAAGGAGGAGGGTGAGAACCTTTCTCTTATGAAGATCAAACGAAAGCCAGCTCTTCTCCATATCAAGCATTCTCCTTTAGCTTGTATAAGCTGGAGATGCGCTCGCCAGTAACTTCTTTTGATGGAAGGTCAAAGAATAATTTTCCTTCCTTCAAGGCAATCAGTCTGTCAAAATATTTTTTTGCATATTCGACTGAATGCAAGCTGGCAATAAGAGTTTGACTTTCTTCCCGGGCTATATGGACCATAAGCTCGAGTATATCCTCTGCACGAGCCGGATCCAGAGAAGCTACCGGTTCATCCGCCAATACGATTTCGGGCTTCTGTACAATCAGGCGGGCAAGTGCGACACGCTGCTGCTCGCCGCCTGACAGGGAAGATGTTCTTTCATATAGCTTATCCTCCAGGCCAACACGTTTTATAGCATTAATAGCATGGTGTTTTTCCTGCGGAACCAGGAGGGAAATTAAAGATTTCACAATTCCCCAGTCAGCAAGTCTTCCAGCCAATACATTATGGATTACTGGCAGCTCGCCAACCAGGTCAAACTGCTGTCGGATGATTCCTATAACTTTTGCTCTTGTTTTTTGGTCCTTCAAAGCAGAGGAAGGCTGGCCCTTAATATTCATTGTTCCGCTGTCAGGAAAGAGAGTGGAAGCGAGAATGTTCAGGAGAGTCGTTTTACCAGCGCCGCTCGGGCCAATCAAAGCAATCCGTTCACCTTTTTCTACATTAAAAGAAAGGGAAGATAAGGCTATCTTCCGCTCGTAGGTCTTTGTTATATCTTGAAATTTTATGATTTCCTCTACAGGCATGCATTCCACCTACTTGATGATCTTTAGTTCCTTGGCAACCTTTTCGATTGCTTTATAATTGTCATTCTTTGTTTCGATAAAGCTGTCAGTTTGAAGAAGTTTCATGATTTCGTTATCTTCAGCTTTCATGGAAAGAATAGCTTCCTTAATTTTTTCCTTTGTATCCTTATCCATCTTGTTCAGCGTCCAGTTATAATCATAATACTCAGGGGTAGTGTAAAACACCTTTACCTTTGATTCATCGACCTTGCCTTCTTTAACAGCAGCTTCCCATACAGAAATATTCAACGCCCCAGCCTCGAAAGCACCCGATTCGACCAGCTTGTAGGTTTTATCGTGTGAGCCTGAGTAATTCGGTGCGCCATCAAGATCCTTGTCTGGGTTAATACCAGCTTCCATCAGGAAATAACGTGGCATTAAGTGGCCAGAAGTAGAACTTTCGCTTCCGAATGTAAAAGATTTGCCTTTTAAATCTTCCAGCTTATTAACCTCAGAATCTTTTTTGGCAATGAAAACAGATTTGAACTTTTCATCAATTGGCCTCTGAGCGAATGCTTCAGCTTCCGGAACCAAGCTCCTGGCCTGTACTCCAGTAAGTCCACCGAACCATGCAAGATGAATATCTCCGCGTTCAAACGCTGTTACTAGAGCTGAGTAATCCACAGAAGGAACATATTCAACCTTAAGGCCTGTTTTTTCTCCCAGGTCCTTTGCAAAGTCTTCCATGCTCCGATTCAGGTCAGCAGCATTCTGATCGGGAATCGCACCGATTTTGATCGTTTCAGGCTTTGATTGAGATTGTCCTTTATCTTCATTTTCTCCTGAACAGCCAGCCAGGGCGAAAAGGAATAGGACACTAATTAACATTATGACTTTTTTCACAAGACATCACCTTCTATAAATAAATTTTATAACCTTTATAAAATTTATCAATAACCTTGGAATAACTCAATAGTTTTCCGAAATATTTGGTTGGAAAGTGATTCATTAGTTGGAATAGATGACATCCTTCTAGCAGGAGTTTTATTTTTTTATTTGTTTTTCTGAAAATGTGCAGAAATAAATAGTTCACCCCCGCTGGCAAATCCAGCGGGGGTGAATGCATTTTTTTACATTTTCTCAGCCCATTCTTCAACATTCCAGACCTTCGTTACCCAATCTTCATAAAAATCAGGTTCGTGGCTTACAAGGACAATTGTTCCTTTATATGCTTTCAGCGCGCGTTTCAGTTCTGCTTTCGCCGTGATATCGAGGTGGTTGGTCGGTTCGTCAAACAGAAGCCAATTACTCTCGTGCATGAGGAGCTTAGTAAGACGGACTTTTGCCTGCTCGCCACCGCTTAGCTGATTCAATGGCCTGGAGATATGTTCATTCTTCAGACCGCTTCTGGCAAGAGCTGCCCGCACCTGATGCTGATCCATGCTTGGGAATTCGTTCCAGACATCCTCGATTGGAGTAATATTGGCAGCTTTTACTTCCTGTTCAAAATAGGAAGGGAAGAGGAAGTCACCGCGTTCGATTTTTCCGCTCAAGGCAGGGATCTTGCCTAGCATCGTTTTCAATAAAGTTGATTTACCAACACCATTCATGCCGACAATTGCAATCTTTTCTCCGCGCTCGATGGTAACTGACAATTTAGGCAGCAGCGGATGGGTGTAGCCAATCTCAAAATCTGTGCCCTCAAAAACATAACGGCTGCTCGCCCGCGATTCCTTAAATTCAAAGGTTGGCTTAAGCGCTGTTTCAGGACGGTCGATCCGCTCCATGCGGTCAAGCTGCTTTTGGCGGCTCTTGGCACGGCCAGTCGTTGAATAACGCGCCTTGTTTTTCGCAATAAAGTCTTCCTGCTTCTTGATGAATTCCTGCTGCTTTTCATAAGCATTGAGATGCTGATTCTTGTTGATTTCGGCAAGCTCCAGGAATTTTTCGTACGTCGCTGTGTAGCGGGTCAGCTTTGAGAATTCCAGCTGGAAAATAACATTGGAAACCTGGTTCATGAATTCAGTATCGTGGGAAATCAAAATGAAAGCATAAGGATATTCCTTAAGGTACTTTGTCAGCCACTGGATATGCTCCACATCAAGATAGTTTGTTGGCTCATCCAGCAGGAGAACCTTTGGTTTTTCCAGCAATAGTTTGGCAAGCAATACTTTAGTACGCTGCCCGCCGCTTAAAGCCGCAACATCCCGGTCCAGGCCGATCGCATCAAGGCCAAGTCCGCGCCCAGCGTCTTCCACCTCTATATCAAGGGAATAAAAACCGCCGGCATCCAGCGCATCCTGAATCTCAGCCATTTTCTCAAGCAAGACTTCAAGCTCTTCAGGAGAGGCATCGGCCATCTTGCCTGTCACTTCATTCAATTCCTCTTCCTTCTTAAAAAGAGGGAGGAAGGCATCTCGCAGCACATCGCGAATCGTCTTTCCTGGTGTCAAAACCGTATGCTGATCGAGATAGCCATACTCCACACCTGGTGTCCATTCAACTTTTCCGGAATCGTGGATAAGCTGCCCTGTAATGATATTCATTAAAGTTGATTTTCCGACTCCATTCGCACCAACCAATCCAACATGATCCTCAGCTAAAAGCCGGAAGGAGACATCCTTAAAAAGGGTACGGTCGCCAAATGTATGGCTTAAATTTTCTACATTCAATAAACTCATGATAAAAATCCTCGCTTCAATCTATTTTTTCAGTCATTTTCTTAGCATTCACATTTCTTAATCATACTAAAATCTGCACCGTAAGACTAGCTTTTTATAGGGAGGCAGAAATAGTAAACCCAGATTTCAAGAACAAAGGTTTTGCAGAAAGAGAATTACTATTTTTCTTCAAATAATGGGTCCGATTGTCACCAATGAAGCCGAGTGGTGACCAAAAATTCCTGAACGAGGAAAAAAGGGCACCAATAGAGCCGATTTCAAGCTTACTAATTCCTCTATGGTTTATGCAAAAATATAAGTACAGTTCGGGTGAAGGATTAGTTTCATACATAAAAAAACACGCATTCGGGTGCGTGCTTTCATCATCTTCTATTTATAACCATTTGGAAGAAATACAGTAAAATTGAAAATAATATTCCACCGGCAAACAAGATGGTACCAATAGTGAAAAATAGATTATAAAAAGTTTCACGTTTCATTAAATACGTATTCGTTTCTGCCTGGCCGCCATTTGCCATAAGCCACGAGTCAGCCAGTGATTGTCCCCAGCTGCCACTACAAATCATCAAAATCAGCCCTACAAAAGTCCCTGCGGCTGTAATTATCACTTCATTTTTCATTCTTAGCTCTCCTTTTATGAATTTAGACATTAATGGTTGAGCATCATTAAGTATTTTACTATACTTAAAGGAAGATACTTACATTTACAGAATGGATGATTTCTTTTGAGGCTTAACCGTTATATGATTGGTATCGGTACCTTTGCCCTTGTTACAGGGTTATTATATTTAATTGGCTATGTTTTTAAGATTAATTTATTGATTTTCCATCAGTACCATAGTGAATCAGCAGAAGGTTTCACATCAGAATCGAGGTCGCTTCTGCCAATTATCATCGGGCTTGGTGCAGGGTATCTTACAGAAAAATTCTACATCTATAAAAAATATGAATTTAAAAATAAAAATTGACATCTTTTTCTTTTCTATTTATAATCTCTAAAACAATACATACACAAACGTTGACGAGGATCAGTAAATTGGATACGCCTTTTCCAGAGAGGGAGCTGCCAGCTGCAAGGCTCCTATTGGCCGCCATTTGAACCTGCCTCTGAGTCCGGATCGGATATTTTGAAGATCTCGGCGGATCATTTCCGTTATCATTTCGAGTAAAAAGCACTTTTAGCTTTTTGAATTAGGGTGGTACCGCCAGGCCTTGGCCCCTTTTGGGATCAGGGCTTTTTTGCGTTTCCGGACGAAACGTTCAATGAAGAGAAATTTTTAGAATGGGGTGCAAGTATGGCTAAGGAATTTGTAAAAGAAATTACATCGATGGATGACGATTTTGCCCAATGGTACACCGATGTCGTTACCAAGGCTGACTTAATTGATTATTCAAGTGTCAGGGGGTCCATGATTATTCGCCCATACGGCTATTCGCTTTGGGACAATATCAAGAATGAGCTGGATTCACGCATTAAAGAAACAGGCCATGAAAATGTCTACATGCCGCTTTTTATCCCTGAAAGCCTGCTGCAAAAGGAAAAGGATCATATCGAGGGTTTCGCACCTGAGGTTGCATGGGTAACGCATGGAGGTTCTGAGGAACTGGCAGAGCGTTTAGTAGTAAGACCAACATCAGAAGTGCTTTTTTGCGAGCATTACAAAAATATCATCCACTCTTATCGTGATCTTCCTAAACTATATAATCAATGGGCGAATGTGGTGAGGTGGGAGAAGACTACGAGACCCTTCCTGAGAACCCTTGAGTTCCTGTGGCAGGAAGGGCATACTTGCCATGCAACGGATGAGGAAGCACTCGAAGAAACTGTGAAAATGCTTAAAGTCTATGCGGATGTTTGTGAAAACATCCTCGCAATTCCAGTTGTACAGGGCCAGAAAACAGATAAAGAGAAATTTGCAGGAGCAAAGCTTACTTATACAATCGAAAGCCTAATGCATGACGGAAAAGCACTTCAAACCGGAACATCCCACCATCTTGGGGACGGTTTCGCAAAAGCATTTGGCATTCAATTCACAGATAAGGATGGCCAGCTCCAATATGTCCAGCAAACATCATGGGGATTCACAACAAGGGTGATTGGAGCGATGATCATGGTCCATGGTGATGACCGCGGCCTTGTCATTCCGCCGAAAGCCGCACCTACACAGGTAATGATTGTGCCAATTGCACAGCACAAGGAAGGTGTGCTTGACTTTGCCTATGATTTGAAGAATAAGCTCTCAGCTGTGGCACGCGTTGGAATCGATGCCAGCGATAAGAAGCCTGGCTGGAAGTTCAATGAATATGAAATGAAGGGCATCCCTGTAAGACTGGAAGCAGGTCCAAAGGATATTGAAAAAGGGCAAGTGGTTCTGGCGAGGCGGGATACTGGTGAGAAAATCTTCGTTCCCCTTTCAGAATTAGAAACGAAACTTCCAGAACTGCTCGATGACATCCAGCGGAATTTATATAATAAGGCAAAAGCCCACCGCGAGGAGAAAACAACTGCTGCACTGAACTTAGGACAGTTCAAGTCTATTCTTGAAAAAGAAACAGGCTTCATTAAAGCAATGTGGTGCGGAGACAGGGCATGTGAAGATAAAATAAAAGAAGAAACGACAGCAACATCTCGCTGTATTCCATTTGAACAGGAAAAAGTCAGCGACAAATGTGTATGCTGCGGCAATGATGCCGACACAATGGTCCTCTGGGCAAAAGCATATTAATCATAGAAAGCAATCCATCTGTTGGGTTGCTTTTTTTTAAGGATTTCACACCTAATTTAAATAAGGGGGTACATAATTGAAATATTTTTCATTTAATAAAAAACTGTTTCTATCATTGATTGGTTTCTTTGTCCTGAATATTTACTTTAATTTTCTTCCAACAATACTGCCACATAACGATATCTTGCGCTTTTTCCATTTGCTGTTCTTTTTTCCAATAGCCTACCTTGTAGCACAAAAGCTAACAAATAAAGGCCTTGACTTTTATGGGGTCATCTTTTTTAAAGGATGGCTGCGAAACTTGACATTGGGTTTTTCTATTGGTTTTATTTCATGGTCAGTATTGTTCGGTCTTTATTTTTATTTTGGAAAGTATCAATTTATTGGGTTTATTCCTTTTATGGATTCTGCAGCCAATTTAGTCGTTGTCCTTATTGGTTTCGGGATCGGATCGCTGATTAACGACATGATTGTTAGGGGATATGTTATCAATGGGCTTAAGGGCAAGATTCCCGCGCCATACATTTTTCTCCTCTCAGTACTTATCTATACCTTCGATGATATCTGGAATGCTGGATTTAGTTTGCAGAATACGATTTTCTCATTTATATTGGGCTTGAGTTTAACCTACGCTTTCTTTAAGGCCAATTCGATTTGGGTTAATACAGGAATCCACTTTGGTTTAAATGTTCTATACGGCCTGTTTTTCGGTGTATCGCAACAGGTTGGAGGAGGTCTATTTTTATTCAAAGAGCAGCCAGCTGCTCAAGGTATGACTCCATGGCTTTCAACCATTATTTCAGCAGTGATTCTTTTAATCTTATTGGGGCTCAGACGGCAAATTGTTGTGTACCAGCCGATAAATAAGTATATAAGTAAAGAGTCAAAGGAAAGCAACTCAGTTTTCAAATTTTAACAAAAATGCCAATTTTGGAATATAAAATACGCGGACGATTTGATATAATTTATTTGGGCAAGAAATGAACCGCAGACTAGACATCCACATCCCACAAATATGCGACAGGGGAGGATGCAATGATGAAAGCGACAGGAATTGTCCGGAAAACGGACCAGCTAGGCAGGATCGTCATCCCAATGGAATTAAGGAAAAAGCTCGGTATAAGTGAGTATGATCCATTGGAGATTTTTGTGGATGAGGATATGATCATCCTGAAAAAATATCAGCATGAGTTAACATGCATGATAACCGGTACCATCAGCAGCGAAAATTTATTGCTCGCTGGCGGAAAGGT
The DNA here is from genome assembly GCF_057785455.1 of Mesobacillus sp. NCBI lineage: Bacteria > Bacillati > Bacillota > Bacilli > Caryophanales > Bacillaceae > Mesobacillus > Mesobacillus sp. The sequence continues at coordinate 62,989 of NZ_JBYNSB010000046.1, forward strand.
AGTCCTTAGCCGCGAAGGCGCAGATCAGCTGAGACACGAATTGGAAAGCTTTCTCGCTTCAAATTGAACAGCATAAAAAAGCAGTCCTAGGACTGCTTTTTCTGTTATAAATCTTCCCGGTAAATAGGCATGCTCATGCAGCGCGGACCACCCCGGCCCCGAGATAATTCGGAGCTTGGGATTTCGATAACTTCAACACCATTTTGCCTTAAAAGGTCATTTGATACATAGTTTCGGTCATAGGTGACCACTACACCTGGGGCAATGGCCAGTGTATTGGAACCGTCATTCCATTGTTCTCGTGCAGCCGCAATTTCATGTCCGCCTCCACAAGGAATCATCACCAGCTCCTGAAGTTTAAGCACCTCCTTCAGGGTTTCTGAAAGATTACTGCGTTCTTTAATGGACAGTTTTTCCGGATTATCGCTTTTTTCCAGTATATATATCTTCATTCTACCATTCGGGCCCATGATCCCATGGTGAACAGTAAACTTTTCATGGTCAACCATCGTAAAAACTGTATCCAGATGCATATAGGCTCTTAATTTGGGAATCTCCACGGCTACTACTTTCTTTATGGTTCCATTTCTTGAAAAAATCCGCTTCGCCAATTTTTCTATTGCCTGTGCAGAAGTACGGGCACTGACACCAATCGCAATGACCTCCTCACTTAAAACAAGTTCATCCCCGCCCTCAATAGGGTAATACTCGTCCCGTTCATACCAATGAGGAATATCGAAGCCTGAAAACCTTGAATGGTGTTTGATGATAAAGTCCATGAACAGAGATTCTCTCTTTCTTGCACCTTCACACATCTTATTCACAGAAATGCCATTCCCAATTACAGCAGCAGGGTCGCGTGTAAAATATAAATTAGGCATTGGATCCAGGAAAAAGGGATAGTAGTCATCCATAAGCTCGTGCAAATGAATCTTTTTCTCAGGATTGATTTCAGATTTGAGTACTCCTGACATGACCTTGCGAATCATCTCTTCAGTTGAAAAAGATTGCAGATATTCTTCAACTGATTGCCGGGAGCCATTCAAGTTTCTCCGGCTCTCGCTAAGCAGCTGTTCAATAAACTCATTCCGAAGTTCATCTGAATCTATCGCTTCGGTCATCAGCTTCTCCAAATACAATACCTCAACGCCTCGATTTCTTAAAACATCAGCAAAATAGTCATGCTCCTTCTGGACAGCGGGGAGGTATGGGATATCATCGAAAAGAAGCCTTTCAAGATATTTTGGCGTAAGATTCTCAACTTCCTTTCCAGGCCTGTGCAGAACAACAGTTTTTAACTCTCCGATTTCTGATGTTACATGTAAGGGATACTTCATCTAGTCAGCCACCAACTTTTCGTCTCTATTTTTATGAATAAGGAAGGATTTTTCAGTATGTAGAATGAAACTGGATGATCCATTTCCCAGCCATCAACCTGCTAGCTTGCAGACTGGCTCACTTTTCTTTACCCTAATCTTTTGAATGAAACCGGGAATTCTTAAAATAATGCTTTTTTTCGAGAATTCTTCATTAAAGAGGGAAAACTAATACCGTTTCTTTAAGTTTAAGGCTCTGTTAATGCTGAGTGTTGATTTTTAAACCCTGTTGATTAAAGTGGAAGGCGCGAAGACTCCTTCTGGATGAAGCTGGCAGGAGAGACCTAGGTAGAAATGGCCCGAAAAGAAGGGGCCATTTTACCCCGCAGGAGCAAAGCGACGAGCAGGCTCACCGCTCGCCCCGAGGAAAGTGGCGCCTGGAACGAAAATCAACCGCCTAGTTTAACAGAGCAAATTTTTTAAAAAAGAAAGCGTTTTCTGTCCTTCATAGATGTACAGATACAATAAATATGTTAAAGTATATTTATCAACAGCTTATTATGTATGGAGGCAGGAATCATTTGTATGTCCTCTCCAAAAAGACAGTTGTATCAAATATAATTACATGCCCATCTTGCGGCAGAAAGGGGATTTTCGATGTCCAGCAAAGGCTTGGAATTGTTTCTAAATGAAAACCTGGAGGATTTAAAGGGGAAAGGCCTCTATAATGTGATTGATCCTTTGGAAAGCCCAAATGGGCCGGTCATTAGCATTAACGGGAGGGAACTAATAAATCTCTCATCTAATAATTATCTCGGCCTGGCAACTGATGACAGACTGAAAAAAGCAGCTACAGAAGCGCTTGATACATATGGAGTAGGGGCAGGAGCTGTTCGTACAATCAATGGGACTTTAAAGATTCATGTTGAGCTGGAAGAAAAATTGGCCGAGTTTAAGAAAACAGAAGCAGCGATTGCCTATCAATCCGGCTTTATGTGCAATATGGCGGCAATTTCTGCGGTAATGGATAAAAATGATGCGATCCTTTCCGACGAATTGAACCATGCTTCAATTATCGATGGCTGCCGATTATCACGTGCAAAAATCATCCGCTTCAACCATTCCGATATGGAGGATCTGCGCGCCAAAGCAAAGGAAGCAAAAGAATCTGGTCAGTACAATAAAATTATGGTCATCACTGATGGGGTCTTCTCAATGGATGGCGATATAGCGAAACTTCCTGAAATTGTTAAAATCGCAGAAGAATTCGACCTTATTACTTATGTAGATGATGCTCATGGATCAGGTGTTCTCGGCGATGGTGCTGGAACGGTTAAGCATTTCGGCCTTTCAGATAAAGTAGATTTCCAAATCGGTACATTGTCAAAGGCGATTGGAGTTGTTGGCGGCTATGTTGCCGGCTCACAAAAACTCATCGACTGGCTGAAAGTAAGAAGCCGCCCATTCCTATTCTCGACTTCTCTTACACCGGCAGATGTCGCTGCAAGCATAAAAGCCATTGAAATTCTTACAGATAGCACAGAGTTAAATGAAAAACTCTGGGAAAACGCTAATTATCTTAAGGAAGGGCTGAAAAAGCTTGGATTCGATATTGGGTATTCCGAAACTCCGATTACACCATGTATTATTGGCGATGAAGTAAAAACCCAGGAATTCAGCAGGCGCTTGAATGAAGAAGGCGTGTATGCAAAATCAATCGTTTTCCCGACTGTTCCAAGCGGGACTGGCCGTGTCAGAAATATGCCTTCAGCTGCACACACGAAGGAAATGCTTGATAAAGCGATCTCCATCTATGAAAAAGTAGGGAAAGAACTCGGAATCATTTAATATAACTTATGGAATTGATGGTTCGAGGGAATTATTCCGTCGACTGATGGCTGCATGGAAACTTGATAATAAACAACGTGTTTACATGCCCCCGCCAACCAAGTATCAAACAGTTTTAAATACATGATGAAAAACAATGAAAGGACCTGCCAGCATCTATCAAAGCAGGCAGGTCTTTTTTGGGGATCAACCGGACCGGAAGGGGTACATAGAATGAAAAAGATTTTAATCACTGGCGCACTCGGCCAAATCGGATCAGAACTGACTGGCAAGCTGCGTTCTATTTACGGCCAAGACAATGTAATTGCAACAGATATCAGAAAAACCGATTCAGAAGCGGCAACAAATGGACCTTTTGAAATCCTGGACGTCATGGACGCCAAATCAATGGCTCAAATTGCGGAGAAATATCAGGTTGATACGATCATGCACATGGCAGCATTATTATCTGCTACGGCAGAAGCCAAACCCCAGTTTGCCTGGAATCTGAATATGGGCGGCCTGATGAACGCGCTTGAAACAGCAAGGGAGCTTAACTGCCAATTCTTTACGCCTAGCTCAATTGGAGCATTTGGACCAAGTACACCAAAGGATAATACTCCTCAGGACACTATCCAGCGACCAACAACGATGTACGGAGTCAATAAGGTTGCCGGCGAATTGCTGGCCGACTATTATTTCCATCGTTTTGGAGTTGATACAAGGGGCGTGAGATTCCCGGGCTTAATATCTTATGTAGCTCCTCCAGGGGGAGGAACGACTGACTATGCTGTCGAAATTTATTACGAAGCAATTAAAAATGGCAAGTATAGCTCATACATTGGTGAAGGAACATACATGGATATGATGTATATGCCCGATGCATTGGATGCGATCGTTAATCTGATGGAAGCAGATCCTTCGAAGCTGATTCACCGAAACGCATTTAATGTAACTGCGATGAGCTTTGCCCCTGGAGAGATAGCCGCTGAAATCAAAAAGCATATTCCTGGTTTCGAGCTTTCTTACGAAGTGGACCCAGTGCGCCAGGCGATTGCTGACAGCTGGCCAAATTCAATTGACGCTTCTGCAGCTGTCAAGGAGTGGGGATTCAAGGCGAAATATGATCTTTCCAGCATGACAGCGGACATGCTTGAGAAGCTTCGGAATAAGCTCCAAACAAACCCATTATAAAACAAAAAGGTGAAATCATATGATTTCACCTTTTTACATAAATCAGTTTGTCCTTCTTGTCAGTAACCCTGCCAATTATTGCCGCATGCTTCAAACCATGTTTTTTCAGCGCTTCCACATAATCAGCTGCTTCCTGTTCAGGAAGTGAGACAAGCAACCCGCCGGAAGTGATCGCATCACAGAGGACAAACTGTTCCTCCAGCGATATTTCCTGATACGCCACATCTTCTTCCAGCCATTTATGATTCGATTTTGAGCCGCCTGGCACAACACCTTTTGCTGCCAGCTCGTAGGTACCGTCCAAAACAGGTACCTGGGAAAGATTAATTTCAAAACTCACTTCGCTTCCCCGGGCTATTTCGCTTCCATGTCCGAGCAGGCCAAAGCCTGTTACATCTGTCACAGCATGCGGGTGGAAGTTTTTCAGAGCTTCAGCTGCCGATTTATTGAGGAGAGCCATTGTTTCGGTGACTTCCTCTTCCTGTTGTGGCGTGACTGCGCTTCTCTTAATGCCCGTGGTCATGATTCCCACTCCGATTGGCTTAGAGATTACCAGTACATCTCCTGGTTTTGCCCCAACATTTTTCCAAATACGATCTGGATGTGCTAGACCTGTGACTGATAATCCGAATTTCGGTTCCTGGTCATCAATTGAATGTCCCCCAACGGTAACCGCACCAGCTTCCTTTACTTTATCACTGGCACCGCGAAGAATTTCAGCCAGCAAATCAGGTCCGAGCTTTTTAACCGGATATCCGACAATATTCAGGACAGTTTTCGGTTCTCCTCCCATGGCATAAACGTCACTTAATGCATTGGCCGCGGCAATCTGGCCAAACATATAAGGATCATCAACTATAGGAGTAAAATAATCTATTGTCTGGATCAGAGCGATATCTTCGGTTAATTTGTATACGCCTGCATCATCGGAAGTCTCATGGCCGACAAGCAGCTCGGGAACTGGCTCCTGCACTGGTAATAGACGCAAAACTTGCGTCAAGTCCTCTGGACTGATTTTGCAGCCTCAGCCAGCTTTTGTTGATAGAGAAGTCAGACGGATTTTTTCATGTTCACTCAACGATTATCACCTCAACTTGAAGTATACTCTTTCTTAATTTCAAAATCATCCTTGAGCTTCTATTATTTGCATCGAGATCAAGTTTACACTAAAATGACAGTAAAAACATAAGAAGCAGCGTACAGGGGGTTGAACATATGAATACATATCAGATTACTGTTAAGTTTTGCATGCAATGAAACTATGCACCCAAAGCCGCGAGTTTCGCGGAAGAGCTATTCACACATTTTCGCAGCCAGATCGAAAAGATGGAACTAGTGCCAGCATCCAAAGGGGCATTTGAAGTAACAGTAAATGACAAATTGTTATATTCCAAACTTGATACTGGAGTTTTTCCAGATACCGATGAAATCATCAAACAAATGGAAGCAGCAAACTAAGCCTGGCAACCGCCAGGCTATTTCTTTACCGCGTCACCGTGCCGGGGGTCAGACCCCCGGCGCGTTGACGCGGTGATGCATGTGGGACTTCTCACTGATTTCACAGGATTGAAAAACTCTCATCAGGCTAAGAATGATATAATTGACGAATGAGTTTTTAGTGGGGGTCATCGGGATGAAACACTTATTAAGACTGCTGCCTGCAGTCCATGAACTGCAGAAGGATCAGCGTTTTCATGAGCTTGTAGGGCAGAATGGCATTGACGAGAATCACTTAACTGACATTACAAAACAAATACTTACCAAAATCAGAGAACAAATTATAGAAGAAAGCTGGGCAGGCCATGAACCTGGCTCAAGATTGTTCATTGATGAATTATTCAATTTTGTAGAGGAAGCTTTGGTAAAACAGCTGGAATACACGCTGAAACCAGTGATAAATGCCGCCGGGACAATCCTGCATACCAATCTTGGCAGGGCGAGGCTGAGTGACAATGCCATTCATCATGTTGTAGAAACTGCCAGGAATTATTCCAATCTGGAATATAAGCTCCAGGAGGGAGAGCGCGGATCCCGGCACAGCCATGTAGAAGCCCTTATAAAGGAAGTTACCGGGGCAGAAGCAGCAATGGTTGTCAATAACAATGCAGCGGCTGTGTTCTTAATCCTGAGTGCGCTGGCAAAAGACCAGGAAGTGATTGTTTCCCGCGGCCAGCTGGTTGAAATAGGAGGATCTTTCAGAATCTCTTCCATCATGGAGGAGAGCGGGGCAAAACTTGTTGAAGTTGGTACTACCAATAAAACGCATCTGCATGACTACCAGGATGCGATCACAGAAAATACTGCAATGATTCTAAAGGTTCATACAAGCAACTTTAAAATCATGGGATTTACCAAAACAGTTGAAACTAAAGATCTCGCAGAACTTTCTTCCAAGCATGACGAGCTGGTCTTTTATGAAGATCTCGGCAGCGGTGTACTGTACGATTTCAAACAGCACGGAATTGGGGAGGAACCAGTGGTCAGCGATGTACTGAAAATGGGAGCGGACATTGTATCCTTTAGTGGAGACAAGCTTCTCGGAGGTCCCCAAGCTGGCATCATTGCCGGAAAAAAAGAGTTAATCTCCCGACTTAAAAAGCATCAGCTTGCAAGGGTTGTAAGGGTTGATAAGATGACCCTGGCAGCACTGGAAGGAACATTGCTCGATTATTTTAAAGGGGAGAAGGGAAGAAACAACATTCCAACTATCAGGGATTTGCTTGTTCCGTTAAAAAAACTCCAGCAAAGGGCAGAACAATTCGCCAACAAATTAAATGAGCTGGATCCGGCTTTCAAAGCACATGTTATCAAAGGCACCAGCCAGGTTGGGGGCGGGACGATGCCAGAAGTTCTTCTGCCAGCCTTCATTGTAACGGTAAAGCATGATACGCTGGACGCTGAAGTCATTGCAAGAAAGCTTCGAACTGAAACAACACCGCCAATTATTGCCCGCATTCAGCAGGAAGAAGTCTATTTTGATCTGCGGACGGTTTCTGATGAAGAGGAACCCCTCATTATGAATGCACTTTTATTGCTAAGATAAGAGCTTTTAAAGAAAGGCTGCCAATTGGCAGCCTTTCATCTTTTAAAAATCATGTCCTGAGTTGTGCTTCTGGCGGGTATGGTTGCGGTTTTTAACCTTCTTAGAACCGCTTAAAGGAGCCGGCTGGCTGTCCTGGTCACCCTTTGGTGCATTTTTTCGCATATCCTTGGAATCGTTTTTGTTCATTGGCTCATCCCTCCTGATTTTAGCTTTAGATTTTCAAGCGAATTTATACTGAATAATTTCAGCAGAACTGTGCAATTTAACGGTATAAATTGATTACATCAGGAGGAAATTCACATGCCTTATCATAAAGATAAACAACAATCCTTTCAGGCTGCACAGCAGGGATTTGAAGATGCACAGGGGCTCTACGCCGAGATCGTTCGTGACAGCGCCAGCTATGGACATCAGCTAAAGCATTTGAAGAATGAAGTAAATGAGGCTTTCCAGCAAATTGAAAATGCACTTGAAAATGCCTCTGAACACCAAAGAGCCCAGCTCGAAAGATTTCAGCAGGATTTGAGAAGCATTGTTAATGAAGTAAATATGGAATAGAATCTAAGCGGAAGGGAAGCCTTCCGCTTTTTTACTTTATTGATTTTTCTTCCGTTTTTTATTATTCTGCTTTTCCATTTCTGTCAGTGGTTCATTTGCCATTTCCTCATTAAATCCCGCACCCTGCCCCTGGGCTTTTGCTGCATTGGCACCAGGGATGACATGATTTGCTTTTCTTTTCGCCATTTATCTCACCTCCAATGGCCATATTTTTCCCCGGTATGAACTGGACAATCCTAAAAATCATTTTAGTAAAATAACTTTCAAGTCATAATTAACTATGGAAGCTGCCTTGTTTATCTTGATAAAAAAGCGTTTTTCCTGCATTTAATAATATAACTACTTTTAGCATAAGGAAAACTTATCAAGCACAATAACTTTCTTGTTATTTACTTATGTCGAAGGTTATATTAATATTAAAATTGTGAGAAAAGTTAGGATGACGAAGAAGATTCAAACTTTTCGACAATTACTATTAATTAGTTTATGATGTTTACGTAAAAGAAGGGGGTAAACATATGTCAAACCAGGATGTTTTTAACGCCCGCAGTTCATTTGAAGTTGACGGGAAACGCTATCATTACTATAGCCTGGACGCACTTGAAAAAGCAGGAATCGGCAATGTATCAAAATTGCCTTACTCCGTAAAGGTTTTGCTTGAATCAGTATTGCGCCAGCATGATGGCTTTGTAATCACTAAAGAGCATGTTGAAAATCTAGCAAAATGGGGAACTAGCGAAGTTAAGGAAGTGGATGTTCCATTCAAACCTTCACGTGTCATTCTCCAGGACTTCACAGGTGTTCCTGCAGTCGTTGACCTTGCTTCATTAAGAAAAGCAATGGCAGACATGGGCGGAGACCCAGACAAGATCAATCCGGAAAAACCTGTTGACCTTGTAATCGACCACTCAGTTCAGGTTGATAAGTACGGTACTCCAGATGCACTTAATGTGAACATGGATCTTGAATTCGAACGTAATGCTGAGCGTTACCAGTTCTTAAGCTGGGCACAAAAATCATTTGATAACTACCGTGCTGTACCGCCTGCAACAGGTATCGTACACCAGGTAAACCTTGAATATCTTGCAAGCGTTGTCCATGCTGTAGAGACTGGAGATGGGGAATTCGAAACTTTCCCGGATTCATTGGTTGGTACTGACTCCCATACTACTATGATCAATGGTATCGGCGTACTTGGATGGGGTGTAGGCGGTATCGAGGCTGAAGCTGGAATGCTTGGCCAGCCATCTTACTTCCCAGTACCAGAAGTAGTAGGTGTTAAACTAGTAGGCGATATGCCAAACGGTTCAACTGCTACTGACCTTGCATTAAAAGTGACTCAAGTCCTTCGCAGCAAGGGTGTTGTAGGCAAATTCGTTGAATTCTTCGGACCTGGCGTTACATCACTTCCTCTTGCTGATCGTGCTACTGTTGCCAACATGGCACCAGAATACGGCGCAACTTGCGGATTCTTCCCAGTAGATGGTGAAGCACTTGATTATATGCGTTTGACTGGTCGTCCGGAAGATCACATTAAAGTCGTTGAAGCTTACTGCAAAGAAAACGGACTTTTCTTTGATCCATCACTTGAGCCAGTTTACACAGACGTAGTTGAAATCAATCTTTCTGAAATCGAAGCTAACCTGTCTGGACCTAAGCGCCCGCAGGATTTAATCCCGCTTTCAAACATGCAGAAATCCTTCCAGGATGCATTGACAGCTCCTGTTGGAAACCAGGGATTCGGCTTGAGCAAAAAAGAAATCAGCAAAGAAGCAGTAGTAGAGTTCAACAACGGCGACACTACAACAATGAAGACAGGTGCGATCGCAATCGCTGCGATTACTAGCTGTACAAACACTTCTAACCCTTATGTTCTTGTAGGCGCTGGTCTTGTTGCAAAGAAAGCTGTTGAGCTTGGAATGGAAGTTCCTAAGTTCGTTAAAACTTCTTTGGCACCAGGATCTAAGGTAGTAACTGGATACCTTCGCGATTCAGGCTTGCTTCCATATCTTGAATCATTAGGATTCAACCTTGTTGGTTATGGCTGTACTACATGTATCGGTAACTCAGGCCCATTAAAGCCTGAAATCGAAAAAGCTGTAGCTGACAGCGACCTGCTGGTAACTTCAGTTCTTTCCGGTAACCGTAACTTTGAAGGACGTATCCACCCGCTTGTAAAAGCAAACTACCTGGCTTCACCGCCATTAGTCGTGGCTTATGCACTTGCTGGAACAGTGGATGTTGATCTTCAAAATGACCCTATCGGCAAGGATAAGGATGGAAACGATGTCTTCTTCAAGGATATCTGGCCATCAACTGCTGAAGTGAATGAAGTTGTTCACAAAGTAGTAACTCCTGAATTGTTCCGCAGAGAATATGAAACTGTATTCAGCGACAATGAAAAGTGGAATGCAATCCAAACAAACAGCGATGCTCTTTACACGTTTGATGAGGATTCAACATATATCGCAAACCCTCCATTCTTTGAAGGATTGACTCCTGAAGCTGGAGAAGTAACTCCATTGAATAGCCTTCGTGTTGTAGGTAAGTTCGGTGATTCTGTTACAACTGACCATATTTCTCCTGCAGGTGCGATCGGAAAAGATACACCAGCTGGTAAATACCTGCGTGAAAAAGGCGTTGAACCACGTGATTTCAACTCTTACGGCTCACGTCGTGGTAACCATGAAGTCATGATGCGCGGAACTTTCGCTAACATCCGTATACGCAACCAGATCGCTCCAGGCACAGAAGGCGGCTTCACAACTTACTGGCCAACAGGCGAAGTCATGTCCATTTTCGATGCTTGCATGAATTACAAAGCAAATGGAACAGGATTAATGGTTATCGCAGGCAAAGATTACGGAATGGGATCATCCCGTGACTGGGCTGCGAAAGGCACTAACCTATTAGGCATCAAAACTGTTATCGCTGAAAGCTTCGAGCGTATCCACCGTTCTAACCTCGTATTGATGGGTGTATTGCCACTTCAATTCAAGCAGGGCGAAAACGCTGAAACTCTTGGCCTGACAGGTAAAGAGACATTCGATGTTCAAATCGATGAAAATGTACGTCCACGCGACATTATCACAGTAACAGCTACTGACGAAGATGGAAACAAGAAGACTTTCGAAGCTCTTGTACGTTTCGATTCTGAAGTAGAAATTGATTACTACCGTCATGGCGGTATCCTTCAAATGGTACTTCGTGATAAATTAAAAGCATAATTTAGTAAAGCCCCCTGATCGCTTTGATCAGGGGGTTTTTTATTAGTAAAGTTACTAGATTAGATGGATTGGGGGGCTAGGTATCCAGTTAGTGGTGGTATATAGACTTACTGGTGAAATAACCAGACTTACTGGTGAAATATCCAGACTTACTGGTGAAAAATCCGAACTTAATGGTGAAAAAACCAAACTTACTGGTGAAATATCCAGACTTACTGGTGAAAAATCCGAACTTACTGGTGAAATATCCAGACTTACTGGTGAAATATACAGACTTACTGGTGAAATATCCAAACTTACTGGTGAAATATCCAAAACTACCGGTGAAAAAACCAAACTTACTGGTGAAATATCCGAACTTACTGGTGAAATATACAGACTTACTGGTGAAAAAACCAAACTTACTGGTGAAATATCCAAAAATACCGGTGATAAATCGCATTTAAACTCGTAATATATTCCTTCCTCTCGGTGATATGTTGCCAGATCACTTTTTTTCTCGATTTTTTAGCATTTTTGTATGCCTGTTTTGTACTTTTTAACAGTAAAACTCAACATTTGAGCAGATAAACGACAAACACCCCTAAAACTTCCTGTTAATCGACATCTTCTCCTATTGAAATTTTCAGAAAAAGAGTTATGTTTAAGTTAGATGGATGTGAAGGAGTGAACTTTATGAGCTTAATCTCAGTCGTAGCCAGGGAAGATTTTATTTCAATTGTCGCAGATATCGGAAATCAGCAAATGTTGGAGAATCATATCAGAATAAAAGAAGTTATCCCGCAAACCGCCTTTATTGCTTTTTCTGGTGACGAAGAATATTCCAGCATGGCTGCTGTTGCCGCCGAAACACTGGTTAAGCAAGATTTCTGTCTGAAAGAAATTGCTGAAACCATCCAGTCATCCTTCAACAATGGGCAATTCTCCTGCGAAGCAAGCGGAAGAACCTTTGAAGCCATTCTGGCAGGTTATTCGCAGCAAGGGGAAGCTCAGTATCATGTTATCTCAAACGCTAAACCGCTTGAGTCATATTATCCTTGCGCAGGGGAGAGCCTATACTATGCAAACGGCCTTGAACCTATGATTGTCCTGGAAAGGTCCTTGAAGATGCACGGCATGGGAACTGTCAGCCAGGCCCTGTCCGCACAGATTCACTTAATTCAAGAGGCTGCAGAAGTGCTTCCTGACATCAATAAAGAAGCTTCAACTTTCGTCTTAAAAAGAGCAAATTAAAACCGCCTGAAACCAGGCGGTTTTGTTTTTTACAATGCATATTGAAGTATGAAATTACCCAGGAACAGCAATGCAATCATATAAAGCGCTGGCTGGATTTCTTTGCCTTTCCCCATTAACAGCTTCATTAGCGGGTAGAGGATAAAGCCAATCGCCATCCCATCTGCGATACTGTAGGTCAGCGGAATCAGCACAATGATCAAGAGAGCAGGGAAGCTCTCTAGTAAATCATCAAGCTTGATATGGGTAATATTCTGGAGCATCAAAACTCCAATCAATATTAAGACTGGTGAAACAGCACTTTCTGGCACCATTTTGATCACTGGGATTAACACAATAGATGCAAGGAACAAAAGCCCGGTAATGATGCTCGTCAATCCAGTTCTTCCTCCTGCAGCAATGCCGGCAGCACTTTCTACAGAGGAAACAGTTGGGCTAGTGCCGAAAATTCCTGCAGTAGCTACTGAAATGGCATTTGCCTGCAAAGATTTTTTATATTTTTGCGGTGCATTCAGCATTTTTGTATGGGCGTGAATCAAGCCGATATTTTCAAAGATAACAACCATTGCGAGTGAGAATGCTGTCAGCCAGAACACAAAGTTGCCTGCCTGGGCAAAAGATAATTGCGAGAAGACATTCCCGTATTCTGTGAAAGAAGGCAGGCTCCAGTTCATTCCGTCATTTTTAAAGTCCCCGAATATTATTGATAAAACAGAGGTGAAGACGATGCTTAACAGCAAGTTTCCAGGTACATTCCGTATAAAAAGGATTACTGTGACAATCAAGCCGACTAAGGTGATAAGTGCGGTCGAAGTGCTTAGATCACCAATTGCAAGCAAAGTATGATCTGAGCTCCTGATAATGCCGCTATTATCAAATCCAATAAGGATCAAGAGAATCCCTATCCCTACAGTAATGGCTTCTTTTAAAGAATCTGGAATCGATGCAGTAATGGTTTTTGCCAGCGGAGTAAACGCCAGGATCATGAAAAGAATCCCTGATACAAATACCATTGCTAATGCTTCCTGCCAGGTAAAACCACCTGATTGGACAATGGTATAAGTGAACATGGCGTTAAGGCCCATTCCTGGAATTACCAGGATAGGGGTATTGCTCCATACACCCATCAGCAGACAGCCTGCAAATACAGTAAGAATTGTTGCAATGATTCCAGCCTCCAGCGGTATGCCGGCAGCCGAAAGAATTGTCGCATTTACGATAATGATATAGACAACCGTAATATAGGATATTAATCCAGCAGAAAATTCTCTCCCTATCGTTGTCCCATGTGCTTTTAGTTGAAAGAATTTATCCATTTTATACTCCTCTCTCTATATATAAGATAAATTTTTCACGTTTTATACAAACAATGAAATTATCGTATCATAGACTAGATCCATATTTAAAATATATAATAAATATACAAATCATACTTTTTTCAAATAGTGAGGTAAAAATGGATATTAGACAGCTACGTTATTTCATTGCAATTGCGGAAGAAAAAAATATTACTGCAGCAGCAAATAAACTTCATATGTCCCAGCCACCTTTAAGCCTGCAGCTAAAGCAAATGGAAGAGGATCTTGGTGTTATGCTTGTCGAACGCCAGGGAAAAAAATTGGAATTGACAGACAAAGGACAGGTTCTTTATCGACATGCCCTGAACATTGTCCATTCAATTGAGGAAGTAAAAAATGAACTGCAGGAGACAGAGGAAGGGAAGAAGGGGAATCTGTCTATTGGCATCAACACGTTATCAGTACCGGAATTCCCTTATTGGATTGATCACTTCCATTCCTCCTTCCCATTGGTTTATCTTCGTATTGTCCAGAATGATTCAGCCTACCTGGCAGAACTCATTAAAAATCGGATTATCGAGCTTGCACTGATCAGACTGCCGCTCACCAGCAGGGATGTCAGCTATCTGCATTTATATAATGAGCCTTTTATTTTTGTCTGCCGAAAACAGGGAGAAGATGATATTACAATCGAAGAAATCAGTACCTATCCATTGATTCTTCCGAGTACAGAAGGGCTTGGGAGCTATAATATCATTCACGAAGCCTTTAGCAAGCAGCAGCTTCCTCTCAATGTAGTGTGTGAATGCTCAGACATGAAGGTGCTGTTGGAGCTTGTTTCTTCAGGTATTGGCTCAACAATTGTACCAAAATCTGTTTTTCAATCGTTTCCGCATACAGGCCTTTATGCAAGGGAAATTAAGGATTCTGTGCTTAAATCTTCGGTCGGCCTAATCTGGCTTAAGCAGCATTACCTATCTAGCCCTGCGAGGCATTTTATCGAATTAATAAAGGATAAGCTGAATTTGATGGAAGATATCAGCAGTAATTGACTTACTTTAGAAACACCATAAAAAGACTGGAGGGCATATGGGAGTAGAAATGCATAAATTGGCACCATCTTCCCAAAAATAATTGCACTGCAACAGAAAAGGGAGGTGCCCTCTTTGAATTTTTTTGAAGTGATGAAGGATGCATTCGGACCATTTATGGACGGAGAAAAAAAGCCTTTGCATGTAGGTGAGGTCATGAATCTGTGGTTTTACCTTCATGGTACAGAACAAACACTGCGCTATGACCAGCACGCATATAATTTAGCCCAGGACCCCGACTTACGGGAAAAGATCGCTGATATAATTGAAAATATCCACAGACCGATGATCAATGAGTTAACCCAATTTTTTAAGGACGAAGGAATCCCGCTTCCCGACATGGGTGCTGAAAAACTCGTTGGGGACTATAAGGGATTGCCGGAAGGTGCTGGAATGAATGATGAGGAAATCGCAAACCTGATTGCGTATAATCTAGTCGTAGGGATTACCTCAGCTGCGCGCGGAATCACCGAATCAGTCCGCTCTGATGTGGGATATTTATTTACTAAATATCAGATGATGAAGATCACTTTTTCATTGACTTAC
Organism: Mesobacillus sp.; assembly: GCF_057785455.1. NCBI lineage: Bacteria > Bacillati > Bacillota > Bacilli > Caryophanales > Bacillaceae > Mesobacillus > Mesobacillus sp. Next base: position 78,322 of record NZ_JBYNSB010000046.1, read on the forward strand.
AAAAGTCTGATGCAGGAGAAAGGCTGGCTTAGAGTACCGCCAGTTTATATGACAGGGAAACAATAAAAAACAGCACACGAGTGCTGTTTTTTATTGTTTTCTCGCCAATGCCTCCAATAGGAATCGTTCCCTTTCACGGGTGATACCCGCCTTCCATGACTCTGGAGGGATTGGCTGTTCTTTCAGCCAATTATGGACTTCTGCGATCGTTTCCCTGAGCGGCCTAAACACAAGGCCATCATTTAACGCCTTTTCTATATTAATATGGAAGGCGCCTCTCCATGGCTCTGTATGTTCAGGACCTAATGGTGTATTAACCGGCAGCCAAAGCGGCATCTGTACCCAGGGGGAAACATCATGTTCAAGTAAAAAGCTTTCATGTGCCCAAATGAATTCCGCCTCGCTGCCAATAACTTTACGGCACTCATCCAAAACATCCCGCAGCAAAACAGAATGTCCAGTAGCGTTATAAGTCCCTGTATGCTTTCGTTCCATCATCCTTAAAATCCAGGCTGCAAGGTCTTTCACATCAATTAATTGAACAAAAGAAGTTTCTGGATCCCCTGGAGCCAGAATGACCCCGCCGGAAGCAACTCTATCAACCCAGTAAGGGAGGCGATCGGTATAGTCATTTGCACCGACAAGCTGGCCTGCACGTATATTCAATACCTTTCCAGGCATGTTTCTTTCCGCTTCAAATTCACATAATGTCTTAAACTGGCCATAATATTGCATCATAGGGGAAGCTGGATCTTTTGTCAGTTCATCTGCTGCTTGAACTGACATAGTCTGTACAGGGTAATCTTCCGTGATGCCTTTTTCAATCCAATCTTCATAAACGGATATACTTGAAACAAACGCATAGAAATCTGCTTGTTCCTTTAAAATTGCAGTCAAATTGCGAACAGACCGTGGAATCAGTCCAGAGGTGTCCAGCACTGCATCCCATCTATGACCCTTGAAATTTTCCAAATCATCATTTCTGTCCCCAACAAGTACTTCAACATCTTTTAGCAGGTGATTATTATTGCCACGATTAAAGACGGTAATTTCATGGCCTTTACTTTGTGCCTCCTCGACAAATGCCTTCCCCAGAAAACGGCTGCCTCCGATTACAAGTATTTTCATGTCTTCCCCCTAAATTAATTTTCTTAACAGATTTCTAAGTGCTTTTCTTTAAAATAACATATTGTTGAACTATTTAGATAATTTACCGGCAGACATTTTTCGCATTATTTTTTGAATTCAATTTGTTTTTTGTTTGCGCAATGTTGTTTAATTGTTAAAATGAATTTAGTTTTAGTTTGTCTTTATGGCATGAAGGGGGATCAGCATGGAAGAAACATATTTGCAATCAGTTAGATTTGACGGTGAAAAACTTTATATACTTGATCAGACAAAACTCCCACAAGTAACAGAATTTCTGGAAATAACAGAAATTGAAGACGTTTGGGATGCTATAAAGCAGCTTAAGGTTAGAGGGGCGCCTGCAATCGGAATTGCCGCAGCCTATGGGCTGGTGCTTGGGATCAAGAATGCTCCCCAAGATAGTTATAAAGAATTTTATGATTACTTTAAAAAGCAGGCCGATTATCTGGCTGGCTCAAGGCCGACTGCCGTAAATCTTTTTTGGGCTCTTAAAAGAATGGATTCCCGAGCTCAAAAGGAATCCGATAAGCCAGTAGCTGAAATTAAAAATTTGTTAGCTGAAGAAGCTCACTTAATCAGGCAGGAAGATGAAAATGTATGCAGCTCAATCGGTGAAAATGGTTTGGCATTATTCCAGGACGGTATGAGTGTCTTAACCCACTGCAACGCTGGAGGAATTGCCACTGCGCGCTACGGCACAGCTCTCGCTCCCATTTATCTTGCGAAGGAGAGAGGGATGGACATCAAAGTTTTTGCTGATGAAACCCGTCCTTTACTTCAGGGGGCACGCCTTACAGCTTGGGAATTGATGCAGGCAGGAATCGATGTAACGCTAATTACAGACAGCATGGCTGCAATGGTTATGCAAAAAGGGATGGTCCAGGCTGTTATCGTGGGCTGTGACCGAGTAGCAGCTAATGGTGATGTCGCAAATAAGATTGGCACATACGGAGTTGCGCTGCTGGCAAAAGCACATAATATTCCTTTCTATGTTGCAGCACCGTTATCCACGATTGACCTTGAAACCAAAACCGGCGAAGACATTCCAATTGAGGAACGGGCAGCCGAAGAGATTACGGCAGGATTCGGCAAGTCAACAGCTCCCGAGGGAGTGAAAGTATTCAATCCGGCCTTTGATGTTACACCGCATCATTTAATTACAGCTATAGTTACTGAAAAGGGAGTCCTCCGAGGAAATTATAGCGAAGAGCTTCCACGTTTATTTCAAAATTAATATGGGGAATATTTCAGCCGGGTGAATTCATTTCCCCGGCTTCTTTTTTAAAAACTTTCACAAAATCCTCGAAATTATCAACATTACTACTTTCAATATATAGATATAATTTGGTTAAACAACGTGTTACAGCACTGCCAAAAGGAGGCAACCCATGGTTAAAAAAGCGATTGGTGCCGGGATACTTGCTGGGCTGATCTTATTCATGATTTTCCAGCAGTTTTCAAAAGAAAGTGAAGCAGAACAGACGGCTGTAGCAGCCAATAATTCAGGACTGACAGAGGGAGTTCTTGCTCCATCTTTCACTCTGACAAGCCTTAACGGAGCCAAGGTGAAACTGGAGGATTATCGAGGCAAGAAGGTTCTTCTGAATTTCTGGGCAACCTGGTGCCCGCCTTGCAAAGCGGAAATGCCGGCAATGGAGAAGCTTTATAATAAATACTCTGGAGAATTTGAGATCCTTTCCGTGAATCTTGATCCTGAAAATGATGTCGCAGGTTTCGTTAAGGAAAAAAACCTTAGTTTCCCAATTCTGCTCGATAAAAAACAGGAAGTTCAAACACAGTACTCCATCATCTCAATTCCTACAACATATATGATTGATGAAAAAGGGATCATTATTAATAAACATATCGGCTCGATGACATATGGACAATTGAAAGAATTCCTCAAGTAAGTTCCTGTAACGGAGCTTATTTTTGTTTAATGGTAAATATTACTTTGTAAAATCACGAAAAAGATGGGTATGAATAAAATACGATTAAATTTTCAAAAAGTTGTAATAATTGCAACCGTTTCCGGACATAATAACTGTTAGAATGATGTTAAAGGATGGTGAACGACATGAGGAAACCAAGAAAGCGTTCTTTTGAAGAGCTTGTGATGGAAAATAAACGACAGCTTTTGAATGATCGTGATGCACTAGAGAAAATCGAGGCCCGCCTGGAACAAAAACGGTTGGGAAAAGCAGAGTAATTTCATACATTACCATAAATGATTCCTCTATTTTAGGCAAAACTTAAAATAGAGGAGGGGAAATCAAATGAGCAATCCAAAAAGGGACAGCAAGCACCACGTTCCAAGCCACCTTGGTACACAGCCACGCGGATTCAGCGGGAATAAAGGCAAGAAGATGCAGGATAAATCTGGCGAACATGCCCAGGTTATTCAGACAAAAGGTGAATAAGAATGTATGGAAGATACCTGCCGCTTCGGCAGGTTTTATTTTTGAGGCTGTGTTAAAGCTGAATGTTGATTTTTAACCCTGTTGATTGTAGTGGAAGGCGCGAAGACTCCTTCGGGATGAAGCGGGTAGGTGAGACCCCGCAGGAGCAAAGCGACGAGGAGGCTCACCGCACGCCCCGAGGAAAG
>NZ_JBYNSB010000047.1:0-58816 GCF_057785455.1 Mesobacillus sp.
TTAATGGCCGTAAACTTAAGGAAATATGCGCAAAGAGGATAAACTCTGAATCGCATACCTCGCAATAAAATAGAAAAAAAGTGAAATCGCATCGACGATTTCACTTTTTTCTATTTCAGAAGCTATTTGTCCCAGCCTCTTATTTTAGCGTAATTGAATGCCTAGTATAATAATTACCGTATCTATAATAAAACTCAATTTCAGCCTCTTGGCTTTCAATTGTGAATGTATATATCGTTGTTACTGGTTCGCAATGCTTAGTATAGGTTATTCCCATATTTGCAGCGTATTCTTCCAGGAATTCCTCTAATTCTTTTTTCTTGATTGTATTAGGCTGCTGCAAGTCCGAGTTGACCAGTTGTTTTTCTTTTAAAAATTGCTCGATGCAATTGATTAATTCTGTTTTGTTAGTAGTCATTATATAGAAGTATCATCCCTTTGCTTGTTTTTTAATCTAAAATATCCCATTAAAAAAAGTCAGAAAAGGAGTATCTTTCTATACCCTTTTCTGACTTATGTCCGGTTCCATGCCCATTCATCGCGATCAGAATTTATAATTATGAAGTTTATAGGTCAAATTTAAGTTAAGTAAGATTAATAGTATAATCATTACCCTGAAGAGTATCTTACCATCTGAGTAGCATTTATGCAAGCTTTTATGGGGAAATAATTATGGTTTAAGGATGAATGCAGTATAGCTTTTATCCTTCTCAAAGTTCCAATCTACAAAAGCGTCAGTTATGCGTGCTGATAATAACTTTTCAAAGTTCTTTTTATGCTCGCTCATTAATCTCTTCTCAAGATTCCTTTTGGCGATTTTCAATGTCTCCGAAAATCCAAGATCGATGAGCTCCTTTTCGATACTGACAAGGATTCCCTCCCTAATAATCAGGAGTGTCCTTTCATTGAGCAATTTAGAGGACGTTTTTTCCGGGGCCTTCTCAGCTTCAATGCTCAGATCGACAATTTCCTGATGGATAAATTCTCTATTCATATAAGGCTGAAAATTGAAATCCTGTTTATTTTCCAGGATAATCAGGAACATACCAGTTTTACCATCAAGATTCCAGTCGTAATAAAATTCCCTTACTTTTTCCTGTGTATTTGCTTCTATGTAGTTTTTAATTTTATCTTCCAATGTTTCCATCATTAAGTCCCTTGTTTTTTGAACGTAGACACTCTGCCGATTGCTTATGAGGGATTTTTCCATAGGTGATAAGAAATTGGTAATATAAACTGTGACAAATGGACTTGTGAAGGTACAAAAAACGTTGCCAGGCCCTCTCCCGAAATTTTCCCGCAACAGACTTCCGATATAGCCACTGATTTCTTTCTCTAACAGCATCAATTCCATAAAATACCTCGCTATACAATATACTCCTCATTATTTTCCCTTTTTACTATAGAGTAAAACTTATGACTCTTATATACAGTTTGGATTTTCCCGATATTTTATGTAGGTAAATTATTTGTGGATTACTTTTTGCCTTGAGGAAAAGCTATACATGGCAGAAGAATATCGATTTGATGTTTTGAGTGTGAAGATGAAACGAAAAAGCCTGCAAGAAGAGGTCCGGATTTTGGACCAATATTACAAGCAAGCCATTTCCGTTCTTGCTAACAATAGATAAGCGCAGGTTAAGAATGCTCTAATCCGCCATGGAAATTACTGCTTCCATGCCGGAATTAACCAGCTTTGTTAATTGCTCATTTGTTTTTTCAGTTGCCAGACCGCCGTGATAGCAAATTACATTCTCGATTTCATAATCAAGATACTTGCGCAGTGATTTTACTGCAAGTTCAATATCAGGTGTAACATGGGCAATCGGCCCTTTAAGCGCTCCTTCCATACAGAACATCGAATCTCCAGCAATCAGAGTCTTGCTGTTTTTGTGGTACAGGCTTATATGTCCAGGTGTATGTCCTGGAGTATGGATGACTTGAATCCCTCCACATACAGGTAATTCTTCTCCGTCTGTCAAAGCTCTGGTTATGATCGCTTTAGGCGGATTCGAGTAAATTTCCTTCATAGGCTCTGGAAGAGCTTCCCACTCTTCTTCAGGCATTTTGGATGGGTCTGTTTTCATTAATGGCTTAATACCCTCAATGAAAGGCTGGTCTAGCTCATGAGCGAATACTTCTATTTCTAATTCATTTACGAGTGCTTCAATATTGCCGATGTGATCAATGTCCTGATGGGTTAAAACCACAGCTATAAGATGTTTTAAAGGAACGCCCGCCCGAGCCATTTCAGTTTTGATCAAATCTATTTGACCTGGGAGTCCGGTATCAACCAGGATGGCAGAGTTCTCATCCCAAATCAAGGTGGGATTGAAGACTCCATCATGACCAAAGGCCTTCAAACTCAAATTAAGCATCTCGATCCCAGTTCCTATTCTCACACTGTTTCCCCCTTTTCATTTGTCAGACCAAAATAATTCTATATGGAAATCAAATTTCCTTTATTTTTTGTAAAAAAACCTGCATTTCGGTACATGGCTTTGTTTGATGCAAATGGGCACTAGCAGGAGGAGAGTACTTCTTTGAAAGTCTTGTTGCAAATCACGTTGAAAGCTTCATTAGAGCCAGACTAAAAAGAAAAGGCCCCCCCAAGGAGCCCTTCCATAACACTTATCAATCCTTAAAATTCTTTGGATGAGAATGGCAGAAAAAATTTAACCCCTCGCTTATTGAAGGGAAGTATTTTCATGTCTGCGATCAAATGGCTGATGTAGGCAGTAATGCATGCTGCATATACCCCGTCTACACCAACAGAAGACTGGAATCTCACGGCAATTATACTGAAAAATAGCACTCCAATTATAGAGTGTGTGTAACTGCGATGAGAGATAAATGATGCAATGATAATGAAAATCCCCATTAATATCAGCCAGCTCTCCTGTAAGGACATTCCTACGGCGAGAACGCCTATGCCTGTTACAGTCAGCATTCTCCTCTGGGTTAAAAAAGAAGAAATGATAATCATTACTGCACCTATTCCCATCCCTAACCACTTTTCTGAACTGTCGCCTCCGAAAAAGCTGTAAATAACCATTAGCATCCCGATCAGCTGTGCTGCGGGGCGGATCAGTTTATATGAGAGTGTGATCTTGTTGCTTAGCTTTCCGTCTACATCTATATCAGGAAGCAGTCCGGAAATCCCTCCTGCAGCCACAAGCAGGATTGTCGAAGAAACGTCACTTTGCATGCTGTTTGCAATGATAAATCCGGCTGTAGTACCTAAAACTGTATGTATAGTCCCATTCAAGCAATCCACCTGTTCTTTCCTTTTAAAATACTAAATTATTATATTCTAATAGATTGCTAGTTCCAATCCTCTAAAAGGCTTATCTTAGTTCAATCAAATAAAATCCTCTTCATCTGTGAAAATGTATTTCTCGAGAGAAACTGCATTTGTGTTCATAAAATCTAGACCCTCCGCTTCGAGCAATGTCTTTTGGGTCAGAAACATATCCTCATCCTTGAACCCAATTTCTCCTTTTGAATTGATGACTCGATGCCAGGGCAGATTATATTTTTCAGACATGGAGTGTAGAATTCGAACTACCTGTCTCGCTGCACGGGGGCTGCCGGCTGCTCTGGCTACTTGCCCGTAAGTCATAACCCTGCCTGCTGGGATACCTTCAATGATTCTGATCACTCTTTCGGTAAAAACCGTCATAAAATCATCTCCATTCTTTACAAAAATAATACAAAATGCCTGGCCAGTTAAGATTCAATGCTGGCCAGGCATTTTTGCTCGTTTTTCAAACGATTTGAATTTGTATATGATTCCCCAGCATATCAATCCCAAAAGCCAATAAATCGGAAAGGAGTAGATATGTTTCCATGTCAGCTCCATATAGATATCCAGCCATACCATACCAGGCTCAGCAATAAAAGCAAGGAATAATGAGAGTAAACCAGTAGCAATAAAGAACTTTTTGAATGAATAGCTGAACCTCTGATAAACAAGCATGAAAGGAATGATGACCACTCCAACATCATAAGGATACAATTGAGGATTAATGTATGGGGTCAATCGGACAGGATAAGTCCAAACCATAGCATTGCTCCCAATGGAATCCAAAAAGATGGCTGAGACACCGTAAAATAAACCAAAAGCGGTATTTTCAATTAGTTTCTTTTTATCTACGGCAATCCACCAAATAATTGCAGGGATGATTGAAAGGCTGACTAAAAACCACCATCTCGCTTTCAAAAAATTATTTTCACGCCAGTAGCTTCTTAAAACGTCATGATAATGGCTTTCTGCTGTCATTAGTTCTTCAAGTGAGATGGAATATAAGACTTGCAAATGGTTTAAGTTTTGGCTGAAAGCTTCCAATGCCCAGATAAGCATGAAATCACACCCTTTGTATATAGAGTGCGATATATTTGCACAGATTATGTAAAAATGCAGGAATGTAGCTTTATGTTTGGTTTTTCAGGTCATTGTAAATTTTCATCAAAATTACTGGCTGATGACTTGTTCTGTAGGAAAAAACACCTCTGGTTGTATGTAAATACAAAAGTCCATTATTATTTGAAAAGCTGCGGAACGATATATCCAGCACATCCTCAATTAGAAAGCGATCCGAAGCCGTTGTAATGCGATCAGAATAAATTCGCATTAATTCTTCTTTTTCTTCAAAAATTTGTTCATTATCCCTAATCTGGCGCTTTACAGTCAAGTAAAAATGGGAGCCAAGCAAAAAAAACTCCTCCTTCCTCCATTTTCTGCCGCACTATGATTTTAATCATGTGTATTGCACATCGCCATATATTTAAAAATGAATCATTTTTAAATAGTTAATAGCTACCCTGTTCAATTTGCGCTGAATTTACACTTTTATTGCTCTTTTCGTCATCTTAATGAATTTAGTCATGAAAGTAAACCTTTTACATTGGCTTGTTTCGTAATTTAGTAACGATGTTATAAAACTTGAGCGGCAGTGCCAAAATGTTTAACAGTCCTAACTAATGAAGGGGGATTATCAGTGAAGTGCATCGGTGAATTGCTCGATAGCAAAAAATATGGAGTATCAGGGAAAATTGCCGTTGTAGAAAATAAGGATGCAGTCATGAAGGTTTTTGGATTGAAGAACGACCATTGGCTAAAAGTGTGGAACATCGATTCACGAATACTGACCCTTTTTTATAAAGCTTTTGAAGAGGAGTACGACTGGTTTGTTGTTGTCTACAGTTACGAGGATTTCTGTGCAGATCCAGAAATTAAAGAGGCGATTATCTGGCATGAAATCGGGCACATTGAATTCCCTGTCTACGAGAACCAGTTATGCATTGACAACGAAATCAATTGTGACCAACTTGCGATCAGAAAAGGTCATAAAGAAGGAATGCGCAGGGTACTAGAGCTGACTTTAAAAATGGCACAATCCCTAAACCATGAACTCTTAAAAAAAATGACAACAGAACGCCATTTGAAACTGCTTGGATAAAAGGCAGTCACTATGCCAGCAGGAAGATTTTTGCTATGGAACATCTGTTGGAGCAGGATTCGGACAATTTTACAGTGGTAGCCGTTGAATCTGTCCAAATGATAGATGGATTTGGACAGTTACCCATAGTCAGCTATCAACTTCTTCTGAATAGAATAATGATTCATACAGTTTTCCACAACCAACCACAAATGCTGCCTGAATGGATCCCTCACTCATTCAGCTATCCATTCACAACCTATTTAACCACCAGCTTGCTCAGCCAACCAATGGATTACCAATCTTTACCTGTAAAAAACACCAGCCAGTATTGAAAACTGGCTGGTGTTTTTCAAAAAATATCATCCCGTATTCCTTAACCCAGCAGCCACGCCGCTGATTGTTAATAGTACTTGTGTAAGCAGCTCTTCATCAGGCTCTTCCTCACTGCGCAGTTCCTTGATCAGCTCCACCTGTAAGAAGTTCAGTGGATCAACATAAGGGTTGCGGCGATGGACTGAATCTTTGATGTTTGGAGTATGGTCAAGCAGCTCCTGATCATCTGAAATCTTCAGCAATATATTTTTCGTTCTTTCGTATTCTTCCAAAATATTTCCGAAAATGCGGTCTGCAATTGCTTTATCCTCCACCAAGGAAGAATACTCTTTTGCAGTTGGGATATCTGCTTTCATCAAAGCCATTTGCAGGTTATCTACTGTACTGCGGAAAAATGGCCATTCCTGATACATTTCTTGCAGGAGTTGAAGGTTTTCCGGGTGCTTTGCAGCAAAGCTTTCTAGCCCAGTTCCCGCGGCGTACCATGCCGGGAATAGCTGTCTGCTTTGCGTCCAGGCAAATACCCATGGAATTGCACGAAGGTTCTCGAATTTGCTGCTGTTTTTGCGGCTCATTGGTCTTGAACCGATATTAAGCTCTGCTAATTCCTTCAACGGTGTGGCCTGATTGAAATAAGTAAGGAAATCAGGGTCTTCAAACACAAGGGATTGATACTTTTTCAGCGATACCGCCGAGATTTCTTCAAGTGCCTCGACCCATTTCATATCTCGCAGATGCCCTTGTTCCGATTCAAGAAGAACATTCGCAGCTGCCTTCATCATAGTCGACGTAGCCTGTTCAAGACTTCTATAGGCAATATCCTTCAATAAATATCTGGATGAAAGTACTTCGCCTTGCTCGGTTATCTTCACTCCCTGTCCGAGGGTCTCCACTGGCTGGGAAAGCAGGCTCCGGTGCAATGGTCCGCCCCCGCGGCCCAGAGAACCGCCTCTACCATGGAAGAACTTCAGCTGGATGTTGTATTTGCTGGCCATTTCATTGATTTCTAGCTGGGCCTTATAGAGCTTCCAGTTAGCCGTTAACGTTCCGCCATCCTTGCTTCCGTCTGAATATCCAAGCATGATTTCCTGCTGGTTATTCATCTGGGTCAAGTGAGAACTGTAAACTGGCAAGTTGAATAGTGTTTCCATTATTTTAGGGCCTGCTGTAAGATCATCGATGGTTTCCAGCAATGGAGCAACATTCAAGTCAGTCTCAACTGTTCCATCAGCATGGAGCCTGTATATGCCGGCTTCTTTTGCCAGTACAAGTACTTCCAGCAGATCGGATGCAGATTGAGTCATGCTGACAAGGTAGACAGTTATCGACCTTTTGCCAAATTCCTTATGTGCTCTCTTAATCATTTGGAACACCTGGATCATTTCCTGTGTTTCTTTAGAATAATCCTCGTGCAAGAGAAGGAGCGGACGGGGGTCAGCCAATATTTTAGCCAATAATGCCTGCTTTTCATCCTCAGATAAAGATGGGTAATCCTCGGTCACTCCTACCTTCCTTAGGATTTCGGAAATCGCTGCTTCATGCTCGCCGCTATGGTTCCGAATATCAAGAGTAGCAAGATGGAAACCAAATAGCTGGACCTGGCGAATAAGCTTTTGCAAGGTTTTGAGCTCGTGATGGACCGGATGGTGCAGATAGATGCTCCGTTTGATCATCAACAGATCTTCGAGCAACTCATCAGAGGATGCATAGCCACGATCTGATTTGCCTGCCTCCTTCAGTCTCTGGATTATAATTGCAAATTTACGGCGGTAAACTTCTGATTCAACTGTCCACTTTTGGTCATCGTTAAGATACTTCTCTTCATCCTGGAGAACGGATGCCAAAAGCTCCTCACTAACGGCTGCTCTTGTGGTAGAATGACTGAATCGCTTCATCAGGTCTACAAGGACATCCTTATATTTTTTCAGGACAAGGCGTCTATGTCTTTGCAGCGTTTCCCAGGTAACTTCGGGAGTCACATTAGGATTGCCGTCCCTGTCTCCGCCAATCCAGGATCCGAAACGGAGGAAGTGCGGAACGTCCCATTCATGGTCTGAAAAATGGTTTCTTAAACTAGATTCAACCTCCTGGTGGATTTCAGGAAGTACATCAAAAAGAGTTTTGTCAAAATAATAAAGGCCGTTTCTTACTTCATCGATTACAGTAGGCTTCCGATCCCTGAGTTCATCGGTTTGCCATAGAACCGAAACCTCATTGAACAAGCTTTCTTCAATCTTGGTCCGCTCTTTTTTTGAAAGAAGCGGATTATCCATGCTTTTCAGGATATCAGCAATTCGTTTCTGGATTTCCAGGATAGAACGCTTGGTAGCTTCTGTCGGATGGGCAGTAATAATCAATTCCAATGAAATGGTATTAAGAACGTTCTGGATGATGTCTGAGGTTATTTGGTTGTCTTTCAGTGAATGGATTGCAGCATCTATAGATCCCGGCTGCGTGCTGAACTCTGAGTTCAATAGATAATCACGGCGGCGGCGGATTCGATGGTTTTGTTCTGCTGCATTGATTAAATGGAAGTATACAGAAAAAGCCCGGATGATATTCTTGCGCATTGGCACTGATAAGTTTGCAATTTCTGTTTTTAAGGCTGGATAAGTTTCAAGATCATTCTCATTTCTTATTGACTTGCACATAGCCCTGATTTTTTCTACTTTCTCGAATAACTCTACTCCGCCATGGTATACAAGGATATCACCGAGGATGTTCCCCAGCATTTTTACATCGCGGCGCAGAGGCAAACTGCTATCATTTATTTCGATTCCTGATGTCATTATGTCACCTTCCTAAAACTTGCGAGAATATTTTAAATATTAATATAACATAGTGGAGCATTGTTTGTGAAATGATAAGCAAATAATTAATCACTATAGCTTTATAAAATTTACCCCTATCTTATTAAACCTAATCACTTATCCATTTAGATACCATGTCAAATTTTATACATTCAGAAGCATGCAAGAAAGAAAGGCCTCCCATTTTGGGAAGCCTCCAATACTAATTTCTTTATCCTGTTAACTTGCTTTGTCTTTTTTTAGTGGTTTGCCGGTCACGATCAATTTTAACAACTGCTTTGATTTTGTTTTACCGGCAAAGTTTTCTGTTTCAGCAATCAAATTATGGTTCCCATTTGCTAAATCAAGCTCAATTGAGAATGTCCCCTCTCTGGATGCCTTTACAGTTCCAAGCATAATCAACTCATTTCCATGCTGCTCATAAACGTTTACCGTTGTACTCTGTTCTGCTTTACCAGTCAAAACAGCTGGTTCATTTTTAACCATCACTTCGGTCTGATCCCATTTGGGTTCGGATGGGGATTGCTGTTCTGCATCCATCGCCCAGTGCAAAGCGTTAACAAATAGCTGTTTGCCTTCCTCAGTCCAGCCGTAGTCGGGTCCTATCATATTGTTCACGGCGAAAGAAGACATTAACAGATGCACATGTTCCTTGCTTCTAAATTCGTATGCAATGGAATCACCTTTGTTTTCAGCGTCAACAAATAAGCTGGCGGCGGAAATTCCTGAGTAATTCTTGAAAGTAGCATATGGGCTTTTCTTCGAGTGAATTCTGATCAAGCCATTTTCATCCGTTTCAATTCCTGCAAACATCGGGTGTTCATCATTAGGCTTTATATAAATCGCTCCTTCATTGTAGCCTTGATGATCCAAATCAGGATTTCCCAATACATCTTTAAGTGACTGAATTGAACCATCATTTACTCCCCATGTCCCAGTGAAAACCAGACTGACTTTATGCTCATCACTCTCGGCAATTAATTGCTCGATCTGTTCTTTTGTGCCTTTGCTTGAATTTACAAGAATAAGTTTGTAATTGCCGAGATTTCCAAGGATATCCCAATTTCTTTGTTCCGCAAAAATTTCATGATTGTTCATCAGGTCTGTCAGAGATTCATCCACATCGCCAATGATGGCTGCTTCGTATCTGTTCATTTGCAGATTCAATTCTTGACCTTCATTACCAATCTCCACATCTAGTGTCTGTGATAGATATCCCTCAGCGGTAATCGTTAAGGTATAGCTGCCTGGAAGCAGATTTTCGAAAATGAAAGTCCCATTTTCCGTACTGACAGCCTCCATCTTAAAGTCAGGTTCATCAGTTGGAATGAGGCTCAATGCTGCTCCTGAAACTGGCACATTTCCTTGTTTGCCTGAAATCCGTCCTTTCAGGTCTGTACCTTGGATTGCTTCCAAAGTAAAGTCAATCACCGCACTGTTACCTAAATCGGCGACTGTAGCTGATTGTACCTGTTCAGCAAATCCTCTGGCCTTAACCTTAACCTGATACTCACCAACTCCTATGCCAATTCTATACTGACCTGATGCGTTGGTCGCGGTCTTCAAGCTCGTTCCCTCAATGGATACAAGTGCGCCAGCAACAGGTTTACCTTGTGTATCCGTCACAGATCCTTTTATTTCACCCTGGCTGGCAGTTAATGCATAATCAATGGCGTTCAGATAGATGGTTTTTGTATTTTCGGTCCATCTGTCATTCGGATTTCCATAAGAACCGATATGCATGCTTCCAAGAAGGATATGGACACTGTTTGACGAGCTGAACTTATATCCAATTGCAGTTCCCAGATCTCCCTTTTCAGGATTAACAAGGTTTCCAATTGTTGTGCCGCTGTAGTTTTGGTACAAGGAGTATTGAACGCTTCCCTTTGGATTAACCAGCAGAGGCACTGCATCTCCTTTATTGAATCCACGGAAAATAGGGTGGTTCTCATCGACCCTGATGTTGATTTCTTTATTGACATAGCCATAAGGATAAGATTCTGGGTCTCCGAACACTTTATTTAAGGTACTGATTGAACCAAACCCATACTGCGATGTGAAAATCATGCTTACTTCATTTTCATTCGCTTTTTCCACCATGGCCTTGAATCTCTCATTTGTCATCGATCCTGAAATGTCATTAACAATGATCAGCTTATAATCAGGTATTTGGTCGATTAAAGCCTCAAATTCCCCATAAGGATAGAAGTCTGGGTCATAACCATTCGCTTGAAGAAAAGGAACAATCCGGTCCTTGTTGTACGTATTAGCCAGGACAGCAATCTTATCCGAGACGACAAGTGAGACATCTAGTTTTGTCTCCTGGCCTGAAGTAATTTCAGTGCTCAAGTAAGTCGGTGTATACCCTTCTGCGAGTATTTTAATATCGTACATTCCATCCGGAAGAGTAATCTGATAGTTCCCTTCTTCATCAGACTTTGCAATTACAGGAGTTCCAATCACCTCTATACTTGCGTTTGGTATTGGATCCTTCGTTGCTGCATCTTTAATGGAGCCAGTCAGCATTCCGGAATTAACGGATTCAATAGGGTATGGCTCTTTTAATCTTTCGACATTTTTAATGGTCACGTTAAAATCCTTTGCCTGATGGCCAAAGGAATCAACTGTTAGAGTGTACGTACCTTCCTCCAGCGCTGCAAAAAACATTCCGTTTTCATCTGTTTTGTATACTTTGCCAGTTTCCTTAACTGTGACCTCAGCTGCTACAGGGCCATTTTCATTTTTTACAGATCCATACAATTCACCCACAAGAGCCTGTTTATCGGCTAAAGCCCACGAAAGCGCATTATTTAGAAGCTGTTCCCTGGCCGGGTCGAATGAATCACCAGGTTTGAATACATGACTGATGGTCATATTAGCCAAAAGTATTTCCACTGAATCTGTAGTACGTCCCTTATAAGCTACCATGCTGCCTTTTTCCCCAGTGCTATTATGTGAAAAGTCAACGATTGTTTTACCAGAATATCCTTCGAACCCATAGTAATACCCGGACTTTCCAGGAATCTGGATGACATCCCCTTTTTTGAATCCGGCAGTCAGCGGGTGCTCGCCAAGGATTGTGCCTTCTGCTCCAGGACTGCTGTTGTCCTCGAATAGCGTAGTCGGGTCATTCAGATATTCCTGCAGATAACGAATCGATCCTCTTCCTCCTGCTTGTCCAGTCCAAATTACTGAAAGGCGCTGGTCGTCCAGTGCTTTCTGGAATGCGAGGAACTCTGCCTTTGTAGGAACAAGGCTTGGAGCATAATCAGAATTGGCAAAGACAACATCAACTTCAGCAAGCTTATCCAAATCCTTATAATCCAAGCTGATAACCTTATAGCCTCTTTCTTCAAGGTATTGCTTGAAGGTTATCCCGGAAGCTGTCAGGTCAACGATGAGGCCGATTGTTGGCGTTGGAAGCAACTTGACATCCAGAACAGCATTTTCATTATCCGATATTGTTACTTCTGTATCATTACGGACATAGCCTTCTTTTTCAATCCTTACTGTATATTTTCCGGGTTCAATATCATTAAGACTAAATTGTCCCTGCAAACTAGTAACTGCAGCCCTAGGAGTACCAAGAAGTGTTATTTTGGCTCCTGCAATGGCATTCCCGTCTTTTACATTTTCTACTGTCCCTGATATCGTGCCAGCATCGGCGGCTACTTCCATCTTAATTGCCTGTGGTTCGCCATCTTCAGTGGCATTTACTTTTACAATCTTAGTGGAATAACCGAATGCGCTAACTTCTAACTCATAATCACCTTCCAGCAAAGCGATTGAGAAGCTTCCATCTTCACTGTTCGACTCAGTTGTGAAGGGTTGTCCTTTTACCTTCACTTTCGCTAATAAAGGTTTTCCGTCCTTATCCAGAACGTTTCCGCTGATGACAGGGAATTTGACATCTGCCGCCCAGAGTAGAGAATTGATCAGCATCTGTTTAGCATCGTCTGTATAATCCTTTGCGCCATGATAATAGGTAAATCCATGACCACTAAGAAGAAGTTCAACACTGCTGCCTGTTCTTGGTTTATAGGCAATCCCCAGTCCATGAGAATTTTCAGAGTCCTCGTGTTTTATCTCGGCCAAGGGATACCCGCTGTACTCTTTAAAGTATCCGACATAGCTTGCGGCCGGAGTCAGGAGTTCAATCAGGTCACCAGTTTTTGCATTGCCGAAAATCGGATGTTCCTCCAATATTTTATATTGTGCAGCACTTGTTTTTCTTATCGTGTTGCGCTCTTTAGGGTCCTGCCGGTGTTTCACTAGCTGGTTAATCCCCGAGCCGCTCCAGATTGCATCACCAAAAATCAGGCTTGTTTCCGATTGGTCGGCAGCCTTCATCATTTCATCAAACACAGCTTTTGTGAATGAAGAGCTAGGCTCATTGAAGAACACTACATCGAACTCATTCATTCTTTCCGCCAAATCGGCCGGCTGTACATCTACTGCTGTGATACCTGCTTCAGACAGCAGTGACTTGAAGTTCTTGTCAAAGGCATAATAATCCCCTACCACCCCTACTGCAGGCATTGTATGAAGCTGGATGTCTATTTCCCCGTTATGGCGTGCTACATCTATTTTTTGTGTTTGTGAGATATAGCCATCTTTTTTGAATGAGAAATAATAAACTTCTTCTGCCAGTCCTGATATTTCATATCTTCCATTTTGTCCTGTTTTAACTTCAGAAACAATTTCTCCATTTTCGTTTTTAACTTCTATGTTTACATCATGAAGTTCCATTCCAGTAACTGCATCGCTGACTGCCCCGCTAATGCTGCCTTTTTGTGATTCACCAAGTGAGATTGCTACCTCAACTGGTTTTCCATTCAGGATTGTCACCGTTTCTGTTTTTACGCCGAGTCCTTTTGAACGAATCTCGAGATTGAAGGTGCCTTCGTCATGGAAAATCGTAAATTCCCCTTCTTTGGTGCTGGTCGTTTTTACACCGGTTTCAAGAACCTCTATGCTCGCCTCTATCGGCTCTCCGAATGAATTGACAATTTTTCCGGAGACTTTCCCAAATTTTGCACTGTATAGATACTCGATGCTGTTTAAAAGGATTTGCTGCTGTCCTCGAAGCCAGGACTTAGATGATTCCCAAGGAACTGTTGCATGACTTGAAAGCAATAAATGTGCACTGTTTTCTGAAACAGCATTGTATGCTACTCCGGTTCCGACAAAACCAAGCTCGGTATTGCCGATTTTTGCAACCGTCCTTCCTGAATACTGGTTGAACCAGGCAAAATCCGCATTGTTTTCTAACACGCTGATTCGATCGCCTGACTTGTAGCCCTTAAAAATTGGATGTTCAGCAACAACCTCAATCCGGACTTCACCGCCGTCATAATCATGGCCAAGTTCTTTCGGATCTTGCAGATAGTCAGTTAAATGATGGATGGAACCGTAGTTTTGTCCCCATTGATCTGTGAAAATAATACTTACATTGTTTTCCTTGGCCTTTTGTATCAACTCAGTAAATTGTGCTTCAGAAGGCTGGACTCCATCTGTTCCATACCCTCCGTTCAAGTAAAGGACCCTGTAGCGTCCAATGTCTTTTACTACATCCCAATCCCTTTCTTCTGCTACATAACCATTTACATTCAGCAGATTTGTGATTTCACTTTTATAATCATCAAGAACAGCGATGTCGATTGGCTGAAGTTCATAGGTGAAATCATTCTGTGAACCTGCTTTTACGGTAATGTCTAATTCGCCTTCTTTATATCCATTTAATAAAAATTTTGCGTTAAAGGTTCCTTCAGAAACGTTTTCTGCCGAAAAAATCCCCGAGCTGCTGGTAAGTCCCCTGATTGGTGTGTTATTCAGCTCAATAGACACCCCTTCAAGAGATTTGCCATTTCGTTTATCCTTTACGGTAATAGAAATTGATCCTAGAGAAGCATCCTCGAGCTTAAACTCCTGCTCCTGTACGTATCCTGATACAAATAAAGCTTTTTCACTAATTTGTTTTTTGCCGTAAAAAGACACGGAAACCGAGTATTCACCTGGTGTATGTTCCATCACAAAGGATCCGTCTTCATCTGCGGTCACAGCTTTTCCGGTTTCCTTAACTGTGACAGTACCTTTGACCGGTTTTCCGGAACCATCCTTTATCAGCCCTTTTAATACACCTGGTGAGTTGTAGCTTTGGATTCCTGTTTGGAACGGAACAATTACCTGGCCGGGCAGTATCGGTATTCCCGATGTACTGTATACAGGAAGGCTGAAGTCCTTTAGTCGTTCACCGCTGTATACATCGATGACGGCAAGATTGCCATTAGTACCGGCAAAGAATAACAAGCCATTAGCGGATATGGAGCCGCTGTTCAGTGTAGTACCGACAGACCGGTTCGTCCATATTTCACTACCTGACCTGGCATCGAATGCCCGTAATGCTGGCTGTGCGGCCGATCCGATTACCACGATATTTTCATGGACAATTGGAGAACCTGCCTGTGTATCGCCAATTCCTGCAGCTTTCCACTTCTCTTCCCCAGTCTTTGCATCTAAAGCATAAAGAGTACCTGACTCAGTATTGAAATTGGTACCTGCAAGATAAAGCATACCGTCGTTATACACTGGTTTGGAGGCTACCCCTTCATTTGTTAGTGTTTTGCTCCAAACTTCTGACCCATCTTCAATTTTTAAAGCACGGAGAGTTTGATTGTCATAGCTTCCTATAAAAAGAAGGCCTTCTCCTGAGCTGGGCCCGAAATAAGTTGGCGCATCTAAAGCGATGCTCCATTTTTTCTTTCCAGTATCTGCTTCCAGCGCTGTCAGCTTTGCGCTTTGAGTTAAATCTGATGCAACGAATAATGTTCCATCAATAAAGAGCGGGGATTCATAGACTGCCAATGAGCCGACTGGCGTTGTCCATTTAATGCTGCCCGACTTTAAATCAAGTGCATAGATCTTTCCATCCTCTCCACCTGATAGATAAACTGTATCTTTAACGATGGTCGGTGAAGATCTGTTTGAGCTGCCAATTCGGACGGCCCATTGTTCCTTGCCTGTTGCCGAATCCAGGGAAACAACATAGCCATTGTCAGTAACAAGGACTATTCTACTTTCAGCTGCTGCTGGGGTGGAAAACAGGATTTTCCCCTTTGCAGAGGCATCGTACTCCCAGCTTTTCTCCAGCGATTTTAAATCAATGCTATTTGGAGAGACAGCATTCCGATGGATATTGCCATTTGCCATTCCCCATTCCTTATTGGCAGATATGGCTGATCTATTCACCTTGATTTCAACAGAAGAATTATTTTTCAAATCTATAGCTTGCGTTGTTCCTGTTATCCCTTCACCAGAAACTTGAAGTTTATAAGCTCCTTCTGGTAGATTTTTAATTTCGAAGCTTCCATTTTTGTCAGTGCGAATCGGTTCCAGTGGAGTTCCTTCTACTCTGATGTAAGCATAAGCAACCGCAGCACCTGTTTGATCAATCAGCTTTCCTGTTACTGAAAAAGCAGGGGCATTTTCAAGTTCCCAATCTACATTTAGAACTTCACCAACCTTCAGTGTGACTGTTGTTTCTAAGGTTTTATAGCCGAAGGATTTTACCCTGATTTTATGGCTGCCTTCCCTTACTTTAAAACTGAATTGGCCCTTTTCATCGATGTGGAAGGACAACCCTTCCGAAAGAATTTCAAGTTTTCCAGCTAAGGGCTGTCCATCTTTATTGGTCAATTTCCCCTTCAATTCACCTGCAAAAGCTGTTTCGGTTACAGCTTGATATATGTTCATTATTCCGCTTCCGTATGAATCATTTGGCAGTGAACCCATATGCGGCTCTACCCTGGCAGTGTTTTTTAGCGTTTCGTTGATTTCATCAATGGAAATGTCAGGCTGAGCCTGAATCAGCAGGGCGATAGCTCCTGTTACATGTGGAGTCGCCATGGAAGTTCCACTGATGGTGTTATATTTTCCTTCATTTCTTTTTGCTGGCCATGCAGAATAGATTTTGTGGCCGGGTGCTGAAATGTCTGGCTTAATCAGTCTTTGTTCCTGGCCATTTTCATCCTTCCAGAACACTGGTCCGCGGCTTGAAAAAGAAGCAGTCTGATCATAAATATCAGTGGCGCCAACTGCGAATGCTTCCGGAAAGCTTCCAGGAGATCCTATTGTCTGTGACCCTGGTCCGTCGTTTCCTGCTGCGAAGGACGGGAAGATGCCTGCGGCTACCCAGGCTTTTACATCTTCATAGAATTCAAGATTGTAGGTATTTGCATTTCCCCAGGAGTTATTGACAACATCCGGTGCTTTTGATGGGTCCCCGCCAGGAGCCATGAACCACTGGAAAGCCTGGTGGATCGCTGATAATGTTGTTGAACCGCCATCATTGAAGATTTTCGCCGCAATCCACTCTGCTCCTGGAGCAACCCCAATCGGTTCGCCTGCTCCCCCGCCAACTGCGGTCCCGGCAACGTGTGTCCCATGGCCGTTTCCATCATTGGGAGTTTGATATTTTTGGCCGGATAAGTCAATCCAGGAATACTGATGGTTCCCGTCACGGCCGCGGTAATTTTGCTTCAAGGCTTCGTGATTTCCGTCAACACCTGTATCCATAATTCCTACAACGATTCCTTCACCCTTCAACCCATATTGTCCCCATACTTTAGTTGCAAATATTTTTTCGAGTCCCCACTGTGGAAGGCGAGGGGGAGCTTCTTCCACTGTGATTTCGGGCAGTTTTAGTGTTTCATCAAGGGCGATTTCAGCAATATCGTCACGTTTTTGTAATTCTTCAAACGCATCCTTAGTGACTGACGCTGTTAGCCCATTTATTATCCAGAGCGATTCCTTTTTCTTTGCTTTGCCCTTTCCCTGCAATGCAGATAAAGCCTGGTCAATGCCTTTTTGTGAGTTCTTTGCTTTTTCTTTAAGATGTGATTGGATAGCTTCTAGTTTTTCAGTACGGTTTTTCTTCATTTTTATTTGCGGATAAATCTTGTTGAGGTCAGGCTTATCCTTCATGCGGATGAGGACATTTACCTCTTGCTGCTTTTCAAAAGCTTTTTGAAGGACTGCCTTATGGTCAGTTGGAATTTGTTCCTCTGCTTTACCCTCTAA
This sequence comes from Mesobacillus sp., assembly GCF_057785455.1. Classification (NCBI taxonomy): domain Bacteria; kingdom Bacillati; phylum Bacillota; class Bacilli; order Caryophanales; family Bacillaceae; genus Mesobacillus; species Mesobacillus sp. The sequence goes on from NZ_JBYNSB010000047.1 coordinate 17,666, forward strand.
ATCGGGGATGGCGATGCCAAGTCCTTTTAGAAGGTCAATTAATTCACCATCTTCGTTTACTGTTTCCTTTCCCTGGTCCGCTTTGTCCTCCGGTGGTTTTTCTGCTTCATATTCCTTTTCGCGCTCCTTTTCTAGTTGCAGTTCCTCTGTAAAATTATTCCGTTTTCCTTCCGCAGCAAAAGCCATCTGAGGTGCGGCCGATGAAATCACGATCAGCCAGGCCAGCATAATTGCGAAAAATTTTCTTACAGCTTTCCTCTTTTTCCACTTCAAAATCTTACACCCCCTAGATTTATGTACAACCAATGTATACTGCAAAATAATGTAAAAACCTTTATAGTTTATTGAATATTTATACTATTCAGATAAAAATAAGCCTTTGGTAATAACATAATTTGGTAATATGGGCATTAAGACCTTGGAGAGGCATGAAAAAAAGACCATTAGAATGTTCTTGGAATGGGGAGGAATGTCAAATTTTATCCGGTAAATATTTTACGCACTCGCTTGTTTCTTGCTTGAAAAACTGTTTTGCTGATGAGAACTATAGCTGTGGAGGGCCATGCCCCCCATTACAATGAGCATGCCAATCCAGGAAAGCAAATTTGGAAGGGCTGTTGAAAGGATGAGCATCTCACCTGCAAGTGCGAAGAGCACCTCCATCGATTGTGTAGCTTCAACTGCAGCGAGCTTGGGCATATTGTTCCTTACCAGGTCTGTTGCCTTGAAAAAGAGTACAGTTGCTATCACACCGGAACTTATGGCGACTAGCATCGATTGAATAGTTTGCCCGGTTGATGGTGGTCCTTCTGTTATTAATCCGTAAACAGATAGAATGATCCAGAACGGCAAACTGGCTAAAGTCATTCCCAGAACTCGCTGGAATGGATCAAGGCTTCCTTGTGTCAGCTCCATCATTTTTCGATTTCCCAACGGGTAGGCGAATGAAGCAATGATAACTGGGATGACTCCTAATAAAACAGTTTTCAGCGGAATATGTATCGCATGTTGTATTTGCATGAGAATGATTCCGATAAGGATGATCATGGACATCGCTAATCCTTTGAATGGTATACTTGCCCTCTTCTGAATTTTTGCACCATTTCGGATGATCGTTTCGTAAAAAAATGGAGCCAGCAAGGTTCCTGAAATGATGGTGATCTGCCATGTTCCTGCTATAAGCCATCCGGGTGAGAAGGCAGCAGCATAAGTTAATGGCGCATAAAACAGAACAAATCCAACAAAACTCCAGCTGATCCACTGAACCGGTGCTTTTCTCATGGCATTAAAAAGCTGAAAAAGATTTCCTCTTGCAAGAACGATCACCAGCAGGAATGGAACCATGAAAAAATATCGTAAAGAAGCGCTCCAAATCCAGCTTCCTCCTGCCAATTCCATTGACTGATTGAGGACAAAAGTAAAAGCAAAAAAGAAAGCCGATAAAATCCCTAATAAAATGGGTCCCATTTCTTCACCTCAAGCCAATAATAATTTCTGCGTCGATGACTTCTTCGCATTTGTGAATACCGTAAATATGGTCAGGCAGCTTATCCTAATTTTACATAAACCAATGAAAAAAAGACCAGCAAGAATGAATCTATTTTTAGGAATTTCAACTTCCCTTCATTACTTTGTAATATATCATAAAGGGAGAAAACCCATCATTTTAATTAAAGGCTCTGTTAAAGCTGAATGTTGATTTTTAACCCCTGTTGATTGTAGTGGTAGGCGCGCAGACTCCTTCGGGATTTAGCGGGCAGGTGAGACCCCGGAAGAAATGGTCCGAAAAGAAGGGACCATTTTTCCCCGCAGAAGCGAGCGACGAGGAGGCTCAGCGCACGCCCCGCGGAAAGCGAAGCGCCTGGAACAAAAATCAACAGCCTTGATTAACAGAGCCTAATTAAAAAAAACCTGGCAATTGCCAGGACCAAATGGATTATAGCTGTTTTATTTATATAGCGAAAAATTCAACTTTATAGCGGAAATTATCTTTTTATAGCGGAATTCTTAATAATATAGCGAATCGGAAACTTGATGGGAAGTTTGTGAATATCTAGATTCCCTTAACAAATTACAGGGTATAAGAAACTCATAAACATTATGAGAAGTTAGTGAAATAAGTTATTAAAGCTCTTTCTTCTCATAGCTGATTTCATATGGTTTCTCGTAAGTTACGTAAGTTCCGGCAATGAAATCGTGAATTGCTCTTTTGTCCTGGCGCAGGCCAACCATAAATGCGCTGACGATTACACCAATACCCAGAGTTAAAATATATACCAGGCCGGCAACGATTGTTCTCATGAACATTGCTCCAAATCCAAGCTTTTCGCCGTTTACTTTCGCAATTCTTACTCCAACAATTTTCTTTCCTACTGTATAGCCGGACCAAACGACAGGTACAAGCAAAGTGTATAGGAAGTTAAGTGTAGAGGAGATTCCACTTTCCTCTGTGCTGCCTGTAACTAAGTAGCTGATGATGGCAATTGGAATCCCGATAATGATTCCATCCAAAAGGCTTGCTCCTAGTCTTACCCAAAATCCTGCAGGTCTGTTCATTATTTTTCCTCCTGTAAATTTGATTTATTTTAATAAATCTGCAATTTCCTGCTCGCCAGATTGCAAGGCGTGCATTCGTGCAGTCATACCCGAATAATCTTCCGCATCCTTATCGGCGCCTAAATTAAGGAGCGTTCTTACTGCTTCAATTTCCCCGCTGAAAACCGCGTAGGTCAGTGCGCTGTATCCGCTGCTGCTATCCTGATAATCAGGATCACCGCCGGACTCACGCAGGAGCTTAATCATGGAAACATCGCCTGTTTCAGCTGCTGTCATGAACGCTGTCATGCCGTAATCTGTCTCAAAGTTCGGATCTGCTCCATATTCAAGCAGCAGGCTTACCATTTCCTTATTGCTGTCCCTTATGGCCCAGTCTAAAGGAGAGTAGCCGCTGTAATCGGTTAGATGGATGTCTTCGCCCTTCTCGAGCAATTTTTTTGTTAACTTGAGGTCACCAGAAACCACGGCCTTATTCAATGGAGTTGTTTCCGCCTCCTCCATCCATTCCTCTTCATCTTCAAAAAAAGCTTCGGAGTCAAATAGGTTAATAGCATAATAGCCGCCTCCACCTATTAAAGCAATAAACAGGATAGAAACAGCTGCAAAAACAATTCCCGCTTTTGAATTTTTTCGGCGGATGAAAACTTCCTCTGTTTCTCCAAAGAAAGCACTGATTTCATTTATTCGTTTTGGCAGCGGCGGATGAGTTGATAAAACTTCCCCAAGCCAAACAAAAAAGCCTTTTTCCTGATTGATTTGCTCAAGATATGAAGCACGATTTACTTTTCTGTACATTGTTTTTCCAATTCCAAGCATTGTAAGACAGTTTTTAGCCGCCGCTGTGTTTTCAGTATAGTAAGCTGCATAACGGTCACAAGTATATTCACATGCCCGAAGGTACAGCTCTGCAACACCTGGAATCCACATGGAAGGCAAAATAAACATCATCTTCCCGATGTGGTTCCGTTTGATATGGGCAAGCTCATGGGCGAGGATAAAATTCAGCTCTTCTTCTGCCTCCTGGTCAACTAAATCGAACAGATCAGAGTAAATGACCACCATATTCCTGCCAAAAAAACGTGAAGCAAAAGCATTCAGTGTACCGCCAGCCTGGACAATATATATATCCGGCACCTGCTTAATATCCATCCTTGCACATAAATCCTTCACGCTGCTATAAATCAGAGGAAATTGGTTCTCCGTAATTTTCACACCGTTCAAGCGAATATTCCCAATCATTATGGCGGAAAGGATAAGTGATAACACAGCTAAGCCAATCAGAATCATGATTCCGACTACGGATATGGCAAAAAGAAGATAAGAAACAATACTAATACTTAATACAATCCAGAAATATTTATTCTCATTATTATGAATCAGTTCCTTATAGGTGTATGTACGATCTGTCATGTCTCTTAGGTCTCCTCATAAACACAATTAAACTGATTATATGAATAAATAAAGATTTGGTATAGATGTTTTTTATAGGTATAAGGACCTTATTTTGCCATTATTAGACATGAACGTCTTTTATTTTACAGAATTCCCAGCAGAATTCCAATGGTTTTTAGCATTTTCTGACTAGGATCGTTAATTTGATTCTTCAACTGTTTCATTGGTGACCACTCTTCCTGAATATTTCTTTTTTAGTACCATTTTTTTTGAATTTTTCTTAGATAACAAAAGCTCCTTATTACAAACTAAAAAAGATGAAAGGGATTTTCATAGCCCCTTCATCTCTCTTTTTACTTCTTTAATAATTCTCGCGGGTTTTTAAGAATGCTTTTCAGGCTGGCTTTTTCGACATTTTGTTTCTTTTTTTGATATTGCTCAATTAGGTCGTTCAAGCGTTCAAGCTGGAACGCATAATCGAAAATGACAGAACTTATGAGGACTAACCTAAGCTTGTGTTCTCTTTCTATGTCATTGGCCTCCATAATTGATTCAAGGAATTTGCCGGTTTCTTCGGTAAAATTACCATTGTCAATTTCTTTTATTTTACCGGCATATTTCAAGAGAATCATTTCGTGATAGTTGATTAGCTCTTCTAGATGAAAATCAAATTTCTTCGTTTCATCCCGGTCAGGTCGGCTTTGGAAAAAATGATCCTCTATTATATCCAGGAGCTTTAGCCCTTGCTGGAGGCAGGCAAGCATTTGCTTAAAAACAACAAGCTCCCGAACATCTGAAGGCTTGATTCTGGAGATTTTCTCGCGTTCTTCATCCAAAATTTTATAAAGTTCCTCAAGTTTAGCAACATCCTTTTTCAACTGATTCCACTGATTTTGGAATGTTGTTTCGGTCAATTCGTTGGATATGGCCGTCCTGATCAGAAGTGACATCGTTCTGAAGCTGGAATCCATTTGTTCCTTAAAGTTTTTAGTGAAATTCGGCGGTGAGACAATCAGGTTGACAAGGAATGCAGAACCCATTCCAACCAACACGATAATGAATTTATTGCCTGCAGCGACAATCCCTTCATAATGGTGGGAACTCATCATTACTAAAACGGTAATAAGAGTTAATGAAATAGATCCTTCCATCTTCAGCTTCAGGCTGATTATGATGACGATCACCATAACAAGCCCGATGACAATTGGGCTGTTCCCAAACAAATAGATTGATGAGACAGCGATGATTGCACCTAAAGTATTGGCTTGAACCTGTTCCAGCACTTGTTTCCAGGAACGATAGATTGATGGCTGGATTGTAAACGTAGCTGCAATGGCTGCAAACACCGGTGGCTCCAATCCCAAGGCCTTCGTGATATATAAGGCGAGAACAACAGCCAGTCCAGTTTTTAAAACGCGCGGCCCTAGTGTAATCAAAAGTATCCCTCTATTTCTATTGAAGATGATTGAAATCCTTCTCAGAGTATTTACTATTCACAATATCAGCAGCTTTACTGTTTTTGCAAGCAAAGGACAGCGGGTCAGCAGGTTTCCTCCAGCATTCTGAGAAGCAAAAGCAAAACTCTATAAATATAGTTTATGTAAGTTAGGAGATAGCTTTTTGATTGAAAAAAGGTTATCCATTTTAGGAGAGGGAAATAATAATTCTATAGCAGTTTGATAAAGGCGGGAATTATAATGATGAACTTAGACAGAAACCATGATCCTAAGCAGAACGCTCAGTTAATTGCCGATATTACTGGCAAGACTCCTAATATAAAAGATTTAGTAAACGAAACAAATGCGTTGTTCCTTGAAGTCAGCAAGAAATATAGTCCTGTTGCAGCAAGGACAAGTTCTGCCCTAACTTCCCTTTTCACTAATTTCGGGGCAACCATTCGTAAAATCGCCCAAACGAAATCTGCATTTGATGAATTCCAGCAATTTGAAACGATTGTTGATTCGAATGGAAATGTCTATCCCGAATGGATCGAACTTTTAAATGAAGAATACAATCATTTGCTTTCAGAAATAGATAGAGAGGTTCATATTGAGGATTTCGGAGCTGTCGGTGATGGGAAAACAGATTGTACCGAGGCCTTCCGGATGGCACTTGGCAAAGGACACGTAAAGGTTTACATTCCAGAGGGAGTTTTCATTACAAGAGAAGTCAAGCTCCCTTCTTACTCAATTCTTGTCGGAGCAGGCAAGAAAAAAACGGTTATCAAGCTGCATGATGCTGCTCCAAAAGGTACAAGATTGATTACTAATAAAAACCATCGGACAGGCAACCGAAATATTTATGTTAAAGGAATGTCGCTTGATTGGAACGTGGAACGCCTCGGGAATGTTGAAAAAACAAGTACTTGGGGTAACCATTCAAGCTGTCTTCTCTATGCCAACGTAAAGTTTGGATGGGTTAAGGATGTAGAGGGAATAAATCCAGGTCTGCACTGTTTTGATATCTCCTCTCCGCTGTATAATTATTACGGTGACGGCTATCGGGCCCGTGGCGGCAGTGAATTTATCTGGCTTGATCAGCTGACAGGCTATGGCTTTGGCGATGATGGGATTACTACTCATCATAGCGACAATATCTTCATTTCCAATTGCCATATGTGTGATCCTAGCGGCAAGGCGCATAAAAAAGGGTTTTCGAATTCAAATGGCATTGAAATCGATGATGGATCAAGAAATGTATGGCTGTTAAATAATTCATCAGCCAGATGCTTCGGCGGAGTGGAAATTAAGGCTCACCAAACCTCCTCAGCAGCGAACAATGTTGTCTTGATCGGTCATATCTCTGTTAACGATAACCGGTCCTATAACTTCAGGCATATCGGACATCATAAGGAAACGGATCTTGAATCGAAAACTGCCATCAATATCCGCGCTTCCAATATCGTTTCCATTAAACCGATTTATACAGATTTATATGCCAATTCTTCGCCACGGGCCCTTGTGGTGTCCGCTTATAAAAATGTTGCGATTAATCATTTCACCGTGATTGGTGACCCGCAATATGATTATGGAGAGGAGCCGGTAATCGGTATTCAGTATCGTTCCCGGAATGTCATTTTAAATCATCTTCATATTAGCGGATTCACCAAAGCAAGTCATGACCTTAAAGTATTTGGCGGCGGAAATCATGCCGACCATGTTTCGATCCGGAATCTGTATGTAAAACATTCAGCTCCGAAAGCGATTCATATTGGAAAAGGAATTGAGGAAGCAGCAATAGAGAAAGTGTTTGCAGATGCAGTGAACGGTACCACAGTCGTCGAAATAGCTTCAGAAAATGTACAAGTTGCCGGGATTGAAGCACGAGGATATAAATCTCCTGTTAAGATGAACAGGACAATAGGATAATCTTTCTTGTTTGTCAGCTTAGAGTAAAGGTTACTCTGAGCTATTTTTTAAGGCTTCAATTGCTTTCATTATTTTTATCCTTGTTTCTGTCAGCCTTGTCTCTTCTTCAATAAATACATCACTTTCTTCTCGATAGAAATCGGCGAAGCTTTGTCCTTCGTATCTTGGAACAACATGCATATGAAAATGTGTCAGTTCATCAAATTGACCGCCATTCTGGCAAAGGGTAATTCCATCAGGATTAAACACATTCCTCACTGCTTTAGATAGAAATGCAGCAGCACTCATTAGTGAAGCCGCAGTCCTTTCGTCAAGGTCGTCGAAAAACCTGGCATGGGTCTTGGGCAAGATCAATACATGTCCCTCATTGAATGGACTGTGATCCAGAATGCAGCATATAAACTCATCCTAAAATAGAATATGGACCGGCAGCTTGGCATTGGCTAATTGGCAGCCCAGACAGACCATTTTTAACACAACCTTTCTTCTGTTTTCATGTTCAGTTCCCTACTATCGGTGTTGCTGAAAGTGCATCATCACGAATAGCATCCAACTCTACAAATTCTTATCAATGGTTAAATCCGACAGGCAATGCACTGCAATAAATTCTAAAAAAATACGAAGCAGTATATTAACTGCTTCGCTGGATTCATTATGACAGGACCCACTTCTTGATTGCCTCTGCTACTCCATTTTCCGTGTTGCTGCCTGTAACGTCATCTGCGGCTTCTTTTACGACATCTTGAGCATTGCCCATTGCAATTCCCAAACCTGCTTCGGTAATCATCGCAATATCATTGAGGCTGTCCCCAACTGCCATAACGTTTTCCATCGAAATCCCCAGCAGGCTGCAGACTTTTTGCAGACCCTTGGCTTTATTGATGCCCAGAGCATTAACTTCAATATTGACCAGGCTGGAATTGCTTATTTCAAACAAGCCCTTAGCCTCCAGCTCCTTTAACACTTTTGCACGTATTTCATTATCTTCGATATGGAAACCGAATTTTAGCCACTGCTGGGATAGGAGATCCTCTGGCATTTGATTATTCCAATTGTTCTCACTGCTGATTGCCCAGAATCTGGCTTTAAATTGTTTGGATAGGTCATACATCCATTTAATATGCTCTGTATCAACCGGATTTCTTTCCACGATCTGTCCGTCCGGCCCCCATATTTCGCTGCCATTCACCGTAACAAGGTAAGATGACAATTCAAGTGATATTACATAATCCCGGGCTGTTTTTAGGCTTCTGCCTGTGCTTAAAACAACCTTAACCCCTTTCTTTTCGGCATCCCTGATGGCTTTGCGATTTTCTTCTGAAACCTCATGTTTATCGTTCAGCAGCGTACCGTCCATATCCAGGGCGATCAGTTTTATTTCTTGTTTTTGACTAGTCAACATGTCACCCCTCATTTACATTATTGTTCTTGTTGATGCTTTCGATTGCTTGCTTCACTGTTGCGAAGGTAACGATGCTAGAAAAATCAACGCCTCCTTCAACAGCGGCCTGAGCCAATTCAGGTCTCATTCCTGTTGCTATGGAGTCCACACCTAACAAGCGCAATACATTGTGTATGTCAAAAATATGCTTTGCAATCGTAGCATCAATTGTGACGATTCCTGAAAAGTCAATGATAAGACATTGAACTTTCTGTTTGGCAACTAAAGGCACTGCGCGCTCCATAATCAGAGATGCACGATCATGATCCATCTTCCCGACTAGTGGCAGGACTGCCACATCTTCCTGGACAGGAACAACTGGGGCCGAAAGAATATTCACTTCGTCTTGAACTTCTTTTATAAGCTGTGCATTCTGCCTTTCGAATGCAAAAACAGTTTCATTAATGCTGATATCGAGCATACTGTTCACCCGCTTATTAATCCAAAGCAAATCTCCAATGCTAACGTCATGTTTTAAACAAATTTCCGCCATTTTATCGATAAAGACCAGCCTTGTAGGCGGGTAGCGCAGGAGAATATCAGAAATTCTCCCTCCTTTTGCCGCTTCTCTTTCACCATTTTCCCTGCTCCATTCAATTAAAGTTTCTGAAGGTGATTCATCACGCTTATTTATAGATTCACCAAGGAAGCCAAGGTATTCGGTGTACACCACAATTGCCTGGTCAATCTCCGATTGTGGTATCTCCATCCCGATTTTATCAATTATCCCTTCTACCATTTCCATTGCGATAGCTTTGGAATTTTGCTGCAGATCATTAGCGATTGCCGTAATTGAATTCACCAAGGTCACGTCCCTTTACTTCGAAAATGCATTTTTATATTTTTCCTGATAAAACTAAGTTTTAACAATAGAATACACTTATTTTAAGGAATTTTCTTCTTTCAGCATAATGAATTTATGGATACAGTAAAAATAATACAGTTGACCTAGGATGATATTACTTATTTTACCCTTTTTAAAACGCCCCGAATTATTGTTTTTCGTAAGTTAATATTCCTTGGAGATCCTGGTTAATTCGAAGAATTCCTTTTCAGGCTTCATCCACTTTGTTCCTTTGTCGGAAACAAGATAAATCCCCTTATCCAAGTCGTAAATTACCTGGACATTCAATGAGCCTGCTGTAATTACACTTTTACCATCATAAAACATTTGTCCTTTAGTCCAATCCCTTGCACCATTGATGAGATCGATAATTTCGCTGATGGTTTGCTGATCAGTAATTGGGAAACAATCATTTCCTGTATCAGGCTGTTCGTTTATGCAAATCTCATTAGGCTGATTTTCGATCCACTTTGAACTGATAATTCTATCTGTCTTGTCAAAAATGACCTCAGTTGAATTCGTATTTTCAAAGTAAGCAGCATTGATTGTTAATTCCCAATCTTGCCCTTCCTTTTGCCAGGCAGAGATGAACCCTGCGCCATCTTCTGGAGACTTACTGGATGACTCGACAAAAACATCAGTCCATCCGTTTTGAGGGAGGACGGATTGATAAAAGGCCATTATGTCTTGCCAATGGTCGCCGCTGATTATATAACCAGGTGCTCCGTTTGGTTTTAAGCCCTTATACAGCGGAACATCCTCCGACCTTTCTGGTATAAATGACAGACCCTCATACTTCTCTTGTCTTTCCTTAAGAAAAACAAGCATCCCACTTGCTAATAGTAAAAAAACAATAAGTATGAAAAAAACCTGTTTCTTTTTCAAGTGAATCCCCCAGCTTTTTACTTTAATATTAATGTAAAAATTTGAAAAATAACATCTAATTTTTATAGTCCTCGTTTCTTTTTAGCACAAAAAAGCGTATACTGTATTTACTAAAAAATAAGCCCAGGAGGCAAATATGACAAACCATACAGAAGAGCCAAAAAAGAAGATGAGCCTGCAGGAAGCGATCAAACAGCAGCTTGAGAACAAGAAAAAAAATGCGTCCGGCGGTAAGGGTGCTATGAACCAGATGGACCAAGCGAAAAAATTAAAGAGCCAGCAAACAAAGAAAGTCAGCAATCAGCGCAGAAAAATGGGTGTATAATGAACGGCCAAAATCGAAAAGATATCTTCCCGGGTGTTAAGGTCAACATCGTCTTGAAGGCAGACCAAAGATCCGGGAAGCTCACGCCCGGAATAGTCAAGGATATTCTTACAAAGTCACCTACCCATCCGCACGGCATCAAAGTGAGGCTTGAGGATGGACAAGTCGGCCGTGTGAAAGAAGTGCTGAAATAAAAAAGAAAAAGCATTAAAGGCAATTTTAGCCTTAATGCTTTTTTTATGATCAATTCTTAACTTGTTTTTTCTTTCACCTTTTCAATAATCAGCTTATTCAGGCGCGGAGCTAATTGGAAAAGGATTGTCCCGATGAAGGCAATAACCAGTATATATATGCTTGCAAACATCTTCAGTTCTCCAGTTGCAAGGGCTGCGATAATGACGGAAAATTCACCCCGCTGTGTCAATGACAGCCCTGCCTTCAATGAATGACTCCTTGGAAGGCCATACCATTGGCCGCCGAAATACCCAACAATCAATTTATGGATCAGAGACCAGAATACAAGAACAATCAATAGTCCCATATATGGGATATCACTTGTCAGTTCAATATGGAGGCCGAAGTTCAGAAAGAAGAATGGTAGGAATATATTTCGGACTGGAAGTGCTACCTTCTCAACTTTTTCCTTTATTGACAGCTCAGATAGCATCATGCCCGCAAGGAAAGCCCCAATTACCTCCGATAAGCCGAGGAGCATTGCGATACCGCCATATGTTAAGGCAATTCCTGCAATCATAACGATAAAAATATCATCTTGCTTAATATCCTGTAAAAGTGGTTCAGCTTTTTTAAACACCACTCTGGCAAAGAAAATAGCAGCCCCAGCCAGAAGGATAATCTTTAAGATAATTAACAGGAAGTCCATTGCTGTAAATCCTTTACCAGTCAGTCCGATCAAAATCGTAACAAGGATGGGAGCGATTAAGTCCTCGAATACAAGAATCAGCAGCATGAATTCAGATTCCTTATTTTCTGTCCGGTTTTTATCCTCCATTAGTTTAGCGGTAATCGAGGAGCTCGTGGCATATACGATTCCCCCAACAATCAGGGAAGAAACCATATCAAGTCCAAAAAGATAACTTATCCCTGCGGTTACGCCGATGCCTAAAACGGCATCAAGCACCCCGCCTTTCCAAACTTTGCTGCTATTCCTGATCAGTCTATCTACAGAAAACTTCATTCCTAAGAGAAAAAACAACAGGACAAGCCCGATTTCACCTGCTGCTTCAATCACCTTAGACTCATCAAGAACTGTGGATAATCCAAGCCCAAGTAAAATATATAGTAATATATCTGGAATTTTAATCAATTTCATTCCGATTATTCCAACTAAGAACAGGACCAATAAAAATAAACCAATAGCCAATGTCAAATTCATTCACAACAACACCTTTTTATTAATAAACTGCCTTCTTGTTTAACTACCCTATCTTCTACCCTTTTTATTTAAAATGAACACGCAACTACTCCCTTTTTCGGAGTGTTAACTAGGTTAGAATTAGGCAGATATGCTAAAATTATCTAAAAGAACAGTTTGCATGGATAAAATTATTGTTTAAGAGGAGAAAAAATGAATAGTATTCCTGAAGAAGTTCTAATTCAGTATCGGCACAAAGGATTGAGTAAAACCAAGTTGGCCAAAAGAATCCTGTTTATCATATTGGGTGCTGTCTTAATGGGAGTAGGGATTGAAGAATTCCTGGTTCCAAACCGGATTCTGGATGGCGGAATTGTAGGGATCTCCATTATTCTTTCTCATTTGACGGGCTGGAGGCTTGGCCTGTTCATTTTTATTTTGAATATCCCCTTCTTTTTTGTCGGATACAAACAAATAGGCAAAACCTTTGCTCTTTCGACTCTATTAGGAATTACCGTCTTATCATTGACTACCAGCTTCCTTCATGAAGTGCCGGTTTTTACTGAAGATTTGCTGCTGGCTACAGTCTTTGGAGGGATTGTCCTTGGTTCAGGAGTGGGGATTGTCATTCGCTATGGAGGATCATTGGATGGAACGGAGATACTGGCTATCCTCGCTAACAGGAAGCTGCCATTCTCTGTTGGTGAAGTCATCATGTTCTTTAATATCTTCATCTTTGGTACAGCCGGGTTTGTTTTTGGCTGGGATCGTGCAATGTATTCAATCATGACTTATTTTATCGCATTCAAAACAATTGATATAGTGGTAACTGGATTGGATGAATCCAAGGCAGCCTGGATCATCAGTGATGAGCACAAGGAAATTGGTGAGGCGATTCTTGCACGATTAGGCCGGGGAGTTACCTACCTGACAGGTGAAGGAGCATATACTGGTGATAACAAAAAGGTCATCTTCTGTGTGATCACAAGATTGGAAGAAGCAAAGTTGAAATCCATCGTTGAAGAATTGGATGAGTCGGCATTCCTTGCGGTAGGCAATATTGCGGAGGTGCGCGGCGGCCGCTTCAAAAAGAGAAACATACACTAAAAAAGGAATGATCCTCCGATCATCCTTTTTTTATTTTATAGATGAAACTAAAAAATGAATTTGATGTGATTAACGATATGGGGTGTCTTCCTCCAGTTCCAGCACTTAGCCCCATTATTATGCGCTGGAGCTTTTTGTTCTTACCTAATCAATGAATATACATTCGTATCAAATGATTTTCCTCCTTGGACAATGTAATTCCTGAGGAGACCTTCGTATTTGAATCCCAAACCGGCAAGTACCATATTGGATGAGATATTCTCTTGAAAAACGATTGCACCGATCCGCTTTAAATCCATTTCCTGAAAACCGAATTCCAACACCCTGGTTATTGATTCCTTAGCGTATCCTACTCCCCAATAGTCCGGGTGAAGCTCATAGCCAATTTCGGCCCTTTTGTGTTTGGGTGAATAAGCATGAAAGCCAATCGTACCGATAAGCCGAGAATCATCTTTACGCTGAATCCCCCACCTGTAGCCTTTATTTTCCTCGTAACTTACCCGAAAGGCATTGATAAGACCTACAGCTTCCTCTTGCATGGTCATTAGCTCTGAGCCATAAAACTCCATTAACCTATGATTGGAAAAATTCTTGTACAAATCTCCTGCATCACTTTCTTTTATCTCTCTAAGATATAAACGCTCAGTTTCTAATTGTGGAAATTCCATAATGCCTCCCATTATATATGATGAATCCCTATAACTTCTGTTTATTTGGCTTGAACTCCTTCCTGAACATAAAAAAAGGCCGTCCTGGGACGACTTTTGTTTTACTCCTCTGCCGGATTGGCTTCTACGGCAATTTGGTAAGCATCAAGCAAATTATATTTTTGAATGTCATTATTCAAGCCTATCAAATATTGCTCACCATCTTGCTCTTCAACTTTCATAATCAAAGTGTCCTTGTTGTCTCGCAGCAAAGCAAAGGATTCACCCTTCATTTCAAACAAAGCCTCGACATCGAATTGTTTTTGGTTCCCCACATCATCAATTACCGTCACTCTATCCCGAAATGACTCCCGATCCATTTCATCACCTCCGCAAAGTCCCTTATATTTTTCCCTTTCATGCTTCCGATATTTAATAAATACATTTTTTTCATAAAGTTGGTTAACATTATTATCATTGTTTTCCTGAATTTTAATGAATGAAATTCTTTGTTAATTTAAAATAAACTTTTAAATTTACATCTTTTTTTTCAACTATATAATATTGCTAACGGACTAGTGTTTGGAGGCGGCATTTTTGAAAACAGCAGGAATCATTGTTGGATCAACGATAGTATCATTTGCATTTAATTTTTTCCTGATTCCCCATGAAATAATGAGCAGCGGCATAAGCGGCCTCGCGATTATATTATCTATGCTTACTTCAATAAATACTGGAGTCTTCAACTTCCTATTGAACTTTCCTCTCCTGGTAGTTGGTTATCTAAAGCTCGGCAGGAGGTTCATCCTCTATACGATCCTTTCAGTTGTGACCATTTCATTAACTCTATATTTAATTCCAGTTGTACCGATTGCCGAAAATTCTATCCTATCATCAATTTTTGGAGGAGCAATCGCTGGCTTAGGGATCGGAATCATCTTTCGTTCCTCCGGATCATCCGGCGGGTTTGATATAATTGGAATGCTTTTGACAAGACGCAAGGATTTTCCGATGGGAACGCTATTATTCGCGATGAATTCCATTGTCATCTTATTATCCGGATTCCTCTTCAGCTGGGATGCAGCATTAAATACCCTTGTATCCATTTATGTTCTTGGAAAAGTAATTGATAAAGTACATACCCACCATGTAAAACTTACGTTGATGATCATTACTAGAAAAGGCGAGGAAGTAAAACAGCATCTGTTAAAGAATGTTTATAGGGGCGTAACTGTGATTGATTCAGTCGGCGGCTATTCAAAAGAAAAAAGCAATGTCATTTTGACGGTCATCTCTAGATACGAGCTTACAGAGGTGAAAAATCTTATAGAAGAAATAGACCCAGAGGCCTTTGTTAATATTACAGAAACATTAGAAGTTATGGGGCTTTTTCATCGTAAGCAACATCATTGAGACAAGTGATCGAGCCCTTATTGCTTGTAAGGGCTCGATTCAGCGAGATGAATAATCAGATTACAATTTCTTGCCTGTGAACTTTTCTTGGATTATTTTTCTTTTTACACTAAAAGTATCTTGAATTTTTTAAGGTGTCATTATATAATAATTGAGTCGCTAATATTCATATTTAATTACGTCTCAGTAGCTCAGTAGGATAGAGCAACAGTTTCCTAAACTGTAGGTCGGGGGTTCGAATCCCTTCTGGGACACTCAGCTAAAGCCTTTCTCACTCGAGAAAGGCTTTAGCTTTTATTTGAGAATATGTTTTCTGGTGCAGGAGTAACAAACAAACATTAGGCGTAATTTGGTACTGAAAGAACTAGCCTCCTCGAGTGAAAAATTGTCCGAAAGCGGCCTTGATTTTGACAGAAATAACACATCCATTGAAAAGTTGTCCAAAATAAAACCTGATTCTGAATGAAATCCATTACCCCAACATAATTCTGTCATCAACTCTATGATAAAACTACCTCAGTTCGCAATTTACCAAATACTATTTTCCAAGATAATAAGATTCGCAACAGCATCCCGCCAGACAACCGTAACCACCGCAGATAATCATATCTTCAGCAGCCCATGACTTATAAAGGTATGCCAATGGCACCAAAGTTTAGCTTCATCGGCTGATAGACCTTTCAACAAGCTATGGACCTTTACAGCCCTCTGCTGCTTTTGATTATTTTAATGCTGGAACTAAACTGTTGCAGCTTTCGTCTATATTACTGTGATACTTAATCACACCAGCAATTTCCAAAATGTATTAATTATCACCAGCGGGATTAGTTTGCAGGGTTTGTGGTATTTATACACCATGACCAATATTATTGAAGGGGATTATTCAATGAGAGCTAAAATTAAAGATCTTCCGTATTTATTCTTTTTGCTGGCGATGCCAGTATTGGGAATGATATATAAATTTCTGAATACGAATCCGCGCGATGCGGTGATCCTTTCAACCGACTTCGATCACCTCATTCCATTCCTGCCTGTTTTTATACTTCCATATATCATCTGGTACGCTTTTATTTTAGGCTATTTAATTTATTTCTGGTATAAGAACACAGCTGTCTACCTTAAAACATTAAGTGTTATAGTAATTGGAGAGCTTGTCTGCTTTGTCATTTACTTTTATTTTCAAACAACTGTCCCACGCCCAGAGCTCACTGGAAGCGGAATCCTGGTCGACCTCGTAGCCATGATTTATAATCATGACCGTCCCTATAATGCTTTCCCTAGCATTCATGTGCTAACTACCTTTGCGATCATGCTTGGCAATCTGAATATCCGGAACAAGCATATTTTCCATTCTACTTTTATTCCGGTAATGGGTTCTTTGATCATTATTTCTACTTTATTTGTTAAACAGCACTATATTCTTGATATGTTTGGCTCAATGTTCCTAACAGCCTTTATTTATGGGATTGTTTTCGAACTTTATCAGCTCAAGGCTACTAGTAAAGAAAATACTGTGTACCTAAAAGATTAATAAGAAAGGCCATCAAATGGATGGCCTTTTTTTATTCTTTCTCTTTGTTTCCTTCTTCACTTCTCACATCTGGCCTGACTGGATATAGCTCGTCTGCAGCTTCTGTCTGGAATTGATAATTACGGTTGTACTGTTGCCTTTCTTCTCCTTCAGATCCATTGCGTGCAATCTATTTATGGAAGAAATATTCAAATAAAGCAATCCCGGCTGCGGATATTAGAGAAGCTACAATCAGGCTATCACCATATGTCAGACTTTCCCCTAATATCCAAATAACCATAAAGGCAAGGCTAAAGTCTGCCAATGTGGCAATGATGTTATTCGTCCTTGGCAGTAAAAATAAATCCCCTATTATATAAGAAGCAAGACCAAGGACTAACGAAATCAAAAATACATTCGTCAACGACATGTCATACATAAGACCGAGGATGATGTATAGAAGCACAATACTTGAGAGAAATTTTACCGCTATCGCTCTAAAATGTTTCATGTATCCCTATCCTTTATATTTATTAATTTACTTTGTGTCAATTTTGGTTTGCCCAGACTTTCTTCTGTAAAAATATAGCGATGATCGCAATTAAAACGATGACAAAAAGGCTGACAAAAAACCCCATCCTGATGTTTTTTTCCATGAGAGTGCCGCTTACTGCGGCTAATATCAAGAAGATGCCGAGGAATGCGATAATTTTGTTCCATGCCTTCATTTCTAATATTTTCAGCGAAGATATAATTATGAATGACCAATTAAAAAGGATTAATATTCCTGCAGCAGTCGTGATATACTCGTAGATTTTCCCTGGCAAAAGCAAGGCTGTGATAATTGAGGCAATCAGGCCGACGACTGCCAACGCTAAAGACGGAAGTGGAAGCTCTTTCCATTTCAGTTTTATTGAGAACAGCCTGGGTGCATCTCCATCTTCCGCAAGAGTAACAAGCAATGTGGTTACTCCAAATAGTGATGCTGTCATGGTGGAAAAACCTGCAACAATGATTGCTGCATTAAAAACATGAGGGAAAAATTCCAGGTTATACTCACTTAGGGCGGTGACGAAAGGGCTCTCTTTATCGTTGAACGCTCCGTGGGCAGCCATTATGACTGCAAGCCCTAAGGCAAGCACATATATAATGACCAGTACGACCAGCATAATGATGCCAGCTTTTGGAGCATCCTCTTTCTTTTTCAGCCTAGTAGCCATTAGTCCTATTACTTCAATTCCGCCATATGCATAAAAAGCATAGATCAGTGATGACCAAAACCCCTTGAACCCTTCTGCAAACAGACTTCCGGATGTTTTCGGGATATGAGGCTCCCTGGCATCAAAATTAAACCAGCCAAACAGCGCTGCCGCGGCAAGGATAATGAACATGATGATTGCAGCTGTCTTTATGACTGCTAGCAAATCTTCTACCTTGTCAAATCCTTTGTTCCCAGTCAGAACTACCCCTATTGATAAAACAGCATAGCCTGATGCAAATATCCAGAGAGGGATATCCGGAAACCAGAATTGGGAAAGTATCGAGAGGGCTGTCAATTGGCTTCCCATGATCAAGATATTTGAACTCCAATAATTCCAGCCGCAGCTAAAACCTGCCCACTGGCCGAAGGCTTTGTTTGCATAATAGCAAAATGAGCCATCCTGTGGGTCCTCTGCGGTCATCTTCGCAAGCAAACTGTACACAACATATGTGCCGATGGCTGCCAGGATGAAGGAAATCACTATGGATGGCCCAGTAATTTTAATACCGATTGCTGAACCTAGAAAAAATCCAGTTCCAATCGTACATCCAACGCCAATTAACGATAATTGCCACCACTTTAGGTCCCCAGATTCCGAGGTGCTGCCCTTGCCTGAGTCTCTTGATGGTAAGAAGAAATCCATACTCTAAACCTCCTTCAACAAGTATTATCATTCGAGAACAGTGATGTTTTTATGTAGTGAAAGTTCCGGAGATCAAAATAAAAAGCCGATTCGCATTGAATCGGCTTCATTTTTCATTCTTTTTTTTATCATTTTTCTCAGACTCGGAGTCTTTTTTCAACCCTGTCATAGTCCTGTACATTTGTGTATACATGCTTCCCTGGACAATGTTTTCAAGGAAGAATTCTCCTATAAGTGTTTTGTATTCCTCGTCTTCAAACATTTTTTTATTTTGAAGTTCCATCTCAGCCAGACCTTCATAGGTGGAAATCAATGCGTATGTGTGGTCCTCCCCTGATATTGGTGACAATAATTCTACTCTGTGGTCATAATTGTCGTTTCTAAAGCATTGCAACAATCTGAGGTTTTTGATTCCGTCAGGAAATTTGTCCTGCTTCAATTCAAAAGTTTGTATAACGATGACAGACATATCCTATCCCCCTGTGATCTTATGGTCGATAGGGTTAGATTTTTCAAACAACGGATAAATTATGCATATTGTTAAATCTGCTGTTCGAATAAATTGTTCCTGTCATTGTATCTGGTTACTAATTTCAAGAGCATCGCATTTAAGAATAAAATGATCACGCCTACAATGGCAAGCAGCATCGGATTCATTACCAGGAATCCGGTCGCCTGGCCAACAAATAGACCCATGATTGGCAGGATTAAAATACCTCCAAGCTGCTGTGCTTCCTGGAAACCCTTCGACCTTGCTGAAACAAAGACATTAACCAAAATAGTAAAGATCGTTATCAATGGCACAACCCATAATATTAAAACCATCCAATTCGCATTAGGAAAGATTAAAAAACCAAACATTCTGTATGTCAGACTGATTGTGATGATACCAAACAGCAAAAAGCTCACTAGTGTGATGACAATGGCTGGAATAAATGCTGCAAGAACTTTTCCAATAAATAGGTCCTTTATAGTTATCGGAGAAAATAACAGGGTTTCCATTGTCCTTCTTTCCTTTTCTCCTACGAAGCTATGCAAGGCTATCATCATTGCATTCAGGCACGGGATAAGCAAAAAAATCGAACCGAACATGTAATTAATCACGACATAAATAATCTGATGCTTCATGCTCGGCAAATTGTTGAGCAGTTCGCTCGTTTCCGTACCCTGCAGTCCTTTGAGGACATTCTTTACTAAATCGGTCAATTCAGCCGAAAGCGGCAGGTTTTTTATGAGTAAAATAAATGTTAATGGTAAAATGACTGAAAAGATAGCTGGCAGCAGGACCAATCCCAGCCAAACCTGAACGGAACTGGTTATCGATTTCATATCTTTTGAGGCTATCAGCCAAATATGCTGTTTATTCATGGTTCTCACCTCGAATCTTAAAGTATAGTGATTCCAGATCGATATTTTCTATTTCAACATGATGGACCCAAGCATTTCGCAGTATTTTTTCCAAAAGTGGGGAGATTTCTTCCCGAGAAGGCAAATGGAAAATAAGTGTATTCTCTCCTGAAGAGGAGAAAGGATAACCTTCCCATTCTTTGCCTTTAGGCAGCAGGTTGGTAATAACCTTCAGGCTGATTGTCTTAACATGTCTTAATTGAAGGTCATGAAGAGTCCCTGAATCTATGATTTTCCCTTGATCGAGGAATAAATATTGCTGACAGACATTTTCGAGCTGATGCAGTATATGGGAGCAGAGAAAAATGGTTGTCCCTTCCCTTTTGTTTAAGTCCTTGATGAACTTTAGGACAAGCTTGATTCCTTCCGGATCCAGCCCATTTGTTGGTTCATCGAGGAATAAGAGCTTTGGCTTATGCAGTATTGCTTTTATAATGCCTAAGCGGCGCCTCATGCCGGTACTGTAAGTACCAACCTTCTTATTCTGGTGTTTTGACAGCTGAAATTCTTCTAAAAGATGGGCGATTTGGTTTTTATCATAATTTCCGTACAGCTTGCTGAAAAAAACGAGATTATCTAAACCCGACATTTCGTGATATAAGCCAGCATTCTCTGTCAGAATTCCGCTCATCCCGCGAATTGCGTCCCCGTTTTTTAATGGATCCATACCCGATATTGAGATTTGTCCACTCGAAGGTTCAATCACACCATTCATAAGTCTGATCATAGTCGTTTTACCAGAGCCGTTTGGCCCGAGAAGGCCAACTATTTCTCCCTCTTTCACTGCCATTGATACATCTGCTAAAACGGTTTGTTCTCCGAACTTCTTTGACACAGAGTCAAGTTTTATCATATTTACAGCCATTCTGCTTTTCCCCTTTTGTTACCAGATGTCCATAAGACGGAAGCAGACTTGATTTCGTTCATTTATTTTTTATTTTGTTGAAAATATGATAAGAGAACCGGCCAAGGCCGGTTCTCTTAATGTTACACTTCTCTTCGCAATGCCTGCAGAACATCAACCTTTGTTGCTCTCTGGGCAGGACGCAGCCCGGATAGGATAGTAACAAAGTAGCAGATGACAAAGCTTATGATTGGCAGAGAAGGAGGTATATAACTGAACATTAAACCTTCTGGAGGCATTTCGCTAAATGCCTGTTTGATGATGAGCGGGAGTGCAAAATTCACCAGATGGCTGATTGCATAAGCAACAACAGTGCCAATTGACGCTCCGATCAGTCCAATATAGCTGCTTTCAAGCAGGAAGATTTTTTTTATAGTGCCAGGATTTGCTCCAATGGCTTTCATAATGCCAATATCCGGTGCTCTTTCCGTAACGGCCATTGTCATGGTATTGTATATCCCGATGGATGCTATCAGGATGGCAATTGTACCGATGAATATAAGTCCAGCCTTAACGATCGTAAACAGAACGTTAATATCCTTCAATTCATTAACTACTGAATATACTCCATAGTTGTCATCCTCTAAGGAATCGGAAATTTCTTTTACGGATTCCAGATCCTTTGCATATACTTTTACAGAATCGTAGGAATCAATTTGATATTCAGGTGCGCTCTTCTCGGTATTGTTCGGATCGACTGGCATTCCCCGTACTGTACCTGTGTAACTTTCTATTTGCTTTAGAATTCCCTCGGAGACAAAAACACTGTTATCGTAATACCATTCTTTAGCAGGCTTAGCTCGGATGCCGACAACAGTCACTTCTATTGATTTTTCAACCTCCTTATTATCCTCGATTTTCATAATATTCATCGTGACTTTTTTTCCGATAAGATTATCTTTGTAGCGGGATTCCTCTTTCACCTTCCCTTGCTCATCATATAGGGTTTCAGGGTCTGCGTCCTTCGGTACCAAGTCTTTAGTAAAATGATAACCAACTAGCAATTCATTGTCTTTCTCTGGCAGTCTGCCATCTGAAAGCTCCAGGCCAGCCTTGATCTCAGATGGCATATGGGCTACAACAGTTTCTGCTGCGATTTGATGCTTACCGATTTCGTACCTTGGAGTCTGTGCCAGCATTTTTTTCCTTGTGACAGCCTTGACATTATTTATCCCTTCGAACAATTTTAAATCCGTTTCTGTCAGCTGGCGGTAGCCGTTATCTTCTTGTTTGCCATGGACCTCGATTTCGGTGACAATACGTCTTTCCATTGTCTCTTTAACTATGGATTTATGTAAGCCAAACCCCACTGAGGCGAGAACGATAAGGAAGGTTACACTCATGGCAGTAGCCAGGATCGTCATAAAAAGCCTTGTCCTGTTCTTTTTCATATTCTGGCGGACGAACCGGAATTGGTCCTTTAATTTCATGCGAGAACCTCCTCTAATATGCGGCCATCTCTCAACTCAATAGTTCGATGTCCTATTTTAGCTACCTTCTCATCATGAGTGATGATCAGGAAAGTGATGTTCAGCTCCCTATTAAGTTTTTTGATGAATTCCAGCAGCTCTTCTTCTGTTTCCGAATCAAGGCTGCCTGTTGGTTCATCGGCCAGGATAATTGGCGGATTGACGACTAATGCCCTGGCAATGCTGACACGCTGCTGCTGTCCGCCTGAAAGCTCTCCGGGATAATGATTCTGATAGGCAGACAAGCCAACCATCTCGAGGATCGAATTTGTTTTTTGCACTCTCTCCTGCTCCTTTACCCCCTTTAATATAAGTGGCAATTCAATATTTTGATAAGCTGTCATACTGGGGATGAGCTGGAAGCTTTGGAAAATGAAACCTAGGTTCTCTATACGGAAATCAGCAAATCTGGATTCGTTCATCGATGATGTTTGCACCCCATTTATCATGATTTCTCCTTGCTTTGGCCGGATAAATCCACCGACAAGATTAAGCAGCGTAGATTTGCCAGAACCGCTGCGTCCTACTACAGTCACGATTTCTCCTTCTTTAACCTCTATCGATACATCTTTTAAAACTGGAATGATGGTTTTATTGCCTTTCTTTCCAATCACAAATTCATGGCTCAAATTTACTATTGAAATCATGTTAACACCTCATTTTATTTACTGATATTTGAATATATAGAAAATAATGTCAATAAAATAACCGAAAAAAGTTGGCGATCCTAGGTGAATCGCCTGTATCCAATTAAGCGGGGTATTTTTCGGTCATGACTTTTCTTAGCTGTTTTCTGGCCCGATGGAGTCTGGTTTTGACAGTGCCAGATTTTAAATTCAACTTAGAAGCAATTTCTTCTTCTTTTAAACCATATTGGACTCTTAATACAAGGATTTCCTTATATTCTTTTGTAAGCTTGAAAAGCAGATGCTGGATATCTTCTTTTAAAAGAATGATTTCTACTTCTTTTTCGATAGATGGGATCAGGTCCTTATCTTCGCATATCTGCTCCATTAGGCTTTGATCCGACGGAAGCCATCTTCTTCTTTTTTCGGCCCGAAGATAATCGATAGCAGTACGTCCGGCAATCGCAGCCAGCCAGGCTCCAATTTTCTCCGAATCTTCAATGGTGTCCATCTTCTTATAAGCCTTAATAAAGGTTTCTTGCACGACATCCTCAGCTAGATACCGATCCTTTGTGATACTGAATGCGATGTGACGAAGCTTTTTCTCGTGTTTTCTATATAGCTCGTCAAAGTCAATATAAACCATATTCCTCCCCCTAGATTATCGTTTGAAATGCTCTTTAATAAATTCAGGAACGTATTTGTCATTAAATGTCCGGATCTCTTTATAATTTCCTTTGGCATAGACAAATACGGCAGTGTAAGGTTCCTGGTCGAACCATCCATAACCTGCATTTTCCAGAGCCGCCTGAATCTGTGTTTTGTCCGTAAGTTTCATAGCATTTTTGCTTGATAGCAATCTTTCTACTAATTCAGGCTCTGGATATTCATTTAGTTCTTCCTTGCTGATCACTTCATCTGTCACAAGAATGTATTCGACATCGTCGGCAGTCACCATTGCCTGCTCTAGCATATTTTTTTGCTTCAGCCAGGCAATCAAGTCCTTATAAGATGCCTTTAAATTAGCGTGGATAAAATCGTTGAAATTAACTTTTATCTCAATAGTGGAACGATTTCCCCGACTATAGTAATAAGGGTCATAAGTATCTTTCTCTACTTCTTTTTTCAGTAATGAAAATATTTCCCTTATTTCATCAGGTTTTGATATGAATAAGCTGTCATTCAGCCCATCAGTGATACGGATGGAAGTAACTTTATTTTCTTTTACCTGGAAAATAGGATCTGTAGCATGTTTGTACTCCACCGATTCATAAATTTCTTTAAGCTGACGTTCGTAATCAAGTGGGTCGATCGTATACTGCCTGATTAGCTTGCTGCCGTTATTCATTTCATAAATAATAACGGCACGTTCCTGGAATCTCATATCCATTTCATTCGCTTTTCCGTTTATGATGATTTCATTATGGAGCTTACGGACCGCGGCTATATTTTCCTTTGTGTTCAATGGTTTCGGTGAATGTCCCTCAGAAGAATGATAATAGATGCCATTTGTGAATGTAACACTCTTGATATCTTCCAGATCTGGCACACGTTTTTCATACGGTGACAAAGATTGAATGATGAGAACCAGGATGACCATAGCCGCAGCAAATATTCCCAGCCCACGCAGATGGCCAAACACTCTCCATGACTTCTGTAAAACCATTTCAGCAGCAAAATAACCGATAACACCGCCTAAGGCGTAGCCAAACATCAGCCAGCCCATTTGATGCTGCATGGCATCAAAGTACATGCCGCCGAGCAGCATTGTACAAAATGCCACACCGTATTTAAAAACGATTTTTAAGCTGTGGAAGGAAATGGCTTCAGATGCAGATTCTATCTTCCGTTTTTTATAGACTATAAGAGACAGAGGATAAAAAATCAGCAAAAGAACTCCATAAAGCAATATGGCTTTCAAAGTCAGATCATTTGATTCCATGCTTGCAAGATGGGTAATCGGTGACATATTTTCCAGGTGTCTGGCCTGGATGAAGTCACTTGGGAAGCCATAAAGCATCATACCGAGACTATATACTACGATCAGGGTAAAACCAGCCGGGAATAACAGCATGATATAAGTCAGGACTCCCTGTACGGCCGAGATACCTGTTACCATGGCGACGAAAACCCCAGCTAAATAAAAAATTGTGTTAAAAAGAATCACAGTCCCTGTCCATTCAGCAATGTCAGCTTGCTGAAAGTATGGGTTCAAATCATAGATTAGATGAATAAGTGAGGTGATGACTGAAATTCCAATAACCGGCAGAATCAGGAATAACCATCCTGTCAGTGTATAAAAGTGAAATATCTTTTCCCTTTTTAAAGGGAGGCTGTGCATCAAATCAGCCGCCTGTTTTATATGCAGAAATCTGAATAGGAAAACAGACAGGATAACAGGGACACTCACAAATAGAATGATTTGTATGCCAAAGTCAAAGGAAAATATACCTCTTACGGGTGTAAAGTACTGCTGTTGATCACCTGAGTAACTCATCAGGATCCGTAATGGTACTGCGAAGAATAACCCCAGGAAATAGATGATTGAGATCCAGCCAATGCTTCGGTTGACCTGAAGCACCATCTCTTTATTAAACAACGATGTTTTTGATGGCATAGCCAATATCCCCCATTTCATAAATGAATATTTCCTCCAATGTTAATGGGAGCATATCGAAAATTACCGGCTGTGTGTTTTGGATTACTGACTCTATCTCATCCTCCTGCCCTTTAATGATGCAGAGCATGACACTGCCTCTTTTTTCACAATGCAGCATTCGCAAGTTTTCCTGCAGATGTGCAGGTGGTTCTCCTTTGTAGGCAAGCTGGACCTTGTGAATATCTGATTTTAAGTCATCCAGGTCTTTCTCCAGCAGCAATGTTCCGTTATGCAGGATTCCAATATGATCACAAATGTCTTCGATTTCCCTCAGGTTATGCGAAGAAATCAGGATGGTCATTTCCCGGTCCGCTACATCCTGGATAAGCAGGTTTTTCACTTTCTTCCTCGCAACCGGATCCAATCCATCCATTGGTTCATCGAGGATCAGGATATCAGGCATTGTTGCCAAAGCAAGCCAGAAAGCCGCCTGCCTTTGGATACCTTTTGAGAAGGTATGTATTTTTTTCGTTATGCTGAACTCAAACACTTCTGCTAATTTAGTGAAACGAGTTTCATTCCAGGACGGATAAATACTTTTGTAAAACTGTGCCATCTGCTTCACTGTATATTGTGGAAAAAAGTAAGGCTGGTCCGAAATATAGAAAATCTTCTGCTTTAACGATTCATTTTCAAAGACATTCAAGCCATCCATTGTCACCTCTCCTGAATCTTGTTTATAGATTCCGGCAAGCAATTTGATGATGGTAGTCTTTCCTGCTCCATTTGAGCCGATCAAACCGTATATTGAACCTTTTTCTATTGTCAAATTGACGTTTTTAACTGCTGTTTGTTTTTCAAAAGTCTTATTTGCATTTCTCAATTGAATCATTTACTCGCCTCCCCCTTTTGAAGCGTCTATCTCTTTTACCAAAGTTTGGATTTCTTCTGCTGAAATACCAAGATATAAGGCTTCCAGCACCAGCTTTTCCAGATCCTTTTTTACTTGCAGCATTTTATTTGCATCCTTTGCAAGGTCCATTTGATTCACAAAGCTTCCCTTGCCTTTTTGTGAATAGATAAATCCTTGAAGCTCCAGCTCCCTGTATGCTTTTTGGATAGTATTCGGATTGATTGTCAGCTCTTGTGCAAGCTGCCGGACGGAAGGCAATTGTTCATCAGGTTTGAGCACTTCATTTATGATCAGCTCTTTCATCTTTTCTACCAGCTGTTCATAGATCGGTTTACGGCTTCTCAGATCAAGCTCAAACATAATGACCCCCAATCTGTACTAAGTGTACTATTATTGTTAATACAGTTTAATTATATGCCAACCTCTTCCATAAAGATAGTAGCTAAATTCTTAATAATTTCTTAAGAAAAGTTAAGATGTTTCAGCATGGAAATTTAACCTTAGTCACAAATGTAGGGTTTTAAAGTAAGTACAATGGTTCTAACTGTGGTTTTTTATCCAGATGCACTACTCTTTTTAAAAGGATGTTCTCGCAAAGATTGTTGCTTATACCACTGTTGAATTTAAATCCTGTTGATTGTAGTGGAAGGCGCGAAGACTCCTTCGGGATGCAGCGGGACAGGTGAGACCCAGGTAGAAATGGCCCGAAAAGAAGGGTCATTTTACCCCGCAGAAGCGAAAGCGACGAGGAGGCTCACCGCACGCCCCAAGAAGAATTCGTTCTTGAAAAAGCCGGCATTTGGGCTTTTTCATAATTCTTCAGAGGAAAGCGAAGCGCCTGGAACGAAAATCAACAGACTTTTATTGCAAAGCCTTCTTTAAAAAACCATCTAGAAGGACTACTAAAAGCATATAGAAAAACAACAAAGTATTGGAAAAGAGCCTTATAAAAAGAAAAAACGCTCTAGGCTTATGCCAGAGTGTCCTATTCTTGTGCTGTAAACCTTCCTTGAGCTTAATTTAAGGACAATTCATAATGGATAAATTCTTTATCGTCGATCTGGATTTTTTTAAATTCACATTTTTCCAGAACCTTTTGTGATGCTATATTATCCAAGGTAGTTTTTGCATAAAGAGTTGTTAAGCCCATTATTTGGGCTTCTTTAATCATTAAATTCAAGCCAGCCATTGCCACGCCTTTGCCTGTGAATACCTGACCGACACGGTAGCCTATATCCCGTGCCTCTCTGCCAGTCGATATCCACAAGATTCATCCGGCCGGCTACTTTACCAAGTTCATCTTTTAACAGATAAAAAAGGGCCTTTTTTTCTGCCTGTTCTGCTAAAAGCTCTTCAAGGATATTCTTGAAGGATTCATATTCAAAATAGGTTGGCGGCCTGGGAGGTACTGATCTCTCAAAGTAGTCTTTGTTTTCTTTTTCAAATAAATATAATGATTCTGCTTCTTCTGGAGTCAATATTATTAAACGAATATTCATATACTTATTCCTTTCGGTTTCAGGTTTTTCATCCATAAAAAACCATATAGTGCTGGACATTAAATCCATATAGGTAATCCATAATAAATTGAGAGGTGAAAAAGTTGTGAAATTATTATTAATTATTGGATTGTTATTATCTCCGAATCAAGTTAGCCAATCTGATCATATATCGATGTACTTTGAAGGTGAACCAGTTGCTGAGGTCCGCAGATCTGACTTTTCTATTCCCTGGTTTGGATATCCTCTGTTGAACCATCTGATGCTTGACACACTTTATAATCAGATGGACAGGCAAATAAAAATGGAGCCAGAAAATGCTGGCCTTGACGATTCTGGCAGGATCATCCCTGAAAAAGTAGGCTATATTGTTGATGAGAAGAAATTCAAGGAAAGTTTCACCAGGAGCTTCATTGACAATAGACCTGTTCAGTTCACAATTCCTACCTTGCCAGTTTATCCGAAGGTGGATAGTGAAATTATGGCGAATATACGGACAAGACTAATTGGCCATTACATAACCTATTTTAATAATGGAAATAAAGAACGATCACACAATATCGCGTTGGCGGCGCAAGCAATCAATAATCATGTGGTCTTTCCCGGTGAGGTATTTTCCTTCAACAAAGTTGTCGGCAAAAGAACGGCAGGAAAAGGCTATCAGCCTGCTCCGATAATCGTAAGAGGAGAGCTTTCTGAAGGAATAGGAGGTGGCATTTGCCAGGTTTCTTCGACGCTTTTCAATGCCGCCGACAGGTCTGGATTAAAAATCCTGGAGCGTTATTCCCATAGCAAACGGGTCCCATATGTACCTCCCGGAAGAGATGCGACTGTAAGCTGGTATGGGCCGGATTTTACCTTTAAGAATAGTTATAAACAGCCAATCCTGATCAGGGCTAAATCATATCATGGCAAAATGATCGTCATGATTTATTCTTCTGACGAATTGAATATTGAGAAACGGAAAGTACCGAGTACAAGTTTGGAACTATCCATTCCGGAAGAAGCCTTTTAGCATAGTATCTATAAAATATTAAAACAAAAAGCTGTGCCAATAATCTGCACAGCTTTTTTGCTGATTTTATAGTTCCTTAGATAAAACAGGCCTTCTCATTTCAACGCTTTCAAATGCTGCGCCTAGCTTTTCTTCACCCTGCGCGAAAGAAGCATCAGCAGCTTCCATGTTTGGTGCATCTTTCTTCAGTTCTTCAGCCTTTGTGCTGTATGAAGCTGCAATGTCTTTAAGAGCGGCTTCCAGGTCAGCTTTTTGATCTTCTAATCCAGCAGGAATTTCTAGGCTTTCAACCTTTGAAGCTACTGCTGCTGCAGATTCACTTGCAGCGGCCTTTAATTCAGCCTGAGCCTTAGGATCATCTTCACCCTCATAAGCATTTAGGTCAGCATCAGCTTCGTTGATTGTGTTAACGAGGCTTGAATAGAATTTGTACAATTCACTCTTTGGGTTTGCTGCCGGTTTTGCAGCCTCTTCAGTTTCTTTCTTTTCTGGCTCAGCCTCTTTTTCTGCAGAGCACGCTGTCAGTCCGATTGCGAATGTAATCGCTGAAAGTAAAATCCAAAACTTTTTCATCTTGATCTCCCCTTATATCTATAAATATCGCTGTGTGTACTAATGTCATTACACACAACTTTTTCATTATAAAGGGATTATTTAACAAGTTCAATTTTTTTGTCATGATTTTTTAAAAAAAGTCCCCATTTGCAATAACGTATTGCTATTTTAAACCTTTACCATAGTAAAGAAACCAACTTCGCCATTAGAAAATTCTGAATGAATGTTGAACCCCATATTCTGATAAAGTTTGAGCGCCCGTTCATTGAAGCTTGCCACTGTTAACCTGGATATTTTACCTGGTTCAGAATCTGAAATCATTTTGAGAACGAAATGGAAAAAGATTCTGCCATATCCTCTGCCAGTCAAATCTGGCCTCATGCCTATCCCGATATCTATTGCCTCATCATTGTAGACACCAGCATGCCTGCCAGCAGGAACCTGCGCTGAAGCACCGCTGCAATAAAAACCGATTAAATCCCCATTCTCATCTACTATTGCATAATATCCGCTGTTCAATAATTCCTTTACACCTTCCTCGCCAGGCTCACAATTGTAAAAATCGTAAGGGGGATCATATTGCCAATTCAGGATTTCATAAGCTATAGAGGGTGTAATAGTTTGACTGTACAGTTTCATAAGATACTCCTTTTAAATGTCATATTATATTTATTATCCGGCCATGCTGGAAACTCCTTTTATTAAAGTTGTTTGAATATTCATTATTATTACTAATTGATTAAAAGTTTTTATCATTTTTACAGGAAAAAGGTTTAATAGAATTTTTACGCGGGAATAGTAGGACTAACAACAACACAATTAATAGACAGGAGCGATTACATAATGATTACTACATTTGCATTACTTGGTGGAGCTTTCGCAATCGCCGCTGGATTGAATTTCTTCGCTATAAATGAAAAAGCTTTTATGGATGATGAGGCTATAAACTAAGGACGCTACTAAGCGTCCTTTTTGTATTTTTTTTGAATTTTCTTTTACGATGCAGGAAATTATAGAATTGAAGAGAATGTAGTATGCAGATAATTCTAGCCTCAATACACTATAGGAGGTAAGGGAAATGCAATCTCCGGAAGTATTGCAAGGAGAACTAGTAAGTCTGTGCAAGCTGACAGAAAATGATTTGGAAGAATGGTGGCGGCTTATCCATAATGAAGAGCATCCTGAATGGAAAAAGTGGGATGCCCCCTATTATCCGCTCAAACCGATTGAGCTGGAAAAGTTCAAGGAACAGATGGCCAATCTAATACACCAGGGTTATGACCGGAAATACTTAATTAAGGCAAATGGTGAAATCATTGGAATGGTCACGTATTATTGGGAGCATGAATCATCACAATGGCTTGAGTTCGGTATTGTGATTTACTTGCCGGAATATTGGAATGGCGGATATGGAACCGATGCTTTAAAGACGTGGATTAAGCATCTATTTTCTACCTTCCCTATTCCGAGAGTCGGTTTTACAACCTGGTCTGGCAACGATCGCATGATCACTGTCGGAAAAAAACTCGGCATGATTGAAGAAGCCAGGATTAGAAAATGCAGATTATATAATGGAAAATATTATGATTCTGTAAAGATGGGGCTTTTACGTGAGGAATGGGAACAGCAGTTTCAGGAGAAAAGGACAAGCAACATCTTTAGCTTTGAACAAAGGAATCCCGAGATGTAAATTACAAAGGGTAAAAAAGCAGCACGCCTACTGGGTGCTGCTTTAGCATTGTTATAACAATTTTGCCATATAATATTCATCAACATAATTTCCATTTACAAATAACGAATGTCTTTTTGTGCCTTCAATTTGAAAGCCCTGTTTTTTATAGAGTCGAAGTCCAGCCTCATTTCCGGCCATGACAGTAAGTTCAAGTCTGTGAAGGTCTTTGTCTCTAGCCCATTTCATCAACTCTTGAAACAACTCAGTCCCGATACCTTGTCCCCGAAAGTTTTCCAGTATCCCTATTACGAGATATGCTGTATGCAAATTTCGTTTTGCGCTGCCCCCTTTGGCGATCAGATAACCGGTGAGTTCTTCATTTTCTTCGGAAAAAAATATGGCGGAATTTTTTTCAGCTGTGATAGCTGTAATCATCTTACTTTTGCTCTCGATGTCGAATTTCCTTTCTCCTGCTCCATAAAGCATATGGTCTGACGTGTTTTCAACATTCCTGATCAGCTTCGCGAAGCTTTCCGCATCTTTTTCATTAGCTTGTCTAATGACCATAACGAGGCTCCTTTTCCTTTTAATTAAAGGCTCTTTTCTAAATACCTTGTTGCTATTCTGTATGCTTTTGAAATCTCCCTCTAAACGGTTTCTTAAAGAAGGCTTTGATATAAAAGGCTGTTGATTTCCGTTCCAGGCGCTTCGCTTTCCTCTGAAGAATTATGAAAAAGCCCAAATGCCGGCTTTTTCAAGAACGAATTCTTCTTGGGGCGTGAGGTGAGCCTCCTCGTTGCTTTGCTCCTGCGGGGTAAAATGGCCCCTCCTTCTCGGGCCATTTCTACCGGGGTCTCACCTATCCCGCTTCATCCCGAAGGAGTCTGCGCGCCTGGAACGAAGAGCAACAGGATCTAAATTCAACATGATGTAACCTAGTACTTACGAAAAGATATTGCGGATACTTTCGAACAATTCTTTAAAGAAGTTTGATACTGATTGAAGGAATCCTTTATCGCCTACTGCCTCTTCAATCCTTTTTTGGATATCGGTTGAAAGTTCCTCCAACTGGGATTGGACATTGTCAAAGTTGATATTTAAATCACGCATTTTATTGAAAAGGTCAATAAGAAGCTGCCTGTCTTCTGGGCTTAACTGAATCTCTAGTGTTTTCAGCTTTTCATCGATGATCTTCTCTATATCCTCTTTATTAGCAGGGTTTTGATCAGCAATTTCTTTCTTGATTTCCGTCAAAAGTTCACTGACTTTATCCTGGTCGAGTCCTTCTTTTTTAGCGAGGTCAGTTGCCAGATTGAGTTCTTCATTCGCAACTTCGGTCCGGTCTTTGTTCAGTTCAGTTCCGTCGGCTTCATCATATGCTTTATAAATTCCAACAAGTGCTGAATGGCCGCTTACTTTTACAGGTGATGCGACTTCCACAACTGCATCCTGGATACCAGCTGTCAGCAATGCATTTGCATACATTTCATCGGTTACTTCTGTGATGTTTTCAGGAGTAACCTGTTTGATGACCAGTCCTTCACCCTTATCCTTCCTGGTGATTTTAGCAGATGAATACATATTGGAATGCTCATCTCCGCTAATGTATGTCACAAGGTCTTTACCAGTGACCACTATTTCTTTTACTTTAGTTATGTCTTTAACATCTAAAAGGCTGCGGACCTCCTGCTTCTGCTTTTCTGATAATGCTTCACCATAAACGACAATAGGCAGTCCGAATTTCTCATTAATGCTTTCTTCCTCATTGTCATCAGAGGCAAATGCCGGAATGGACATGCCGAGTATGAGTGAAAATAACCCAATAACGGCAGCAAGTTTTAGAAATTGTTTCATATGCATTGTTCTCCTTCGTTAGTAAACTGTAATACTACTTAACACTACCCCTTATGCTGAAATAAAATTCCTTCTCAGCATTTGCAAACCATAATATGATTTCCATCAGGATCCTTAAAATTAAACCAGTGATCATGCTCAATCCCTGTGACCAATTCCACATCCTTTTTCTTTAGAAAATCATAGGATGCCTCTATATCCATTGTGTTCAGATGGAAAACAGGAGTCTTGTAAATATTTTCCTTTGAATAAATCTTGCTGTCTAATACTATGCCTGTACCTTTCATGGGCAGAACATACAAATGCCCAAAAAGAATCTCTCCATCCGCCGGAAGTCCAAGGATGTCGCAATACCAGTCTCTGGATTCAGCAACATCACTTACAGGAATAAAGATGGTTCCTACTTGATTCATAATTGGATTCACTTGAAATTCCTCCTGTTCTTTCGGACTATGAATCATAAAGCCCCGATTTTTATAATTACATAGATAATACGATAATAAAAGCTGAATGGTTTCATAAAGGATGAAAGGCTCCTTCTAATTGGAGCCTTTCCGTTCTATTCTATTTGGGCTTTATCCAGGAAAATCATTTGTTCAACCAAATGATCACCTGTTCCAAATCCATGACTGTTTTGGGGAAAACGCGGATAATCTTCTGAACCATCATTTGAAACTATCCGCCAGCCAAAGTAGTATTGCGGCTGCAGATACATCTCAGCAAAAAAAGAATCAGGTAATTGGGTTTGAATCACTTTATTTTCTATAGTAATGAATTCTCTCCACTGTTTGGGGATTTCCATGTATCCATAAGAAAGCTCGCCATCGAGAGGCTGTATATATTCCATTTGTATACTTGGCTGGTAGAGTTCCTTGCCTTCGGTAACGGAATAGCCTTTTTCTTTTTTCAAATAATAGGTTAGCGATTTCAGGTTATTATCGGGATGGAAATTCCAGAGAATAATATATGAAGCTGGGTTTTCGGGTTCTGCTTTCCAGATTCGCGGCTTGAAATCAGTATCTATACTAATGAACTGCCATTTATGATATTTCCACTCCCATAGACTGCCACCGTAGCTTTGCTGATTCGTGATGAATGGCGTGAACACATGTTTTTCATCGAGCATGATGATTTCCTGGATTTCCAGTATGTCAGCCTCAGGGAATAAATCCATAATTTCCGACTTCGCAAACTTCTTTCCCGGAAAATCAGTTGGAATTGATTGATAAAACCAATAGCCCAGGAAAAATGCTGTCACAACGAGAAAGAATGCAGTCCACAATAGCGGTTTTTTCCTTTTTATGTTCAAGTCAGTTCTCCTCCTCGAAGATTGTCTCTTCAGAGCGGAAATATAATTGATCCCTGCCTGTGTTTATAAGCAGGCCTTTCCCATCGTTCTCAATAAAGATTTGAAGAGGAATTCCGCTTCCCCATTTCGGTTTTGTACCTGTCAGGATATAGGGAAAAAGCTCTTCCTGTTTACTAATCTCCATAAATGTTTCGTTATACCACTGTTCACTATAGATCGATTCAAGCCTAAAGTTGAAATTTTTGGTCGAGAGAGCATCACTATCAAACTTTACTGCTTTTCCGGTGGGATGTGTTTGAATTAAAGAAGCATCAGACCAATCACCGATATAAGTACTTATTGTTTTCTTGGGGTAGACCTGGTCATCAATAATATTGCTCAGTACGGAAGCCAAAAGGAAAATGAAATTAGCGAGGAAGCCAATCCAGGCGTATATACGGTATTTTTGCCAGCTCTTGCCTTCATTTCTTTTTGATAAAACCCAATAAAGAATCCATACACCTAGTGGCAGGATCGCCAGTTGCACGTTCTCACCCATAAACGGAAGGTTAATAGAGAAAGAGAACAATCCTATAAAAAATACCAAAATCGTTTTTGAAATCGGTCTCGGTTTCAAGTCCTCCCCTTTGCGTATCCTAAACACTAATATAAGGAGAGCTAGCCAGGTGATTAAATTGATAAAAACTGAAACTGCATTCATGATATCACCTCTATCATTTCATTGATGCAAGGAAAGCAGCATCAAGGTTTCTCTAGTCAGGCGGAACATTTGTAGATTCATTTGACAAAAGAAGTGGCCATTTATATTTAGCAGACCTTATTCACGTTAACATAAAATTAATTGATCTCGATTCTATAAGAAGCTTTTTAAGTAGTACTTCGTCAAAGCTAGATACTCCCGAAAGTAGGACTTCGCTACTGCTTGAGCAGGCGTCTTTGCTGGCAGTCCAATCATCTGTAACCCCTCGTCTTCCGCAATCATTTTTGAACGGAAAATGTGGAAGTCATTCGTAACGAGAAGCCCGCTTTTCGCGCTGTCAGGAAGCAGCTTTTTTGAAAACTTGATATTTTCGTATGTGTCAGTGGATCGATCTTCCAGCAGAATCCGTGATTGGGCTATTCCTTGGTCCATCAATTCCCTTTTGATTGCTTCTGCCTCGGAAATGTCCTCACCAGGGCCCTTTCCGCCTGAGGCAATTACAATCGTTTTCTCATGCTTTTTTAGATAATGTGCTGCAGTGTCAATCCGGGCTTGAAGCGACAGCGACGGAACGGTCCCCTTTACTCTTGCCCCCAATATGATTAAGTAATCTGCTTGTTCAGAAGGCGGCATTTGTCCATGTCGAATGATTTGATAATGTAAAAAACCGACATAAATTAAGCCAGCAATGATAATAAGGATGACAGGTTTGCTTGTCAGGATTTTTAATTTCATTTTTATCTCACCTTTTCTTTCGTCTTATTATACTACCATCCTTTACCAGAAAAAGTTTCAAAATTTTAAGGGTTTTTTATTTAAAATAATTTAAAAGAATGTTAAAAATCCACTTTCTTTGCCGAATATCAACTAGTTTTGTCACCTGTACAGGATTAACGGTTTAAACAGCGAAACCTTAATTAACTTAGGGAGGGATCTGGATGAATACTAGCGCAGTGGCAAAGATGCTTGGGGTTTCACCAAGTACGATTCAACGTTGGGTAAAGCAGGCTAACCTTCAAATGGAACGGACAGAATTAGGGCATTATCAGTTTTCGGAGGAAAGTATCGAGGTCTTAAAAGATATCAAGAATCAGCTGAATAATGGTGTGCTGCTTCAGGATCTAAAATTGAAGGGAAAGAAATCCAGAAAAGCAACTGTCTTGGCTCAGCCTGCTTCCGGTGGGCTTACAGAAGAGTTGTCGGCCCGGATGGACAAGCTCGAGAAAAAAGTAGATGGAAAAGCGGATGATATTGTATCGTACCAAATATTGCAGCATCGACGGGAACTGGAAGAAATGCAGGAAGAAATCGCGCAGCTGAAAGAGCTTATAGAGAGCTTAAAACAAGCTGCTTCAGCACAGGAAGATACCGTCCAATCCGAGAACAAACCGAAATTTACTCAAAGTGGAACGTTCAAAAAACTGAAAAAACGAAATATTATCAGTTCATTCCTGGGATTATAACAGGCCAACAATATTAAAGGAATTCTTCCGGTACTTTTGCAAAGATATACAGGTAAACAGCAAAAAACAGACTCAGTAACCTGAGTCTGTTTTAATATCCTTAGTTAGACCTTCTGTACGTTTGTCGCTTGCGGGCCACGCTGACCTTGTTCAACTTCAAATGTAACTTCTTGTCCTTCATCTAAAGATTTGTAGCCTTCTCCCTGGATTGCTGAGAAGTGTACGAATACATCCTCGCCGCCTTCACGCTCAATGAATCCAAAGCCTTTTTCTGCATTAAACCATTTTACCTTACCACGTTCCACAATTGTTGCCTCCTAGCATTTTAAAGAAATTGCAATTTAACCTTGCGTAAATATTATATCCTTGCATAAATTTTTTAAACCCTTTATCGAATAAATTTTACAAAATAAGGGCTTTAAAATGAAAAAATATAATTAGCTAATTTCTTTATAGGTCCTTTCATCGCAAATGACGAACATTTTTGCGCCATCTGGTATTTTTTCATTATGCCTTCTGGCGACGTCAAGGGCTTGACCATCTGATATTAATGTTGCACCCTTTTCGAATAGTTCCATCGCCGCGTCCTTATAGGTTATCCAATGAGGTTTTTTGTGGATTTCATACAAATTTTCCCCTTCTGTATTGCTCAGCAATTGTTTGAACAGGCGGCTTGAACCTGGGTAGATTGCAGCATTGGCCATCAGCTTGGAAACAGATTCATTTGAAAGGATAAATTCATCCACATTTGCATGTTCGAAAAGGGCAATATGTTTTTCTTTCTTTATCTCAGCGATCGTATATAAATTCTTTTGATATCGCTTTGATATGTGCTCAACCCTAGACGCGATCAAAAGCGTTTTGCCATCGGCATATTCCGGAAATTCCATCTGGTCGTCAGTGAA
Source organism: Mesobacillus sp. (assembly GCF_057785455.1). Lineage (NCBI taxonomy): Bacteria > Bacillati > Bacillota > Bacilli > Caryophanales > Bacillaceae > Mesobacillus > Mesobacillus sp. The sequence continues at coordinate 55,323 of NZ_JBYNSB010000047.1, forward strand.
TACAGCAACAGATTTTGATTCAAGAATATTTGCCTGCATCAGAATTTCTTCCTCTGCAGGATTGCCGCTGACAAAATGAATACGATCATGCTTCACAGGGCTTTCAATGCCATGGTCTACAATGACAATGTCACAGTCTTGTTTGGTATTTAGGATTTCATCCACAACGGTTGATAATTTTTCGTGTGATGAGCCTATAAGTATATAATGTCCCTTCCCCCTATATGACAATTTCCCTTCCTCCCTCATTTGTTTATACAGCGACAGGCTTTCAAAGATTTTTCCGATAATTATACCCATCGCACCTATTCCAAAAGTATAAAGGAGCAGCATCGTAAAGATTCTGCCTCCGTCACTGCTTGGCGAGAAATCACCGTAGCCAACTGTGACGACGGTTGTCATAGTCCACCACAGCGCATCCATGAACCTTGGGAAGGTTTCTGGCTCAAGGGCCTGGATGATAAAGCTGCTTAATAAAATGACCCCTGCAGCAATTAATAATATTTTCCACAGGCTGATTTTTACCAATCTTGAAAAGATTCTTTGTAGAAGCCACATGAAACTACCCCCTTTCTTACACAAGCCCTGCCGGAAGAAAGCAGGAAAGATTATTTGTGATCTGCCCACCTACCCGAAAGCCGATTGCAGAAGGTTTTCCGTCCACTAAAAAACTGCCGATAAGCATATGCCCTGCATTTCTTCCTTTTTCACTGTTAAAAGTAATAGTTGGGAGCTCAATATACTCCTGGTAAATAGGTGTCACTTCACTGTAGTTTTGCTGCTGTTCCTGTGTGACCAGTTTTCCAGTCGGTGCGAAAATTTGGACAGTGTCTCCTTCTCTGCCGAAAATCGGTTTCTTTACAAATGGAACTCCCTTTTTAATGAATGGATCTGGTTCGAGATAGGTTGGCAGGAAATATTCTTGAATCCATTGATGCTCTTCCGCGGTGAAATATGGATCATTAATTTCATGCAATCCCCATATAACGGCCTGTACTGCTTTGTTTTGGAGTAAAAAAGCGGAGGGTGGATTGATGATTGCGAGCTCTTTCTGCAAAACCAAATCGATCATCCATTTACCAATTCTATTGCCACTGGTGTCTTCATCCAATATAAGGCTCTCTATAGGGAAAGTCTGGCGATAGAGTATATCAATTTTCCGGCCTTTTCCATCAAAAAGGCCATGTTCAGGAATAATCTCCAACTCGTGAAGAGGAATATATTTTGCTGGCAGTCCATATAGCTGCTGAAGATAGATGACTGTATTTTTATCTTCTACATTGTCATCATGGGCGGTGAAGACGACGTAAGGCTCAGTCTCCTGCAGCCATTCTGCTGATTGGCTTACGCTGTGTCGTATGGCTTCGCCTAATTTCTCTTCCATTCCTCCATTTGGATCTTCCTTTCCGAATTCCTTTGCTGCCATACCATTAACGTAAAATAGCTCTTTGATGAATGTTGGTGTATCTGCATTGATTTCAATGCATTTATATGTATCCTCTGTCCGGACTAAGTCAAGCCTTGCAATGACACTTTCCACTGGAATGGTTTTGAGCCTAATGAAATCAAAGGTTTCTTCAGGAAACCCCATGTCCATATATGTTTCTCTGTTTGCATTCCTTAGCAGCTTACCTGCTTTTGTATAAATCCTGCCAACCCTCAATGTACATTGCCTGATCTCTTGAAGATCAGGCTCTTTTATTGGAGCAATATCATAAAGTGCATATTCCTCATCATACAGATTTGGCCAAAAATTGGTTATCTTATTATAAAAATTATTTCGTTCATTCTTATACGAGTTCATGGAATGCCTCCTATTCCATGGTGGTATCATGAATATCTTTAACATACAAAATATAAACCCCGCGGTCCTCATCAATTTCAGTAGAGGTGACTGCCATTTGGCCGAAACCCGGAACATCGCAGATATCCTTCAATAAATATCGTATGACTTCAAGATGAGTCTTACATGGAGTCGCTGTCAGCAATTTGTAATTTTCCCTTTCCTGATAACTTCTAAATTCCACATGTATTCCAAGGCCCCTATAACCCTTTTCTTCAGTGCCAGACTGATTTCTTCCGCGGTCTTCAAGCACGAGGATTTCATCGTCTCCATCCATTTCATTCGAAATCAGCTCATATTGCTGTCCTCTTATAATGAAATAAGTGCAAAGCTGACGGGCATAAAATTCATCCAATCCGACTTTATCAATAGAGTATTCGTAGAAGGGTTCATAATTCCCATGACCATCATGGATAAAATAAGTCAGTTTTTTCATTGCAATAACCCTTTCTTCTGTAAATTCAAGCAAAACTGGTTAACATTAATAAGAAAGGCTCTTAGCGACAATCCATCCAACTGCCAATGATAATGAAAATAAAATTACGCCGACTGAGCGGTTATCTTCCTCGATCGCTTTCTGAAGGCTGTAGCGGACAGTTGCCACTTCTGCAACAAAAAATACAACGATTTGTGTGAAAATGCCAATCGATCCCCAAATAGCCATATCAAGCAGGGACACTGAATATTCCGCAGCAGCTCCAAGGACAATGGCCAGACCGATCATTTTTCCGCCAAGTGATAAAGCGGCAGTAACATTCCGTCTGCCGATTAATTCAAATTCTTTGATTTTAGGGGTAGCCAGCACGAACAACCCGACTCCTGCGGCCAATAATAATAAGCCAAGCCCCAAGTATGAAGCAAAGTTCAAATAAAGATTCATCTATACCTCTCCCCTAACCACCAGTTGTAGTTCTTGACCCGCTGCCGAATCCAGAGCTCCCTTTGGGCGAAGTGTTTTTATATTTGCTGTCAAGCCTTGCACCTTTGAAAGATGAACTGTTCCTGTACTTTTTGTAATCATTGCTGTTATAAAGCATGGAACGATTCGAAAAAAACATTCCTGCAAAGAAAAAATGCCCAAAATACGGAGATCTTGTATCATCACATTCCCAGACACCATCTTCATCGTCCCATTCCCAATCAGAGCAATCAGTGCCTTCCGGGACTGGCGGGATATCTTCATTTCCAGACGACCAGTCCTGGCCATCTGTTGTCGTGTCATCTGATTCCCAGTCACGGTCAGGTGCAGCCTGCTGATTAGGACCACATCCAGTTAGACCCACCATTAATGCAGTCGCAGAAATTCCAGCAATCAGTTTTTTTGTTTTGCTCAAGTATTTCACCTCTTTCTTTTCGACTTTACTATTTACGCTTACTTAAGGAAAAAGTTTCAAATTTGTAAATAAACTCTTAAGATATTATGCCCGCAAATATCCGATTATTTTTTTGAAAACATCTTTTCTTTTCATGATATACCCAATTTTTGAGCATGTAATAGTTCTTCATTAAAAAGAGGCTGGGACAAATAGCTTCTGAAATAGAAAAAAGTGAAATCGTCGATGCGATTTCACTTTTTTTCTATTTTATTGCGAGGTATGCGATTCAGAGTTTATCCTCTTTGCGCATATTTCCTTAAGTTTACGGCCATTAA
>NZ_JBYNSB010000048.1:0-2784 GCF_057785455.1 Mesobacillus sp.
TGCATCCTTTTTGAGCTTTGCCCATCAAGAGACGAATAAAACTATACAAATGAATAAGCTTTATGTTTTAGATTTATATATCTATGCTACAAAACTCAAAGTGCAAAATATTTAGCATCTCTCACATAGCAATAAATCTTATATATCAAGGAGTTATGAACTATAGATTTAAAGGCAATAAAGACAGTGTATAGCCTTTCACTTCTTTTAAAGACATCTTTTTTTCGGTTACTTTTAGTAACATAAGAGACCAATTTGTGTGTTGATTTGCTTATTTTTTTCAAGCTTGAATTTTTTTATTCACCTACTGCAATTTTTGCAAACATTAAATAACTTTGACAATACAACACTCTATTAAATCCTCCCGACAAAACTGAACCATTTGGCATACAAATTGCTCTTTTAAGATAAGTTTTAATATTTGATGATTAAAAATCAGGAAAGAAAATTCTATATTTTGGAGAGGGAACATTGCTTTGGTGATAAGTGGTCTTCATCAATATCAATATCATCCGAAAACTGAGATTTTAGAAAGACTGCCATAGATGCTTGAAAGCCTGTATTTAAAAATTGAGACCATCTTTAAGAGCAAAGAGAAAAGTATAAAAGGAATTCCTATTCATGAAGCAGACTTTGTTGTTATTGATACAGAGCTTACAGGACTTGATGAAAGCAGGGATGAAATAGTGTCTATTGCTGGAGTCAGGATGAGAGGCAAAAAGATAAAGTTATGCAATGTCTTTTCCAGGCTAGTTAAACCTACATGCCCACTCAAAAAAGAGAGCGTTCTGGTGCATGGGATGGTTACATCAGAGCTTCAGACATCTCCCCATATAAAACCTGTGCTTGAAGAGTTTCTTGAATTTTTTAGAGACTCCATAATTGTTGGTCATTTTATCATTATTGATCTTGCATTTTTGAGAAGGGAGATACGGAGGCACCTTAAGGAGGATTTCAATCCCATAGCACTGGATACGCTATTTATATACAGGTGGCTTGTAAAGACAAAGGCCTTTCCAGAGGAGTGCCTAAATTATAGATCCCTCTGGGACATCGCAAAATTAATGAACATAGAGGCAAAGGAGGTGCACAATGCAATGGCAGAAGCCTTTATAACTGCACAGGTTTTTCAGAAACTCATCGTATATCTTGCAGAATTAAAGATTTCCACAGTTGATTCACTGCTTAGAATCGGCAAAGCTGATGTATCCGGATACATTAGCTTGAAGCATCAAACTTTATACCAGGGAGGAGGTTAGTATGGATGTAAAACAGTATTACTGGACTAGGGTCAGAAATATAACAATTATCTGGCTTATATTTTGGATTATTATCGCGGTAGTCTTGCCCTCGATGTCCCCATATTTCTGGAAAGGGGTCAGAATTCTCGGCTTACCTGTCTTGCACATGTATATGAATGCGTTTTTTGTGATAGTGGCTGGCGTCGCTCTGATATTCATATACGCAGCCATTATGAACAAGCTTGACCGCGACCTGAGAGAGAAGGTTGCAAAGGAGGAATTAGAATGAATATCAAACACCCTCTTAATGCTACAATCGTAGCTGCAGTAGTTTGGCTTGTCTTATCGTTCTTAGCCACATTCACGGTAGGCGAATTTACTGGCAGTATATTTTTGGTTGTCGGCTCCATATTTGTCTATCTTGTTCTGGCTCTGGCTCTTCGTTCCACATCAGCTGCCGACTTCTATGTAGCAGGCAGAGAAATCCCAGCTTTTGTTAACGGTGCCGCCACAGGTGCAGACTGGATGAGCGCTGCAAGCTACCTCTCGATGGCAGGCGCAATCGCCCTACTCGGGTATGACGCCATGCCGTTCATAATCGGATGGACATTAGGTTACACCCTCATGTCTTTTACAATCGCCCCATTTGTCAGAAAATCAAAGACATATACCGTCCCTGAGCTCCTCGAGAAGAGGGCAGGCGGCTGGGGACCTGTCAGGTCTGTGGCAGTTGTAATGATTTTTGTTATGTCTCTTACCTATCTTACAGCTCAACTTGTCGGAGTTGGGGTCGTCTTTTCAAGGTTTCTTGGCTTACCGGCCACTATATCGGTCTTCCTGGGGGTTTTCGGCGCCCTTGCATATGCATGGACAAGCGGATGGAAGAGCATCACATGGGTTCAGTTCCTCCAGTATTTCGTTATGATTTCCATGTATTGCACACCAGTCTTTATAGCCAGTTACTACCTTGGCTTACTGCCTCTCCCCTGGGTACAGTATGGCTGGCTTATTGACCAGATTCAAGCCCGCGAGGTTGCATTTAATCTGCCTTTATGGACAGAGCCTTTTGTAAGGACAGTTGGTGGCGGAAAGGGACCCTTTAACTGGATTTGCTTTGCACTCGTCCTTATGCTTGGCACAATGGGGCTCCCTCATATCCTCGTCAGGTTTTATACAGTCAGAACAGTTCAGGCTGCCAGAGTGAGCGTAGGATGGGCTCTTTTCTTTATCGGCTTGCTTTATATCACAGCAACAATTTATGCAGCTATCGCAAGGACTTCCTTCTCAGAGCTTTGGGGTAAACCTATGAGCGAAGTTATGGCAACCGCATGGATACAGAAGTGGCTTCCTACAGGTCTTGTTAAAATCGCAGACAAAAATGCCGATGGCATATTGCAGCCTCCCGAGATGGTGTTTCATGGAGATATAGTCGTCGTGGGCATGCCTGATATGTTTGGCATGTTCTGGCTGATTGCGCCACTTGTCGCTGTCGGTGGTCTGGCTGCAGCCCTGAGCACCGCTGATGGCTTACTCCTTGCAATGT
>NZ_JBYNSB010000049.1:0-5316 GCF_057785455.1 Mesobacillus sp.
GAAATGAAAGAGAAAAAAGACCGTGTGGATGATGCATTAGAAGCTACGCGTGCCGCAGTAGAAGAAGGAATTGTTGCAGGTGGTGGTGTTGCTTATATCCGTGCTATTGATGCATTAGAAAAATTAAAAGGCGACAACGAAGATGAACAAACCGGTATTGCTATTGTAAAACGCGCAATAGAAGAGCCATTGCGCCAAATTATTGCCAATGCAGGTGGCGAAGGAGCTGTAATTGTTCAAAAAGTACGCGAAGGAAAAGCTGATTTTGGATACAATGCACGCACAGAAAAATTTGAAAATTTATTTGCAGCAGGAGTAATTGACCCTACTAAAGTTTCACGTATTGCGTTGGAAAATGCAGCTTCAATTGCAGCTATGCTCTTAACTACAGAGTGTGTATTAGCAGAAATAAAAGAAGAAAATCCTGCTCCAATGGGCGCTCCTGGAATGGGCGGCATGGGTGGAATGATGTAATAACGGCCTCCAAAGCCTATCTTAATAAAAGAAGCTTCCCATACCAAAATTATGGGAAGCTTCTTTTTTAATTCCTTGTGTTGTAAAAAAGAAAACATTTTTTATTGAATAAATGAAGTCCTTCCAAAAGCCTTTTGAGAAACTACTTTTCAATCCATCAGTTAATCTGGAATTTTATCATAAGCCATCTTTAGGATTACATCTTTATGTTGAGGGTATTTTAACAAAAGTTCGTGTTGTGTGAATAATTCAAAGTCCTTAAATTCAAAACCTGGCGAAACCATACACCCAACCAAAGAGAATGTATCCTCATCCATAACAGATGATCCAAAGATCGTATTTTTTGGGACTAATGCCTGTGGGACTTCCCCTTTTTCCATATTTAATCCTAATTTAATTTCTTTATAATCCCCATTTTCCTCAATCATATGAATCGTTAGCGGGCTTCCGGCGTGATAATACCATAATTCATCAGATTTCAAACGATGAAAATGGGAAATGTCATTTGAAGTTAACAGAAAGTAAATACTCGTATACAGCTTGCGTTTCCCTTCAAAATTCACGGTTAATTCTTGATCAGAAGTCATTTCGGCAGACTGGAATGATTCTTTATAATATCCACCCTCTGGATGTGGAGTTAGTCCGAGTTTTGATATAAAAAATTGTTGATCGTAATTATTCAAAGCAAAATACCCCCAATGATTAGTAAGATGTTTTTTTAGATTATCAAAAAATATTCGACACTTTGTTAGGTACTATTCCTTCTCAAACTCTTGATCAAACCGTTAATCATATTAATAAATCTTCACATCTCAGTGTCTCCTCGCCATCCATGCCGCTATTTGCTGGGCAATATATTCCGAGCTGTATTGTTTTCCATCACGAATCCACCACATAAGAATACCGAGAATCGAAGACGCAATAATGTCTTTAGAGACCGCATCCTCCGTTATAATCGTTCTCATTTCACGCCTGGCCTGAACAAAATCCACGATAAAATGATGGATCCTCCTTTGGAATGCCCTCTCTTCAAATAGCACAGACAAGAATTTTCGGTGCTGATAAAAATAATCCAAGAAAGTTAGCAGCTGTTCATCCAAATCTACATGCTGCTGTTCTAATAATGGTTCCAGGTTCTTCGACAGATCGTCGAGAATGTCGTATACTACATGTCGCAGTAAATCTCTCATATCTAAAAAATGCAAGTAGAAGGTGGCACGATTCAGTTCAGCCTTTGCTGTTACATTCTGAACAGTTAACCCCTGCAAATTTTGTGATTCAATCAGTAATGATTTAACAGCTTCCTTCAGCAGACGCTTGGAGCGAATGGCACGAGGATCTTCCTTTTTCACAGTCATTTAGTGCCTCCCTTTATCTATTAAACTAACACTTTTGCAACACAACTTTGGTTAGTGTTGTATAGTTGACGATTTATTGAAAAATGTTGGTGGTTTCTTACTATAAAAGTTGTTAGAATACATTTTATCGTCATTGTGTTGACAAAGTAAAGAGGAGGTCTGTGAGTTTTTATGGCTCATGATATAAATAGAAAAGTATTGCTTTTTGTGCTGCTGCTTGGAGGTTTTTTATCAATATTGAACCAAACATTATTAAATGTGGCCCTGAGCAGCTTCATGGAAATTTTTGATGTGAAAGCGACAACCGTACAATGGTTAGCAACCGGGTTCATGCTCGTTAATGGTGTATTGATTCCAGTTACCGCATACTTAATGAAGCGCTTTTCAACGCGGCAATTATTTATCAGTTCAATGCTATTATTATTAATCGGTTCTGTTTTTTGTGCGATCGCTCCAAATTTCCCTATTTTATTGATAGGGCGTATGATTCAGGCTGCGGGTGCCGGTATTATCATGCCGCTTATGATGAGTGTCGTCATGTTTATCATCCCGATGGAAAAACGAGGCAGCGCAATGGGCCTGCTGGGACTTGCAATGATTTTTGCTCCAGCAATAGCACCAACACTATCTGGATTTGTCATTGAATATGTCTCATGGCGCTGGTTGTTTATCGGCTTGATTCCGCTTGTAGCAATGGTGATCTTATTGGCATTTAAATATTTGATTAACGTTTCTGAAGGGTCAAAAGCGGACCTGGATATACTGAGTGTGATTCTTTCTACAGCCGGATTTGGACTAGTATTATATGGTTTTAGCAATGCGGGCTGTCACGGATGGGATGATGTAATCGTGCTGACCTCCATTTTCACAGGTGTTATCGTGTTAGTATTGTTTACAATTCGTCAATTACGCAGCAGTGATCCGTTTTTGAATGTACGTGTGTTCCAAAACAAAACGTTCACAATGACGTCTTTCATCAACATTATCGTAACGATGATGTTGTATGCGGATATGATCTTATTGCCGATATATTTACAGAATGGCCGCGGTTTTACAGCATTTGACGCAGGATTATTATTATTGCCTGGGGCACTCGTAAATGCATTCTTATCACCGGTAACCGGAAAATGGTATGACCGATTTGGAGCAAAGCCATTATTCATTATCGGATTACTTTTCGTTATACCTTCGATGTGGATTGTAACTGACTTAACAGAATCAACGACTTTTACCTTCCTGATGGTTCGTACGATTTTCTTGCGGATCGGGTTGAGCTTTATTACAATGCCGCTGAACACAGCAGGCCTGAATGCATTATCGAAGGAGCTTGTTACACATGGTACCGCTGTTAACAATACGGTTCGGCAAATTGCAGGGGCGATTGGCACAGCGATTGTCATAACAATTTATACATCGAAAGCAACAGCCTACGCAGGCGTTTTGGCTGCAGAAGGTGTGACAAAAGGAATTGCCGAACTGGCATCCATTTTTGCCTCAAGCAAAGCATATTACTTCATGATGATTTTAGCGGTCATTGCGCTGTTGATCACATTGATTACGCCGTTAAAAAAGCCTATGTCTACTCAGAAAGCTGAAGGGATGCATTAGATTATACAGGTCGGCGCAGATTGCCGCGGCTGAATTTGGTTGGTATGGCTGGCAAAATTCTGATTTAGCGGGAGGATTTTTCGCGTAAAAGGAGCGGGGAAAACTTATTCTCCCAATAAATGTGGAGAATCTCCGAAAACAAGGGCGGAATCTCCTGGAAGCCAGTTATAATTGCCCGAAAGACAACTATAATCATTCCAAAAACGATAGTAATTGTGCCGTCTTCCTTATTTCGGAAACTACTTTTTCTATGCAACATAAGGTGAACGAGGTTTTGATCTCTTCATAATCCAGATATACTTCGAAAAGTCAGAAAGGGCACCCGCTTTAAGGGGGCCCTTTTACAATATAGAATAAATTAATTAGTTGTTATATACGGATAAAAAAGATATTTCCTTATTGAATCGTTAAGGGCTAGCTATACAGCTACAACAGTTCAAATCATTTAGGCGATATGCCTCTTGCAAATATCGACAAAAACCTTCATATTGAAGACAGGAGGTGCGATATGCGATACGATATACAACCAAATGAACGGGCTTTTTCCACAAAGGAAGTGGCTGAGGAACTGGGAATTGCGACTCCCACCGTTCGAAAGTATGGCCAGATTTTAGAGCGCAATGGATATGAGTTTATGAAGGATGGCGACCGCCGCATCTTTGTACAAACTGATATAAGCGCGCTCATAGCGTTACGCGATACGGATAAGCCGCTTGATGATACAGCGAAGGACCTGGTGGATCTGCAGAAAAATAGATTAGCAGGTTCTACAGAGACAACTGTAGCGACAAGCGATACATATGAAAATTTGCCGCAGGACCCTAATCAAATTAAGGAAGTCCTAATGTTTTTAGTCAATGAGCTTGCAGCAGCGCGTGAAATGAATGTCCAGCTTTCTAACGATATGTCACAGCTGAAAAATAAAATTTCCCAGCTGCAGCAGGATCATCATGTCATTAGCTCAAGTATCGGAAATTCAGCACAAAGAACGAATGCCAAAATAGAGAAATTAACTGAACAGCAAAATACACATTATGAAAATCTATTGCAGCAAGAAAAGGAAAGAAGTGAACTCCTGCAAATTGAAATAGAAAAAATGCGGGAAGAACAGAAAAAAGAGTGGCGTTCGCAGATTGATTTTAATAAACGTCTGGAAGAAGAGATGCAAAAGCGTCCGATGAAATGGGGCTGGCTTTTTTCTTTATTCAGGAAATAAAAAGGTTTATAACTTTCGATTTTTATAATGGGATCTGATAATCCATCCTGTTATATAGATTTGGATTTCTTTTTAATGAAAAGAAAATGGAAAAGCTGAATTCCTTAGTAATGAGTTTCATATCGCTCGCCGATACATCATGGATAAATGCTTTGTCTTCCTTTATGAAGAGGAGTCTGGATGCTGTTGGAGAATCCAGATAAGTTATGATTAATTATAAGGCAATACGTTTGTTAGATTGGTAACGCGGTTGTCCTAGCTCTGTTCACCCCGACGACGAGCCCCTTATATTGCTATGCGATACACAAAACATTAAAGGGTTTTTACAAAGACCTTATATCGCTGCCACAAAAAGAGAGAAGCGGCACCTGCTGCCTGGCAATTTGTGTCTTTAATTTCAAATTTCAACAATTTCCCGAGAAATATTACATCGGAATTCGACAAAAATGGTTATAAATTAAGGCTGTGGTAAAGCTGAATGTTGATTTTTAACCCTGGTGATTGTAGTGGAAGGCGCGCAGACTCCTTCGGGATGAAGCGGGCAGGTGAGACCCCGCAGGAGCAAAGCGACGAGGAGGCTCACCGCACGCCCCGAGGAAAGCGAAGCGCCTGGAACGAAAATCAACAGCCTCGTTTAACAGAGCCAAAATTAAATATAAA